>NZ_AP027270.1:2467432-2804915 GCF_036322705.1 Maricaulis maris
GTTGGCCAACTCCTCGCGCTCGGCAACCCGACGCAGATCACCGTCGCGCCAGATATATTCGCGCACGACAACCGCGCTGCGATCTGCTCCGGCATAGGCCCCCTGACGAACCACGAAACGGGTTTCCTGATAGTCGGTCCGGGTCTCGATCTCATTGCCCGACATCAACCAGATGACGCGATAACCTTCACCGTCCGACATCAGGGCCGGGAAAGCGCAGATCTGTTGGCCACAGAAATAAGCCAGCGCCGAGCCGCGATCGCTCCGGCAGCGCAGATGCTGGGTCACGAGGGCATAATCCGGCTGCTGGTCATCATTCACAAACCCGACTGCCCTGGGCACCGCCTCGATGGCCGCATCCGTGCACGACAGATCACCCTCGCTCATGGTTTGCAGATGATCCTGAAAGGCCGCCAGCGCGGACGCCGGCAGGCGTACGGCATCGGGCAGCGGATCCGGCTCACCCGAACAGGCTGACAGGCCCAGCGCAGCGACGGTCCCGCTGGTCAGAACGCGTTGTATCAGGCTTGTCGATCTGGGTATCAGGCTTGTCGATCTGGTCTTTCGCATGCGCGTCAGTCTCCAACGCGCCCCCCGTGCGTGCCGCAGACTAGCGCCCGGCCGAGCCGCTTCACAAGCCCATATGCCGCACACGTGATAGCGCGCGGTCGCTAGGCAGACGGGACACAACGCGCTATGTGGCGATCATGTTTGTCAAAGACCTGTGGTATTTCGGCGCCCTGTCGAGCGAGCTCAAACCGGGCCAGCACCTCCACCGCGAGCTGCTCGGCCAGCCGATCCTGTTCGGCCGCGACCATGACGGCAAGGCGTACGCCCTCAAGGACATCTGCCCGCACCGCGGCATCCTCCTGTCTGGCGGGGAAGCGCAGAACCATGACGGTGAAACCCAGGTCGAATGCCCCTATCATGGCTGGCGCTTCCGTACCGACGGATCGTGCGCCGCCATCCCCTCGCTGACCGCCGACCAGGCCGAGGCGATGGACCTCACAAAGATCCGGGTCCTCCGCTTCCCGGTGCATGAGGACCAGGGTCTGATCTGGATCTGGTATGCTGATGAGGCCCAGGCCGATGAAGCCCCGACGATCGATCCGCCCAAGCTGGACATTCCCGAGGGACAACAGCCGAAACTGGTCGTTCGCGACGTCTTCAACTGCCATGTCGACCATGCCGTGATCGGCCTGATGGATCCGGCCCACATCCCCTATATCCACCGCCAATGGTGGTGGCGCTCGGCCAAGTCGGTGCACGAGAAGACCAAGAAGTTCGGACCCGTAGAGCGCGGTTTCTCGATGCTGCCGCACGTGCCGTCAAAGAATTCCTATCTCTATTCCTTGATGGGCGAGCCGCAGACCGAAATCCGCTTCCAGCTCCCGGGGCTGCGCACCGAATACGTCAAGGCCGGCGGCAAGCACTTCACCGGCTTCACCGCCGTCACACCGACCAATGCGACATCAACCGCGATCACGATCGTCGTCTACTGGGACCACTGGCTGCCGTCGATCGTGCCCAATCCGCTGATCCGGATGGGCATCGAGACCTTTGTCGGCCAGGACCGCGACGCGGTGAACGCCCAGCAGGTCGGCCTTGCCTATGATCCCAAGCTGATGCTGATCCATGACAGCGACGTTCAGGCGAAATGGTATTTCGCCCTCAAGCGCGCCTGGGATACGCATCGCGAGACCGGCGAACCCTTCAAGAACCCCGTACGCGCAGCTGAACTGCGCTGGAGAAGCTGATGGAAAACATCCTCACAGGCCTGCTCTACATTGCCATGCTGGCCGTAGTCATCACGCTCGGCTTCGGCATTTTCAACATGTACAAGTCCGACGACAAGTCGCGCTCACGCTCCAACAAGCTGATGCGCCTGCGTGTCGTGCTGCAGTTTGCCGCCGTGCTGATCATCATCGCCATCTTCCTGATCAAGGAAAACTTTGGCGGCTGACGGCTCGGTCCGGACTAGCGGGCCATGGCGATAATGGCGTCACGGGTCGGACCCTGCAGCGCATTGATCCGGCCATCATTGAACGCGACCACGTAGGCGCGGCCCGTCGGCGGCTCGATGACCATCTGCACGAACCACATCGTGTTCGATCCGGCATGCAGCAGCTGGGTACCGTTGAAACCCCAGCCCATGGCGTAATCGCCGCCAAAGGGCGGTGTATGCAGGGTCTGCCAGCTCTCGGCCGTCAGATAGCCGGTCTCATCACCGCGTGCGCCAGCCAGGTGCGCCTCGAGGAAACGCGCCAGGTCCTGCAAGGACACATGCACGGTCGCGCCCGGCCCCATCACCGGCGGATTGTCCGCCATCGGCCCCGGCTCCATCGCCCGGCGTCCGAACAGGCCGCCACGATGACCGCGCGGCTGATCGACGACATCGGCCGAGCCCGGCGGTCCGAAACCGGCGCTGTCCATCCCCAGCGGCTCGAAGACCTCGCGCGTGATCAGGGTTTCCCAGCTGTCACCGGTGGCCTGCTCGATCATCGCCGCGGCAACCACATAGCCGGCATTGGAATAGAGAAACTCGGTTTCCGGCGTGGCCGCAGGCGACTGGGTCAGGACCCGGGTCGCATAGTCGATACGCTGCGGCGGCATCGGGTCGCCATTGGCGCCCTGCACGTTGAACTGGATCATGGCGATCATGCCGACATTCGGTGTGATCCCGGCCCGGTGCGAGAGCAGGTGACGGAAGGTCAGATCGCGATAGGCCGGATCCATATCCGGGATGACGGCCGCGAGGTGCTGACCGATCGTGTCATCCCAGCCGACCACATCCTGTTCGACCAGGCGGGCGATCAGGGTAGCCGTCATGGCTTTCGAGTTCGACCCCATATGCCAGAGATCGCCAGCATCGATGGACGCCTCGCTGCCAAGCGCGCGCAGACCGGCGACGCCGATTGCGACCTCGCCATCCACCACGCGCATGACGGCAACCCCCGGAGCGCCGGACGCCTCCAGCGTGGTTTCGGCGATCGCATCGAGATCGGGCGCTGTTGCGGGCGTCGGCGCCAGCGGCTGGGCCAGCAGCAAGGCGGCGGCCGCGAGAGTGGCAAACATGATCGTCTCTCCTTCGAACCTTTTCGGGGTTCAAACCCTTTTCCGGGCCAGGCGCAGGGGCTATGTCAGCATCATGGTCCGTTTGACAAAAATCTACACCCGCACCGGCGATGCCGGATCGACCCGTCTGGGCGATATGTCCGAAGCAGCGAAACACGATCCCCGGGTCGACGCCTACGGGGATGTTGACGAGGCCAATTCCTCTATCGGCCTGGCCCGCGCAGCGTTGCGGTCGGCAGACCCGATGGATGCCAGCCTGACCCGCATCCAGAACGACCTGTTCGATGTCGGGGCTGATCTCTGTGTCCCCGAAAGCGACACGCCGCCGGACTGGGAGCCGCTGCGTGTGACGGAAAACCAGGTCAGCTGGCTGGAAGGCGAGATCGACCGGCTCAACGAGAAACTGGAGCCCCTCAACTCCTTCATCCTGCCGGGAGGCAGCGAAGCCGCGGCCCGCCTGCACGTCGCCCGCACGGTGTGTCGCCGCGCCGAACGCAAGGTGTCAGTGCTGATGGCGAGCGGAGCAAGGCTCAACCCGGCGGTCCTGAAATATCTCAATCGCCTGTCCGATCTGCTCTTCGTGATGGCCCGGACGGCGAATGATGAAGGGCGCGCGGATGTGCTCTGGATTCCGGGAAAGGACCGCTGACGCGCTGATTGTTTCCAGGCAGGAAAGACCAACTTGACGTCAGACCGGTCGACAAAATGTCGCAACCTCCTATGTGTATCGGCACAAGTTCAGCCCATACGGAGTAACCGCATGACCCGCCTCCTTCTCGCCGCCTCCGCGGCCGCCCTTTTTGCCGGCACGGTTCACGCCGAGCCGCAGAGCTTCGAATTCGACAAGTCCCACACGATCATCCAGGCCAGCTGGGATCACCAGGGCTATTCGACGATGTCGCTCCAGTTCACGGACTATGACGGCACCGTGGATCTCGACCTCGAAACCCCGTCGAACTCGACCATCGACATCACCTTCAACCTGATCGACGGCTTCTGGGTCGGCGCCAACCAGGACCGCTTCATCGGCCACCTCAACTCGGCTGACTTTTTCGAGACCGAAGCCAACCCGACTGCCCGTTTCGTCGCGACCGGCTTTGAGACCGAAGACGGCGAGACCGGCACGATGACCGGCGACCTGACGATGAACGGCCTGACCGGTCCGGTCAGCCTCAATGTCACGCTGAACCAGACCGGTGAGACCCGCGATGGTGCCACCAAGCTCGGCTTCACGGCGACCGGCGCGCTGATGCGCTCGGAGTGGGACATGGGTTATGCCGTGCCTTACGTCTCCGATCAGATCGAGCTCTTTATCTCGACCGAGCTGGTCGCGGCCGCGGACTAAGCTTGCGTGCCGGATCCTGCAGACGCGAGCCACGCGTCTGCAGGATCCGCTCACAATCAGGGCTGCGGTGACGGCTGAGGCGATTTGACCGCCCGCTTCGCCGGGCTTGACCAAAAGCTGAAGGCCAAGCCGACGAGCAGGGCTAGCATGGCCGGGAAAAGCCGTTCGAACTCGTCGACAGGCATCTCGTCGATCAGGATCACCTCGGTCCGCCACATCAGCGAATTGGTGTAAAAGAACCAGGCACTGACACGCCTGCAGACGGCGATCGGTGTCGCCGGCGTTTTCGTGCTTGTCCTCCTGCATATGGCCGTCATGGAAGTCGCCCACCCGCAAGCTGTCGGGCTTTGGCACTATGCAGACGGCGACTGGGCATTGTCCTACCAAGCGCAGCAAGGTGCTGCCGAGGTCCTCGGCGCCTGGTTCATCCCGGCCGCCCTGTCGATATGCGCCCTCA
This sequence comes from Maricaulis maris, assembly GCF_036322705.1. Classification (NCBI taxonomy): domain Bacteria; kingdom Pseudomonadati; phylum Pseudomonadota; class Alphaproteobacteria; order Maricaulales; family Maricaulaceae; genus Maricaulis; species Maricaulis maris. Next base: position 2,472,310 of record NZ_AP027270.1, read on the forward strand.
GCTCCGCCGTGCTCTACGCGCTGTGGCGCTTCGCAATCGCCCCCGCGGGGCCGGTCTCGGGCTGGATGAAGGGCTGAGGCCTGCTGTGATTTGACGCGCACGTCAGCCCGCCTGTCACATTGACTTAGAGCGCAGGCATGGGCAGGTTCCCAGCCTGTCCTTTCAAGCTGCGCGGGCCTCGCGCGCGGCCAAATTCGGAGCTCCGGTATGAAGGTTCTCGTCCCCGTCAAACGGGTCGTCGATTACAACGTGAAGGTCCGCGTGAAACCCGATCAGTCGGGCGTCGACCTCGCGAATGTCAAAATGTCCATGAATCCGTTCTGCGAGATTGCGGTCGAAGAAGCGATCCGTCTCAAGGAAAAGGGCGTCGCGGAAGAGATCGTCGTGGTCTCCATCGGGCCAGCGCAGGCCCAGGAGACGATCCGGACGGCCCTGGCCATGGGCGCCGATCGCGGCATCCTGATCCAGACTGATGATGCGGTTGAGCCACTCGCCATCGCCAAGCTGCTCAAGGCTGTCGTCGACGAGGAGAGCCCTGAACTCGTCCTGCTCGGCAAGCAGGCCATTGACGGCGACAACAACCAGACCGGTCAGATGCTCGCAGCCTTGCTCGACTGGCCGCAAGGCACGTTCGCGTCGGAAGTCGAGATTGCCGACGGCAAGGCCAAGGTCACACGTGAAATCGACGGCGGTCTGCAGACCCTGTCGCTGGAAATGCCGGCCATCATCACCACCGACCTGCGCCTCAACGAGCCACGCTACGCTTCGCTGCCGAACATCATGAAGGCCAAGCGCAAGCCGATCGACACCAAGGCTCCGGCCGATTACGGCGTCGACACGGCCCCGCGCCTGACCATCGTCAAGGTCACCGAGCCGCCCAAGCGCGAAGCCGGTATCAAGGTGGAGAGCGTCGCCGAACTGGTCGACAAGCTGAAAAATGAAGCGGGAGTGATCTGATCATGGCTGTTCTCGTTATTGCCGAACATGACAATGCCACCCTCAGCGACGCCACCCGCGCCGTTGTGACCGCAGCCAAGGCCCTGGGCGGCGACATCCACGTCCTCGTCGCCGGCTCCGGCGCGCAGGCGGTCGCCGATGCGGCTGCCAAGATCGACGGTGTCGCCAAGGTGCTGCACGCGGAGAGCGACGTCCTCGCCAAGCCGACGGCCGAAGCCATGGACGCGCTCGTCACCCCGCTGATGGCCGATTATGACGCACTGCTCGCGGCCGCGACCACCGGCGGCAAGAATTTCATGCCGCGCGTCGCTGCCAAGCTTGATGTCATGCAAATCTCCGAGATTTCCTCGGTTGAGTCCGCCGACACCTTCATTCGCCCGGTCTATGCCGGCAATGCGATGATGACGGTGAAGTCCTCGGACGCGAAGAAAGTCATCACGGTTCGCCCGACATCCTTCGAGAAGGCCGGCGATGGCGGCTCGGCCAGCATCGAGGACATCGCTGCCGGCTCCGGTCCGTTCAAGTCGGAATTCGTGTCCGAAGAGCTGTCCAAGTCGGACCGCCCGGAACTGACCGCTGCCAAGATCGTCATCTCCGGCGGTCGCGGCATGCAGTCGGGTGACAATTTCCACCTGCTCGACTCGATCGCCGACAAGCTGGGCGCCGCGGTTGGCGCCTCGCGCGCGGCCGTCGACGCCGGCTATGTCCCGAACGACTACCAGGTCGGCCAGACCGGCAAGGTCGTCGCCCCCGAGCTCTACATCGCCGTCGGCATTTCCGGTGCCATCCAGCACCTCGCCGGCATGAAAGACTCTAAGGTCATCGTCGCCATCAACAAGGACGAGGAAGCCCCGATCTTCCAGGTCGCCGATTACGGCTTGGTCGCTGACCTCTTCAACGCCCTGCCCGAGCTCGACGCAGCCCTCGGCTGAGCCTGGCGACATCGCTGAATGGACAAAGGCCCGGCTTGATCAGCCGGGCCTTTTTTCGTGCCGCGACGGTCAGCGGATTGCCAGGCTGTGCCGAAGCAATCGCCACCAGGTCCGCAGTGATGAGGGGTGGTGTCCGGCTACGCCGAGCGCCGCCAGCGCCTCGCCATCGAGCCAGCGTCCGTCCCGCATCACAGCGTCCAAATCATGCAGGCTGGCAACATCCTCAGTCGGATCATCGGCAACCAGCAACAAGTCCGCCGCACATCCCGTCGCCAGGCAGCCGATCTGCCCGCTCATCCCCAAGGCTTCGGCACCGTTCAGCGTGGCCGCGCGGATCGCCTCGAGCGAGGTCAGCCCGGCATCGACCAGAAGTTCCATTTCACGGACGGTCGAGACGCCAAACGGGGTCGCCATGACGCCTGAATCGGTTCCCACGGTCAGTTGGACGCCGGCCCGGTGCATCTCACCGGTCACCGCTATGTAAAAGGCCTGCATCCGGGTCCGGTCATCGTGCGGATAACGGGTCCAGAAATCGAAACTTTCCTGCTCGAACCCGGCAATCACCGGGTTGTAGCTGACCATGTCGGGCCGCGTGATGTGAGCGCCCCGCGTCTCCACGATCCGGGCGAGGTTTTCGTGAACGATCAGGGTCGGGTCCACCATCGTGCCTGAGGCCGCGATCTGGCGAGCCAGCTGGCTGACACGGTCCCGGTCCATCTCGTCATTCAGGGCGTGCCAGACGATCGACTCGGTGTGCTCAAGGGTGCGAAGTCCGGCCTCAAGCGAGATCGCGAAGTCCACCGGGTCCCTGTCGGTGCCCTCGACCGGATGTCCACTCATTGTCATGCCCAGACCGGCGGCTTCCGCGCGGATCGCGGCGAAGCTTTCCCGCGACAGGTTCGAATAGAGTTTGAGGTGGCGAAAGCCGGCTGCATACTGGCGTCGCACGCGAGCGCGCGCCTCGGCTTCACCCTGGACGAATTCATGCAGGGCATTGCCATTGCGTCCGCCCGTCTCATTGAGAATGGGTCCGGTCGTCAAAAGGCGCGGGCCGAATATCTCGCCGCGCTCGATGCGCCGGGCGAGCGGCAGGTGGAAGGGCATGCCGCCCATGTTCCGGACCGTCGTGACGCCCCGCGAGAGACCGGCTGCCAGATCGGTCTCGTCGAAGATGTGGACATGGACATCGATCAGGCCTGGCAGCAGGACACGGCCACCGGCATCAATCTGTACGATTTCGCCGGGCACCTCAGGCAAGGCACCGGTACCGACCTGCGATATCCTGCCATCCAGAACGAGGACATGACCGTTGGGCTGAAGACGGTCGGCCGCCGGGTCGAGCAGCGTTGCATTGGCGATGAGATAGCTTTGTGGCGCGCCGCCATCTGGGCGCATGGCCGCGGGCAGATGATGAGCGCGGACGATGAGGCTTCCCGTTCCCAAGACAAGAAGCAGCCCGAGGGCGATGAAAAATCGAAGCATGTCTGTCTCCCGCGTTTTGACGGGTCGACAGGATCACGGACAGGCGGACGGATCGCCCGATATCCGGATTCCGGACGTGCGGAATTTGTCAGCGCGGTCCAGGCCCGGATCTGGCACCCTGAACCTCACCGCCAATCGTCTCCGTGAAGGCAGACGGGGTCTGCCCGGTCTCGCGCTTGAACACGGCATTGAAGACGGATTTCGAGCTGAAGCCCGCGGTGAAGGCGAGGTCGATGACCCGCCTGCGAGCGCCGGACCGGGTGTCATCGCGCATCATCGCGCAGACATCCTCGATCCGGAGCGAATTGATGTAATCGTTGAAATTGCGACCGGTGGCCACCTTTATGGCCCGGGTAACTGCACGCTCCGACAGACCCGATGCCGTCGCGACTTCGAGCCGGGTCAGGCGTGGCTCCGTATACAGGGCGTCATCGCGAACAGCCGCCTCGACGCGCTGAAAATCCCGGATCGGGGCTCCGGTTTTCCCGACCGCTTCATCAGTGCCCTGCCTCGATGCCGGACCTCCCGGCCGGCCGGCCAGCGCGCCGGCCTCAAGGCCGGCAAACAGGCGGGCGTGGCGCACGGCAAGCACCACAAGGATGCTGACAAAGACCAGCGACACCGCGATCTGGAAGACATAGGCGGACGGGCTGCCCAGCCAGGGCCAGTACGGATGGAGCCAGAGCGCATCCATGCGCACCATATCGAAAACGCCGTCGATGATGTAGACGATGATCATCGCGATCATCCAGTTCAGCTGGATGGTCCGGGCGTCCGACCGCATGTCGCGGGTCGTCTGGTGAAAGCGACGGACAAGCAGCAGGGCAGCGGCAGAATAGACGAACAGGCTGATCCGTGCGGCGTGCTCGACAAGACCGATCTGCGGCGTTAGCGCCAGCGCCGCCAGGAAAGGCAGCGCGTGCGGCCAGTCCCGCCAGCGCAAGGCCGGGCCCGCAATCATCACGCCGCGCACCACGAGATAGACCAGCGGAGGATAGGCCAGGCGGAAGGCCGGCGTCACCAGCCATACATCGCGAAAGCCCGACGTCTCCTCGAGGAAGTTGAACACCATCCAGACGGCAGACATTGCCAGCAGAGCCGATACGGCCCGCAGACGCGGCCGGGTTACCGTCAGCGCGACACCCAGGCCGGCGACCGCGATCAGGGCGAACTGCAGGAGATTGACGGCAAACAGGGTCATGATCGGAACTTAGACGATGCGAACCCGGAGACAATCACGCGGCACCATCTGGCCAGCCCCGGAACGCGCGATACTCCCGGATCGCGGCAAGCGCTTTGGCGATCGCCTCGCGATCGCCGCCTGCCATGGCGCTGGCAACCAGCCGGAAGAGATGTTCCGGTGCCTCGCGCAGGATGTCCTGATCCTGTTCGCGAAGCGTGATCGGGTCGCAGCACTCGAGCGCGCCAGCCAGCAATTGCTCGACCCGCAGCAGGCATGCCTTCAGGCCGCCGTCGCGGGACCGGTAGTGCAGGGCCAGAACCAGCAGGATTGCCGCAAGAGCAACAGGGACAAGAAGTGCCATGCGGCCTGTCTAGTCGGTGGCGGCGGCTGTCTCAATCGCCGCGATCACCGCGCGCAGGTCAACGAACTTGAAGTTCTGGCCACCGGTGTCGTTCTCATCGTCCTGCACCACCAGCGCACCGTCCGGGAAGGCCGGGCCGAGATCGGCGGCAGAGATATCGATCCCGTCGGTATGGGTGACGCCATCGATTGCCGCATCGACGATCTGCAGGCGGGTAACGAAGGCGTCGGTCTCCAGGTCATAGACGGCATAGGTGTTGTCGCCCTGGCTGGAAACAACCAGCCAGCCACCGCTCTCGCCACGCGGCAGCAGCGCGGCGCCTTCGGCATCGGCCGTGATCTCGCGACCATCCGTGGCGGCAATCTGACGGGGTTCAATCGGATCCCCCGGCTCGGCCCCCATGGTCCAGACGCCGACATTCTCCTCATTCATATAAAGGCGGCCGGTGCGATCATCCGCGACGCAGCCTTCCGAGATCGTCCCCAGCGTGACGCGGCGGACCTCATCTGCCGTGACCATCACGCCATCCCAGTCCAGCGCATACTGGACGAAAGTGCCCGGCTCCTTGTCGGACAGGAAAGCGTAGAGGGCGTCGTCGACGGGCGAGCGGTAGAGGCAGAAGCCGTAGGGCTCGACCACACCAGCGACGGGAAGCGCGCCGACATAGCTGACGGCGCGCGTGTCAGGTTCGATGAAGAAGAAGGCCATGCCGCCATTGGAGCGATCCGACGCCGCAGCGATGTCGACCAACCGATCACCGACGTCGAACCCGTAACGCACATCAACATTGTTGAGTCGTCCCTCGGGCAGATAGGCATGCTCGGCGCCGGTCATCGTGTAGACGTAGATGCCATTATCCTTGTCCGTCCCGAAAATGAGACTGTCGGCCGGATTGGCAGCGAGCCAGACGGCCGGATCATCGGCGGCATCGCCGGTACCCGCCACGCTGGCGGTTTCGACCGCAGCCTCGATCGCAACCGGCGGCAAGCCGTGGCTGCAAGCGGCCAGGACGCTGGCGCCCGCGACAAATCCCAACACGTTTTTCATGGCTCATCTCCCGAGTGTGGGCTGCCCGATAGCATGCGACCCGGGCCGCGCTAAGCCGGGTTCCGGCGACATTTCCGTGACAATTGCTTCGGGATTTTGCGACGTCACGGAGGGTCCACGAAAACGACACGGAGGTGAGATCGAAGCGTCATCAGGATGTCGCCACTCCCCACGCATAGAGGCGGCGACTTTGCCCAGCCGGGCAAGGCAACGCTCAAATCCATGTGAGGGGGACTCCCATGAAGAAGACCATCGCCATGCTCGGCACGGCCTCCGTGCTCGCGCTCGCCGCCGCTACAGCCGCCCAGGCCGGCACGATCGCCGGCCGCGTCACGGACGCCTCCCAGTCGGTCGCACTTGAAGGCGCCACCGTCCGCATCCTGGAAACCGGCCAGACCACAACTGTTGGTGCCGATGGAACATTCCGGGTCACGGGGCTTGCCGCCGGCGAGTACACCCTGCGTGTCAGCTATGTCGGCGCAGACGTCCGCGAAGTCAGCGTCAATCTGGCCAGCGTGACCGAGACCGTGTCACCGACCATCACGCTCGGTGACGATGTCGCTTATGTCGACAATATCCTGGTGATGGGCCAACGCGGCGCGCTCAACTCCGCCCTGTCGCGCCAGCGCGCCAATGACGGCAATATCGCCGTTCTGTCGTCGGACGCCATTGGCCAGTTCCCGGACGAGAACGTCGCCGAAGCGGCCCGCCGCGCGGTGGGTGTCAACGTCCTCAACGACCAGGGCGAAGGCCGCTTCGTCTCGATCCGCGGTCTTGATCCCAACCTGGTCTCGACCTCGATCAATGGTGTCCGCCTGACCTCGCCGGAAGCCGAAGACCGTCAGGTCGGCCTCGATGTCATCGACGCAGACGTGCTGTCCAGCGTCGTGATCAACAAGTCGCTCCTGCCGAACATGGATGGCGACAGCGTCGGTGGAAATGTCGAGATCGAGACCATGTCCGGCCTCGATGTGGATGACCTTTACATGCGCGCCCGTGTCGCCTCGCTCTATTCCGACCTGGAGCAGGAATTCGGCTATCGCGGTTCGATCAACTTCGCCAACAACTTCATGGACGGACGCCTCGGCGTGGCAGGCTCCCTGTCCTACCAGCAACGTGGGTTCGGCTCGGAAAGCTTTGAAGTCGATGGCGGCTGGGAGATCGACGAGAGCGTTGCCTTCCCGAACGAAGTCGAAATGCGCAATTATCAGGTCACGCGCGAGCGCACGACCGCGGCCCTGAATTTCGACTACCGCGTGAACAATAATCTCAGCCTCTACTCGCGCTCGACCTGCTCGGACTTCTCGGACCAGGAATATCGGTCGCGGGTCGAGATCAAGTTCGAGGACGCCGACTATGACGACGTCAACTCGTCCGGCAATCTCGCCGTCTTCACCACATCAGACATGGATATCGACCGCGACGTGAAGGATCGTCTGGAAACCCAGATGCTCTTCGCCACAGATTTCGGCGGCGAATGGCTGCGCGGCAATACGTCAATCGACTGGTCGCTGTCCTATGTCCATGCGGAGGAAGAAGAGCCCAACCGCCTCGACACGGATTTCCGCTACACCTTCGAGAATGGCGAAAGTTTTGCGGTCGACGGGAGCAATCCGCTGAGCCCGCAATTGATCTTCGGCGGCGGGGTCACCACGGATCGCGTCTTCGATGCGGCGAACTACGAAAACAACGGATTCGAGCTGACCAACGGCCTGTCCCAGGACCGCGAATACGCCGCGACGCTGAATATCCGTCACGATATCGATTTCGGGACCCTGCCTGGCTACATCCAGTATGGTGTCCGGGCTCGCACACGGGACAAGAAGTACGCGCTGGACCTCGAGGTCTATGACGATGCGAACCTGCTTCTGTCCGACGTGGCGCACACGGTCGAGTATGGCCAGGGTCCGATCGGCCCGGTGGCCAATCCCGGCTCTGTCCGTGACTTCTTCTTCGCTAACCGCAATGCGCTCGATCTGGTCGGGACCGACAGCGATATCGGGAGCTTCGGCGCATCCTACCGCGTCGAGGAAGATGTCGTGGCGGGCTATCTGATGGGCTCGGTCGAGAACGGGCCGCTGCGCCTGGTCGGGGGTGTCCGCGTCGAACAGACCGATATGGCCGCCCGTGGCTATGAAACCTTCCTCGGCGCGGAAGATGCGATCGTAAACGGTGTCGCGCTGACCGAAGACACTGTTTTCGTCACGCCGACCAGCGCGTCGGACGATTATACCGACGTGCTCCCGTCCATCCTGGCCCGTTACGAGCTGACCGAGAACATCATCCTCCGCGGCGCTTACTTCGCCTCGATCCAGCGTCCGAATCCCGGACAGTTCGCCCCGCGCATCCTGGTCGAACAGAATGACAGCAACGAGGTCGAGGGCGAGTTCGGCAATCCGGACCTGCAGCGTCTCGAAGCCGACAATTTCGACGCCTCGATCGAGTGGTATCCGAACAATGACGCGGTCGTGTACCTAGGCTATTTCTACAAGGATCTGGAGAATTTCATCGGTGGCGTCGAGTACTCGGATATCACGCTGAACGGGCGCGTCTTCGACCAAGCCAGCTCCTACATCAACCTGCCGGAAGCCAATGTCTCGGGTATCGAGTTCAACTACCAGCAGGCGCTCGACTTCCTTCCGGTCGAGGGTTTCATCGCTGGCTTCAACTTCACGGCGACCGACAGTGAAGCGACCCTGGCCGATGGCCGTGTCATCCCGCTGCCGCGTCAGTCCGACACGGTCTGGAATGCCGTTCTGGGCTATGACAACGGCCCGTGGGACCTGCGCGCCGTGGTCTCGACCCGCTCCGAGTATCTCGACGAGATCCGCGGCGGGGCGGACGAGGACCGCTGGGTGCTTGAGCATACCCAGCTCGATCTCTCGGCCAAGTTCGAGTTCAACGATACCCTGCAGATCTTCGGCGATCTCAAGAATGTCACCGACGAACCCTACCGCGCGGTCACCCGTCCGGACGGGATCAATCGGGTCGAGCAGTTCGAGGAATACGGCTGGTCCGCCGTGTTCGGCGTGCGCGTCACCTACTGAGGCATCGATCTGAGCCTGACATGAAGGGCGCCCCGGGCCTTGGTCCGGGGCGCCTTTTTCTTCTCCACAGCAACCGGCCTGTGACCGACACACAAGCATCGCGCCCTTGTCATCGAGGCGTCGCAAGCCGCCCATAGAAAGACGCCGACCCGATCCTCCCCGACCGGGCTGCGACTCGATTATCCCTCCGAGATGCAAGCAACTGGGCCGCCCCGAGCGATCGGAGCGGCCCTTTTTTTGTCAATTTGGGGGGAGTTAGATGCCCCGCCGGATCGCCGCGCGGATAAGATTGTAGGCGTCTTCGCTATTCCATTCGGCGGGCGCCGGTACGCGACCGATTTCGCGGCCCTGCCCGTCATACAGGATAGACATGGGCAGGCCGATGGCGCGGACCCGGCCGGGACTGGAGAAGGTGCCGTCATGGATGAGCGGCAGGTTGTCCAGATCCATCCGGGTGAGGAAATCGCGCGCATCCTCGATCGAGCGGTCCAGGGTGATCGTGACCACCTGGAAGCGGTCACCGCCCAGCTCGGACTGGAGATCGGAGAGCGCCGGCATTTCCTCGACACAAGGGCCGCACCAGGTGGCCCAGTAGTTCACGAGGATGACCTGTCCGCGATAATCGGCGAGCAGAACCTCATTGCCCTCGCCATCGACATAGGCGAGGTCGGGCTGCGCCGGCGCGTCATCAAGCGTCACAAAGGCCCGCATTTCGCCAGTTGCGTAGCTGTCCAGCGGGCCGGTTTCTCCCTTGTCCATGGCCGAAAACACCACGTATAGAAAAGCCACGATACCGATAACGGGCATGGCAATCAGTCCGGCCTTGAGCGGCGACATTTTCATCTCAATCTCCTCAACGGGCATTCCGACATGGCTGACGACACGAAAGACGACGCGCAGACAAAAACTTCCAGCGCCATGTGGGGCGGCCGGTTCTCGGCCGGGCCCTCCGCGGTCATGGAAGCCATCAACGCGTCGATCGATGTCGACAAGCGCATGGCGGATCAGGATATTGACGGTTCCCTGGCCCACAGCCAAATGTTGGCCGCAACGGGTGTGATTTCAAGCGAGGATGCTGCATCGATCCAGCGCGGGCTGGAGCAGGTCCGTTCCGAGATCCATGCCGGCAACTTTCCGTGGTCGAAAGCGCTTGAGGACGTTCACATGAATGTCGAGGCGCGGCTCAAGGACATCATCGGCGAACCGGCTGGCCGGCTGCACACGGCGCGCTCACGCAATGACCAGGTCGCGACCGATTTCCGGCTCTGGCTGCGCGATGCCTGTGACCGGATTGATGCGATGCTGGCCGCCTACCAGACTGCTCTCGTCAAACAGGCCGAGCAGCATGCCGACCAGGTCATGCCGGGCTTCACCCATCTGCAAACCGCCCAGCCGGTCTCGCTCGGCCATCATCTTCTGTCCTATGTCGAAGTCGCCCAACGTGACCGTGGCCGCTTCGCCGATGCCCGCAAACGCCTCAATGAGAGTCCGCTGGGCTGCGCGGCGCTGGCCGGGACCGCCTTCCCGATTGATCGCGAAATGACCGCGTCCGCGCTCGGGTTTGATCGCCCGATGGCCAATTCGCTGGACGGAGTGGCGGCGCGTGACTTCGCACTGGAAGTTCTCTCGGCAGCCTCGATCTGCGCCGTGAACCTGTCGCGCTTCGCCGAGGAGATCGTGCTCTGGTGCACGCGCCGCTTCGGCTTTGCGACCCTCTCGGATGCCTGGTCGACCGGCTCCTCGATCATGCCACAGAAACGCAATCCCGACGCGGCCGAGCTGGTCCGGGCCAAGCCCGGGCGCATCATCGGGTCGCTGACCGGATTGCTGGTCGTGGTAAAGGGATTGCCCCTCGCCTATTCCAAGGACTTGCAGGAGGACAAGGCGCCGGTCTTCCAGGCCATTGATGACCTCGAGCTCGCGCTCCTGTCGATGGCTGGCATGGCCGCCGACCTGACCTTCTTTCCGGAGGCGCTCGAAGCGGCCGCCGGTGAGGCCTATTCCGACGCGACGGACCTGGCCGATTATGTCGTCCGCGAACTGGGCAAGCCATTCCGCGATGCCCACCATATCTCCGGCTCGATCGTCAAACTTGCTGAAGCCAAGGGTCTTCCGCTCGCCGCGCTGCCGCTGGCCGACATGCAAAGCGTCGAGCCGGCTATCGACGACGGCGTCTTTTCCGTGTTGAGTGCCCGGGCGTCGATGATGAGCCGGACCAGTTTCGGCGGCACATCGCCGGTGCGGGTCCGTGAACAGGTGGCGGTCTGGAAGGACCGCCTGGGTTGCTGAGAGTATTTGCGATGAAACGTCTGGCCACTTTCACCCTCGTCGCGCTCAGCGCTCTCGCCCTCGCCGCCTGCGGCCTGCGGGGCAATCTGGAACGTCCAGACCCACTCTGGGGCGATCCGCCGCCCGCCGAAGAGGACGCCGGTACCTAGGGTTTCCGAGCGCGGACTGCTCACTAAAGTGTAATGCAGCGCCCCCTCGTTATTCCGGACCGCCGTGCTAGGTTTTCCGTCATGCGTCGCACGTCTCTTTTCCTTGCCTGGATTGCGCTCGTCTGGGAGCGGTCGGTTCCGGTCATCTGGCCCGGTCTTGCCTGGCTTGTCAGCTTCCTGATCCTGACCCTGCTCGGCAGCTGGGACATGATCGGCGACCCATGGCGGGCGATGTATGCGGCTGTCACATTCGCCCTCGCAGTCTGGATGACGCGGCCTGGCGTTCGCGGTTTCATCTGGCCGAGCGCCGATGATGTCGCCCGGCGAATCGAGGATGATTCCGGGATCACCGCCCGCCCGCACGAGGCTCTCACTGACAGGCCCAGCGACAGCGATCCCGTCGCCCAGCGGGTCTGGGCCGAACACCAGACACGTATGGCGGCCCGGCTGAAAGCCGCACGGGCGCGTCGACCACACGCGGCCTGGGCCCGCCATGACGGGTTTGCAGTCCGCGGCATGCTCGGCCTCGGCCTGATCATCAGCTGGCTGGTCGCCGGGCCGGCGGCACGCGACCGTGTCGGCGAAGCTTTCTCCCTGACCCCCATTATCGCGGGTGGCGAGACCCTCTCCATTGATGCCTGGATTGATCCGCCGACCTATACCGGGCGAGCGCCGATATTTCTCGCGACCGACAGTCGGGACGCCGTTGTGCCAGCCGGCTCGACCTTCGTGGCCCGGATTGCCGGGTCTCGGCGGCAGCCGAACCTCACCCTGCGAGACAATGACGGGCGCCAACGCACGGCGGGTACCGAGATCGGCGACAGCGTCTGGGAAATCCGCCAGGCGGTAGACGCCGACGCCACGGTCCGACTGTCCGCGCCCGGAACCCGCGAGACCTGGTCCTTCACCGTAACGCCCGACACACCGCCGCGCGTACGCCTGACCGCCGTGCCGGGCTCTACCGCAGCCGGTGAACTCGATATCGATTTCACCGTAACTGATGATTATGGCGCGACCGGCTATGCCCTCGAACTGCGCCCCGAGGACAGCGACGAGGCTTGGCAGACCCTCGATATCGAGACGTCCGCCGTGACCCCTGGCGGCGAAGACGATGCCATGGCGACCCTGCTGGAGACCGCACGCCACCCGCTGGCAGGCTCACGCGTCGACATCCGCATGGTCGCGACCGACGCCGCTGGAAATACAGGTCGCTCGCCGGAGCTGGGCATCACCCTTCCGGCACGGGTCTTCCTGGACGCCCTGGCGCGCGCTGTGGCCGAGCAGCGCCGCAATGTGATGGCCGCCGATGCCGCCTACGCACCGCTGGAAGAACCCGAACCCCTTTACGCCGAGGACGTGCCGTCCGGTCCGGCCTATTTCACCGAGAACCCGGCCCGCCGTATCGAGCGCGCGCCGGAGGGGCTGATCCAGGTTGCCCGTGGCCTTGCCGCCATTTCCGACGCGCCCGAGTATTTCTTCGAGGACCCGATTGTCTATCTCGGCCTGCGTGAAACCCTGCACCGGCTGCGCCGGCAACGCGACCAGGAGGCGTTGGGGGATCTGGAAGGCGATCTCTGGCACATCGCGCTACGGGCCGAGCTCGGCTCGCTGGCCGATGCCGAGACCGCCCTGCGCGCCGCCGAGCGTGCACTGATGGAAGCGCTTGCCCGCGGCGCTGATGAAACCGAACTCGCTGCCCTGTTCGAGGCCTATCAGGAGGCCATGCAGAACTATATGGCAGCGATGGCCCGCGAAGCCGCCGAAGACGGCAATTTCGCGGAAGGCGGCCAGGGACCGAGCATGAATTCGGAAGGCCTGCAGGAAATGCTCGACGCCCTGCGTGACGCCGCAGAGCTCGGCAATACCGCCGATGCGCGCCAGGCGCTCGCGGCCCTGTCGGAGATGCTGCGCAACATGCAGATGCAACTGGGCCAGGGTCAGGGCGAGGGTCAGCAGGACGACCCGATCTCCGAAGCCATCGCCCGCGCCCTGGAGGAGCTCGGCGAAGTCATCGGCGAGCAACGCGATCTGCAGGACCAGACCTTTGGTCTCTCCGAGCAGCAGGGCGGCGCCAGCCAGCCACAATCCGGAAACTCATCCGGTCAGCAGCAACAGGGGCAATCGGGCGAGGGTCCGCAAAGCCTCGCCGAAAACCAGAGCGGCGGCGGACAAAGCGCCCAAGCCCTGGCCGATGCCCAGGGCCAGCTCGCCCAGCGCTTCTCGGAATCAGCCGACGCCCTGCCCGGACAGGGCGAAGACGCCATGGGCGGTGCCGGTGAAGCCATGCAGCAGGCCGAGAACGCGCTGCGCGAGGGCGACACAGCCGGGGCACTCGCGGCTCAGGAAGACGCCCTCGCCGAACTCCGGTCGGGCGCCGAACAACTCGCACGCGAACTGCTGGAGCGCATGCAGGAAAACGGCAGCCAGATGGGCGAGGGCGAGGACAATCGTGACCCGCTCGGTCGCCCCGCGGAAGGCGCCTTTGCTGATGGCGCTGGCGTCGAGGTCCCCGACGAGATGAGCCGGGCCCGGGCGCGCGACATTCTCGAGGAATTGCGTCGTCGCGCCGCCGAGGCCGGGCGTCCGCAGGAGGAGCTCGACTATATCGAGCGCTTGCTGGAGCGGTTCTGATCACCGCGGGCGTGCTATGCTTGCACACCCGACCGAGCCAGACAGACAAAGGGTGGCCGATTGATCGGGCCGCCCTTTTTGCTTTCAGTCGCAAGGCGCGCCGGCGGCTCCTGCGTTGCCGGGTCAGTGGTGGCCGGCGCTGGCCGGTTCGGCGGCCGCGTGCTGGTCCGCCGGAGCATGGTGCTCCTGGACGGCGGCAGGCGATGGCGCTGCATGCAAACCGGATGCTTCACCTCCGTGTTCCGCGGGTGAGGCATGGTCAGCGAGCGTGGTGTGATCTGTGGCGACCGCCTCGGGCATGTGCGCGCCGGGAGCGGCATGGGTATCGCCTTGCGGCGCGTGATCCGGCGTCTCGTCGTGCGCGCCAGCGGGCACATTGCCGTGTGCCGGCAAATCCATCAGCACCACTTCAACTTCGACGGCCTCGGGTGGCGGATCGGAGACGACCGTGCGGAAGTCCTGCCGACGCCCGGCGCCGATCCGGCCGGCCGGCATCGAGATCGTCCATTCGAGGACGGCTTCGCCACGCTCATCGCGGAGGATCGCGCGAAGTCCGGGGATCGCCCGGGCGCGGCGGTCAAAATTATGGACATCGCCTTCGACAACCAGCAGCGGCACGCCGTGGTCGACCTCGCGGCTGACCTCGAGCTCACCGACGTCAAAGCCCCATGGATTCACCGAGGTTCCGATCGCTGCATAGGCCGAGGAGGCCCGCGGCCACAGGGTGACAATATCAACGCGGAAGATCCACGCGCAGACAAAGAGAACGGTACAAGCCGCCAGCAGTCCGCCCCAGGCACCGCCGGCAGCGGCGGCGGACAGGGTCCGGCGTTTCTTTTCCTGGCGCTCGCGGAAGGCGGTATGGACCTTCTTGTCACCGCCCGGCTCCTCGGTCGGAGCGTCCGGCTTGACCGGCGGAGCCGGTTGCAGGCTTGGCAGATCGCTGGGATCCTCGACCTCTGCGGTCCAGACATGACCGCAGGATGCGCAGCGCACGCGTCGACCATTCGTGCCAATCGCATTGGGATTGGCACGGTAACGCGTGGTACATGACGGACAGCTGAGTACTATGCTCATATGAGTCGTCTACACATCTTCTTCGGCTCACCCGGTTCCATGGAGAATTTCCATCGTTTCGAGTTCATCCCAGTCGCCGCACATGGACCCGGAGCCGGTTATCCGCTTCGACAATGTCGGTATGCGGTATGGCCGGGGACCGGAAGTCCTGAGCGATTTGTCTTTTGATTTACCACGCGGTTCTTTCCAATTCCTCACCGGACCGTCCGGAGCCGGCAAAACCTCGCTGCTGCGACTGATCTATCTCGCCGCCAAGCCGTCGCGCGGGCTGATCAGCTATTTCGGCCGCGACGCCGCGACCCTGCCGCGCAATGAATTGCCGGATCTGCGTCGCCGCGTCGGCGTCGTGTTCCAGGAGTTCCGCCTGCTTGGCCACATGAATGTCTTCGACAATGTCGCCCTGCCCCTGCGCGTCGCCGGGCGCAAGCGGCAGGACTATGCCGAGGATGTGGCCGAACTGCTGGCCTGGGTCGGCCTGGGCGACAAGATGAATGCCCTGCCGGCGACCCTGTCCGGCGGCGAGCAACAGCGCGTCGCGATCGCCCGCGCTGTGGTCGGGCAGCCCGAAGTGCTGATCGCGGACGAACCGACCGGCAATGTCGACCCGGAAATGGGCATGCGTCTGCTGCGCCTGTTCGCCGAGCTCAACAAGCTGGGCACCACCATCATCATAGCGACCCACGACCTGCAACTGGTCCGCATGCTGGATGCGCCGGTGATGACGCTCTCGAACGGACATCTCCATATCCGTCCGCCCCGCAGTGAGCGCCTGCGGATGCGTGAAGAAGCGGAAGCGGAGGCCGACCGTGTTGCCGCAGCCCCGGCCGCGGCCGCGCCGCGCAGCAACGAGACGCGCGACGGTGATGACACAACCCGTCACCCCGTCGCAGAGCCCGGCGACAGCGACAGCGGAGGCGGCGATGACTGACGGCCTGCCCAAACCGCCCGCGGGTGGCAATGGACGCCTCCTGCCGCCGGATGCCGGACGCGACCGTCCGCTGTTCATCGTTGCGGCGATCCTGGTCTTCCTCGCCTGTATCGCCGCCCTCGGCGCGCGCGGTGCCTGGCTGCAGGCCCAGCGCTGGACGACCGACCTGGAGACATCCATGACCATCCAGATCCGCCCCGTGGCCGGTCGCGACGCCGGCGCCGATGCCGCCCGGGCTGCCGAGCTCACGCAAGCCATGCCCGGCGTGGAGCAAGCCACCGCGCGAGGACGCGACTATGCGCTCGCCCTGCTCACCCCCTGGCTCGGCGAAGGCAATCTGCCCGACGATCTGCCACTTCCGCTACTGGTCGATGTCCGCACCCGCTCGGGCAGTGTGATCGACACGGTCGCTTTACAGGCACAGTTCGATGCGGAGGGCATGGCGGCGCGAATTGATGATCATGGACGCTGGGCCAATGCCGTCCGCCGCGCTGCCGGCACGGCCCAGGCGCTCGGCCTGGGGCTTCTTGCCCTGCTGGCCGGAGCGGCGGCGGCGGTTATCGCCTTCGCCGCCCGCGCCAGTCTCGCGGCCCGGATCGACGTCATCGACGCCCTCCATCTGTGCGGTGCCGAAGACCGCTTCATCGCGGGTCTCTTCCAGCGCCGCTTTTTCATGCTCGGTCTGAAGGCCGGGGTGGCGGGCGCCGTCTTCGCCGGCCTGATCTCCATCCTGGTCAGCCTGGGCGACGCCCCGGCCGACATGGCGTTCTTCCTGCCCCAATGGGCGGCGGACCCCTTTGAGTTCGTGCTGCTTGCGGCGGCCCCCATTCTCGCCGGTCTGACAGCGGCCATTTCTGCCCGTCTCGCGGTGGCCTCCGATCTGAGGGGGCGCTGGTGACCGACCATAAATCGGCCTGTTTCGAAGGTCAGGCTTGATGACCAGCAACAATCGGATAACTGCTCGGAACCTGTTCCGACGTGGTGGGAGGACCGCATGAACCAGGGCTGGTTCTGGCTCCGTGGCCTGTGCTTTGTGATCGTGCTCTCGACGGTCGTCGACTTTGCCGCCTACGCCACCAAGGTCGCGAGCTATGCCGAACCCTCTGCGGACCTGTCGGTCGACGCGATCATCGTCCTGACCGGGGATGCCGGCCGGCTGGCCGCAGGTGGTCAGTTGTTGCAGGACGGCCGGGCGACCCACCTGATGATTTCCGGCGTCAATCCGTCCGCCACGACCGCTGATGTCCGTCGCCATACAGGGCTGGATGACGCCGCGTTTGACTGCTGCGTGACCCTTGGCCGCGAAGCCACGGACACCGTCGGCAATGCGCGCGAGGCGGCTGCCTATGTGCGCGCCAACGGCTATGACCGCTTGATCATCGTCACCTCAGACTATCATCTGCCTCGCAGCCTTCTGGAGTTCCGCAGCAACATGCCTGGCGTTGACCTCATCCCCTATCCGGTTCGCACACCGGCACCCTGGCAAGACGTTGGCGCACTGCGTCTGTGGCTTCAGGAATATGCCAAATATACCACGGTGCAGTTGCGCCATTCGCTGATCCAGCCGACGGACGACGCCTGATGCGCACACTGCGATCGATAATTTTCTACATCTGGATGTACGGATTCATGGTCGTTTTCGGCCTGATCGGAACACCCTTGTTGCTGGGGCCGCGGTCCTGGGCCCGCAAGATCCTGCGGGTCTATCTCAAGGTGGTCTGGTTCGGCATGCGCTGGATTCTCGGCGTCACATTCGAGGTGCGCGGCCGTGAACACCTGACGAGCGGGGGGGCGCTGGTGGCCTCCAAGCATATGAGCATGTGGGAGACGCTGGCGTTCTGGGAGATCCTGCCCGACCCCGCGATCATCCTGAAAAAATCGCTGATCTACATGCCGTTCTTTGGCTGGTTCGCGGTCAAGCTCGGCAATATCTCGATAGACCGCGACGGCGGCGGCAAGGCCCTCAAGGGCATGCTGCGCGATGCCGCCCAGCGCGGCCGGGAGGACCGACAGGTCCTGATTTTCCCGGAGGGTACCCGCGTCATGCCCGGCGAGTCCCCTGAGCTCAAACCCGGCATTGCCGGCCTCTACAAGTCGATGAACAAGCCCTGCATCCCGGTCGCGCTGAATTCCGGCGTCCATCTGGAAACCTATTGCGGCCTGCGCAAACCGGGGCTGATTGTGGTCGAGTTCCTCGATCCGATCGAACCGGGGCTCGACAAGCCCAGCTTCATGCGTGAACTGCATGCCCGGATAAATCTGGCAACCGACGCGCTTCTCGCGGCCGACCCTGCCGCCGCCCCGAAAGAGACCTGATCATGGCCGGTCGCCTGCGTTTCATTCTGCCGTTTGGCGCCATTGTCTTCGTGCTGGCGCTGTATTCCGCCTACTGGCTCTATGCGAGCACGCAGATCCGTGCCGCCGTCGAAGCCTGGGTCACCGACCAGGAAGCCGCGGGCTATGTGATTGAGCGGGAAGCCCTGACGGTGTCCGGCTATCCCTACCGGTTCCAGATCACCTTCCGCGCACCGCATATCACGGCACCGCAGAGCGATGGCGGCTGGCATGCGGAGCTGGCCAGCCTGCAGGCCCATGCCGTTCCCTATGACCTGTCGCACTGGATCATCCGCTTTGGCGGCCCGGCTTTCCTCGACGACTTGAGAGGGCCGGGCAGCCGCCTTGAACTGACCGCCAGCGATGCCCGCATCAGCCTGGTCTACGGCGATGAGGGCGAGACCGAGCGGGTCGGCGCGGAACTGATGGACTTCACGGTTGTCACGCGCGCCGGCGATCCACCCGACGTGGCTTCGATCGGCGCACTCTATCTCAACGGCATTGTCGAGGAGAGCAATTCACTGCGGGTTCGCGTGATGGCCGAGACGATCGTGACAGCGCCCGGTGCGCTCGAGCCCGATGTCGCGCGCGCCTTTGGCGACACGCTGGCCCTCGCCCGGATGGACTTCACGGTCACCGAGTGGGCCGCGCTGGCGCGTGATGCTGATGCAATGGCCTGGCGCGATGCCGGCGGACAACTCGACATCACGGCTGCCGGCCTGCAATGGGGACCGGCAGACCTGACCGCCGTCGGTGAGTTCACCGTCGACCAGATGGCCCGGCCCGATGGACGCCTGTCCCTGCGGGTGACGGATCCGGACACGCTGGCCGAGGCGCTTGTCGCGGCCGGCATGATCCCGGAGCAGAACCGGGAAGCCCTGCGGGTTGCTGCGATGATGGCACCGCGCGGCCCCGAGGGCGTGTCCCTGCCCTTCCGGATCCGCGACGGCGGCGTCTATCTCGGACCGGCCCGCCTCGGCGGCCTGAACGACTGAGCCGTGTGCGCAGCTAGGCTTTCATGAAATCCGACAGGGCCGCGACAAGACGTCGGTTCTCGTCCTCGGTGCCGACGGTGGCGCGCAGCGCATTGGGCAGGCCGTAGGCGTCGACAGCGCGGATGATCAGCCCCTTGGATGACAGGTAGGCATCGGCATCAGCAGCCGTCTTGCCCGCCGTCTCCGGGAAATGGATCAGCACGAAATTGCAGACGCTCGGCGTGACTTCAAGGCCCAGACCGCCGATCTGCTGGCGCAGGAAGGCGACCCATTCCTCATTGTGGTCAGCCGACCGCTTCATGAAGTCACGATCCCGGATGGCGGCCGTACCGGCCTCGATCGCCGCCATGTTGACGTTGAACGGCCCGCGCACGCGGTGCAGCACGTCGATGATCGACTTGTTGCCATAGGCCCAGCCGAGCCGCAGCGCGGCCATGCCGTGGATCTTCGAGAAGGTCCGGGTAACGATGACATCGTCACGCTCGCGCGCCAGTTCGATCCCGGCGCTGTAGTCCGCATTGCTGACGAATTCGGCATAGGCCGAATCCAGCACCAGAAGCGTCGAGCTCGGCAGCCCCTCGCGCAGGCGGCGGACTTCAGCGTCGGAGATATAGGTGCCGGTCGGATTATTCGGGTTGGCGAGGAAGACGATCTTGGTGTCGTCGCCGGCGGTTTCCAGAATGGCATCGACGTCGGTGCGGTAATCCCGTTCCGGCGCGGAGACGAAATGCGCGCCGCACTGCATCGCCACTAGACGGTAGACGAGGAAACCGTATTGCGACTGCACGACCTTGTCACCCGGATTGAGATAGGCGCGCCCCAGGAGCTGGAGCAGTTCGTCCGAACCCGTGCCGCAGACGATATTTTCGGCTTCCAGCCCCTCGGCCTCGGCGATCGCCTCGCGCAGCTTGGTCGCCCCGCCATCGGGATAGAGGTGGAGTTTCGGTGCGATGGCCGTCATCGCGTCGACGGCCTTGGGCGAACAGCCCAGCGCGTTCTCGTTCGAGGACAGCTTGACCGGATTGGCGATGCCCGGGGCTTCGGACGAGCCCGGCTTGTAGGGGCGGATGTCAAGAATGCCGGCGCGTGGTTCGATACCCATGGTAACTCCTCAATCCCGTGGCGTCCGGGAGGACACCCGACCGGGAGATAGCGCGGGCCGGCGCTGCCCTTCAAGTGCCCGCCTGCTGACGCGCGCAGTACGTAGCCCCGGCGTTACGGCAGCGTTGTGCTTCACGGCCTCGACCATGATCAACCCGCCGAGGGCCGGCCAGGCATACTCGCCGACCTCCTCCCACAGATTGGCGATGCGCCGATGCGTGCTCCAGCCCCAGGGGGGCGCATAAAGCGCACGGGACCAGGCCGTCGGGACCAACAGCGCGTCGTCCAGCAGGCGGGCGAGCTGCCCGCGTGAAAACGGACGGCCGTGACCGAACGGGGTTGAATCGACCAGCGCCCAGATCCCGGCGCGCGAGGGCGACACGATCATCAGCCGGCCTTCCGGTGCCATCACCCGCCAGACCTCGCGCAGCAGCGCCGGCAGGGATTCGGTCTCCTCCAGCGCGTGGACCAGCAGGACCCGGTCAAACAGCGCCTCCTGAAACGGCAGATGCATCTCGTCGCCAAGCGCGGTCGGCACCCCGTCAGGCCCGGGGACGATGGCCCCCTGCGCCGCCGGCATCAGGGATACGCAGCGGCGGGCGCTGCCCTGCCAGACGTCCAGATAAGGATTGGCAAAGCCGATGCCGAGCACATCAAGACCACGCACATCGGGCCAGATCGGCTGCAGACGTCGCGCAATCATGTGATGCGCGGCCCGTCCTTGGCGGGTGCGATAGAAGCGATCGAGTTCGAGGACGTCACGGCGCACTGGCCACACTCCTGCACGATGCTAAGTTCCAGGACCGGCCCCGATGGCCGATACACGAACAACCGGCCCCAGCGTAACGCAAGCGGACATTTGGACAATGAGCGAACTCCTCATCCGGCAATTTCCCTGCCTCTCTGACAATTACGGCTTTCTGGTGCACGATCCGGATAGCGGCGAGACCGCGACGATTGATACACCGGACGCGGACGTCATTCTCGCAGAGGCCGAGGCTGCCGGCTGGCGCATCACCCAGATCTGGAACACGCATCACCATTTCGACCATGCCGGCGGCAATGAAGCGATCCAGGCGGCAACCGGCGCGAAGATCATCGGTCCCCGCTATGACACACATCGCATTCCCGGCATCACCGTTCCGGTTGGTGATGGCGATGTCGTGAGCCTTGGTTCGCACAAGGCTGACGTCGTCTTCACGCCCGGGCACACGCTGGGCCATATCTGCTATCACTTCGCCGCAGACAAGGTGGCCTTTGTTGGCGACACGCTGTTCGCCCTCGGCTGCGGCCGCCTGTTTGAAGGCACGCCGGAGCAGATGTGGCACTCCCTGTCGCGGCTGGCCGCCCTGCCTGAGGAGACCAAGGTCTATTGCGCCCATGAATACACCGCCGCCAATGCCCGCTTCGCGCTGAGCGTGGATCCGGACAATCGCGAGCTGCAGGCCTATGCGGCAATGGTCGAAGCCGAGCGTGCCCGGGGTGAGGCGACAGTCCCGACCACGATCGGGGCCGAGCTGTCGAGCAATCCCTTCCTGCGCCCGATGGACCAGGCGATCCGGTCCCGGCTCGACCTGGCGCAAGCCTCGGATGAAGCGGTCTTCGCCGAGATCCGCCATCGCAAGGATGTGTTTTGACCCTGCCTGACGACGCTCGCCGCATCATTGAAATGCTGGGACTGCAGCCACATCCCGAGGGCGGCTGGTATGCCGAAACCCTGCGCGACCCCGACCCGGCGGGCGGGCGCGACCGTTCGACGGCGATCTATTATCTGCTGGCCGAGGGCGAACGGTCGCACTGGCACCGGGTCGATGCGGTGGAGATCTGGCACTGGCATGCCGGCGCACCGCTGGAGCTCGGCCTCAGCCACGACAGCCGCTCCGTCGAATACCTCCGGCTTGGAGCAAACCTGGACCAGGGCGAACGCCCGCAGGGCATCGTTCCAGAAGGCGTCTGGCAGAGTGCCCGCTCGACCGGCGCATGGACGCTGGTCGGCTGTACGGTGGCACCGGGGTTTCAGTTTGCAGGATTTGAGCTGGCGCCGCCGGGATGTACGCCCGATGCGGACTGATCAGGTCGCCCCGGGATCGCTGAGCAGAGCCTCGCTGATAAAGGCCGATGACGGCCGCCCGGCATAGCCGAGCTCCGGCGCGATCACCACGACCAGCGCCGCGTCCTGGCGGTAGGCAGCCGGGGCGTCACCGAGTTCGATCCGCACATCCTGGACCCCGCGCAGACGACGACGCTCGGCGCGCACTCCGTCAAACGCGATGGCGATGATGTGGAGGGTATCGTACTGCACGCCAAGACCGGCACGCGGCGCAGGGGCGTATTCCACCGAGATCGAGCGGTCCAGCGCCGCCGCCATCTCGCCCGCCAGCAATTCGGCGCGCTGGCGCACCTCTTCCGGCGAGCGCGGCGCCGGGGCCAGTGAACCGGCCGGGCTGGCGAAGTCCGCGATGACACCGTCCGGTGCCGAGCTGGGGAAATAGGTCGCGCCACCAAGCCCGGTCAGGCGAATGACCTCGCGGCCGGTATCGGTGATGAAAGCGGTTCCGCCGCCGGGTGCGCGGTCCGGATACAATACCAGAACCTCACTGTCCGGCGCGTCCCGTTCCCGCAGCAATGCCGCATCGCCGGAGCGATCGAACAGGAAGAACTCGCCGGTATCGGCACGCTGGAACCAGCCGGAGACCTGCTGCACACGTTCATTGCGCAACAGACGGTCACGCAAGGGATTTTGCATCCCGAGTGCAGCGCCTGCAGCGAGTGCGGCGATCAGTATGGCCAAGATCCAACGGGTCATCCCGTCACGCATCTTGCCGACCAACACGGCAAATTTGGGGCAGACTGTGAAATCATCTCAGGCGAGATACTGGCCGCCATTGATGGTCAGGGTCGAGCCGGTCACAAAGCCGGCCTCCTCGCTGGCCAGATAGACGCAGAGCGCTCCGATCTCACCCGCCTCGCCCAGTCGTCCGACGGGAATGCCTGCAATGATGCTCTCGAGCACTTTCTCCGGCACCGCAGCGACCATCTCGGTATTGATGTAGCCTGGCGTGATGCAATTGACGGTGATCCCCTTGCGGGCTGTTTCCTGGGCAAGCGCCTTGGTGAAGCCGATCACGCCGGCCTTGGCGGCCGAGTAATTGACCTGACCCATCTGGCCCTTCTGGCCATTGATGGACGAGATATTGATGATCCGGCCCCAGCCACGCTCGCGCAAACCGTCGATCAGCGGGCGGGTCACGTTGAACATCGAGCTGAGGTCGACATTCATCACCTCATCCCACTGCGCCTTGCTCATCTTGTGGAACATGGTGTCGCGGGTGATGCCGGCATTATTGACCAGGATATCGATCGGCGCACCAGCCAGGGTCTCTGCCTCGGCGACACCGGCTGCGCTGGAGTCGAAGTCTCCGACGTCAAATTTCACGACCTTGATGCCGGTCTCATCCGCGAAGGCCCGCGCCTTCTCATCATTCCCGGCATAATTGGCAACGACCGTGTGGCCCGCCGATTTGAGCGCGATGCTGATTGCGGCACCGATACCGCGCGTTCCACCTGTGACCAATGCCGTACGTGTCATGTCATCCCCCCGGACCCTTGGGTTTCGCTTCGACTTTGACGCCGACAGCGTTCGCGCTTGCAGCAGACCGCCTAGAGCGCGTAAACCCTTACATGGAATTGCAACGCGCCCAAGTCGAGCGAAAAACAACCTCGATCGTATTTTCTGGCGCGCACAGGGGAGTATGTGGTGACCAAATCCAAGGGCAAGGCCGACGGTATCGTGATCAAGAAGTACGCGAACCGACGCCTCTACGACACCTCGACCAGCCAGTATGTGACGCTGGATTACCTGCGTGACCTGGTCAAAAAGGGCACCGACTTCCAGGTCGTTGACGCCAAGAGCGGCGAAGACCTGACCCGCGGCGTCTTGGCGCAGATCATCTTTGAGGAAGAATCACGTGGCGCCAATC
This sequence comes from Maricaulis maris, assembly GCF_036322705.1. Classification (NCBI taxonomy): domain Bacteria; kingdom Pseudomonadati; phylum Pseudomonadota; class Alphaproteobacteria; order Maricaulales; family Maricaulaceae; genus Maricaulis; species Maricaulis maris. The sequence goes on from NZ_AP027270.1 coordinate 2,496,803, forward strand.
TCCTGCCCGTCGATTTCCTGCGCCAGCTGATCGGCTTTTATGGCGACAGCCTGCAGAGCGTCGTGCCCGGCTATCTGCAGATGTCGATGAACTCCTTCTCACAGCAGCAGGGCGAGTTCCGTGACAAGATGTCAGAAGCCATGAGCTCGCCGCAGGCGACCATGGCCATGCTGGAAGAGCAGACCCGTCGCAACATGGAGCTGTTCGGTCAGACCATGCGCATGTTCACGCCCTTCCAGGCCGGCGCAACACCGGAGGCCGAGTCCGGAGCGGCACCGGAACCGGAGGGCAAGCCGGAGGACCTGTCGGCACTCCGCGAGGAACTCGACAGCCTGCGCGAGAAAATGGACCAGTTGCTGGACAAGAAGTGATCGACCGCTGACCGACCCTTGATAACGGGGCAAGCCCCGACCCAACGCGTTGGTAAGGTTAACAAAATCGTACCGAAATGAGCCAACCGGTCCGCCTCGCGGGCCGGTTTTGCTTTGCCCGCTGTCCAAAATGCCGCATTTGCACCCAGAATCGGGGTTAACGTCTCATTAAGAGTTGGCATCCCGCTTGCGATGGATGAGGCATGACCACGATCCGCAGCGCATATTCTGTCCCGACCCCGACCAGCCGGCGTATTGAGCCGGCCGGCCGTGCGCGCGGTTCGCAGGATCGTCCGCCGCGGCAGGAGCGGGCCCTCGTCACTGTCCCGACCCCGCAATCGAACGAGCGCGATGGCGCCCGCTCCTTTGTACGGGCACGCCCTGCCACGGCGGAAGTCATGGTCCAGATCATCGGCGACGCCCCGCGTCGCGGCCTCAAGGCCGAGCCGAGCGAGATCGAGCGGTTCCGCCGCACCTATGCCCAGGCCAGCGAAAAGAAGACGCCGCCCCCGATGTGGGAGCGGCGCGCATGACAATCGCTGTTGCCAAGGCCCGGCGCCTCGGATTCTGGCTCGATGTGAGCCTGGGCGCCGGCCTTCTCTTCGTTCTTCTCTAGCCGTCGCCGCCGACCGCGAGGTCGCGACGGGCTGCCACGATGGTGACGACGAAACCGGCAACGGTATCCATCAGCGTCATCAGCGTGAGCAGGAAGAAGGTCGAGGTCGCAAAATGACCGACCAGCAGGAAGAGCGCCATGGCGATCACGAAGATCACCATCGACAGACCATGATTGATGATTGTCGCGGTGCCGGATCCGGCGGCCTTGATGAGCTCCATGAAGAGCATGATCATGCCCAGGATGACCAGGAGGTCGCCCTTGGACAGCGGCAGGCTGCCGGACACCATCGGCACCGAGAAGACCTGTGCGCTCATGTCGGCGCCGGTCGTGTAGGCCACGATGGCGTAGATGATCACCGGAATGATAAGAAGTGGAAATACGTTGAACATGGAACCTCCCCCATTGCCGCGGCCACCCGATCTCCGGGCCTGATTGGCCGCCGTCATCCCTAACAATACGCCGTTATCCCCGCCACCGGCCATACGTCACTCTCCCCGGTTGTGAAGCGGTCGAAAGACTCGCTTCATTCAAACCATAAATCAGACTTCATCGCTCCCGCGTGAATTGCGGGCGCGTGAATTTAACCACATCACACCCATAATGTCTGTCAGTGAGGCGAAAAGACGGCCAAAATTCGTGTATTTCGAACTCCCGATCGTGCGGTGACGATGCGTGACCGGCCGAAATTCGCAGCGATAGCCCTCGCGGATCATCAGTGCCGGCAGGAAGCGGTGCTGGTGGTCGAAGAAGGGAAGCTCGAGATAGGCCTGACGCCTGAAGGCCTTGAGGCCACACCCGGTGTCATTGCAGTTATCGTTCAGCATGGCCTTGCGGATCCCGTTGCCGAAACGTGAGGCGAATTTCTTCCAGGCGGTATCCTGCCGATTGGCCGACCGGTCGCCGCCCACCAGGGCGAGATCCGCGGGCGCGTCGGCGCGGGTCAGGGCATCGATCACGGTGGGCAGGTTTTCCGGCGGGTTCTGGCCGTCGCCGTCGAGCGTGCAGACGATCGCCCCGCGCGCGTGCATGACACCGGTCCGGACCGAGCGCGACTGGCCGGCATTGTGGCGATGGGCAATGACCCGCAGCATCGGCAGCTCGGCCTTGGCATCGATAAGTTCCTGCCGGGTTGCGTCACGCGAACAATCATCCACGTACAGGATTTCGAAACGGCGTCCATCGAGGGCGACTGCGATCTCGCGCGCCAGCGGGACGACATTCCCCGCCTCGTTATAGGCAGGGACGACAACGGAGATATCGGGAGGCGTGTCGGTGGATTGGCTCATAGGTGTCTGCTTGAGCTTGCGATTATGGGATACCCGTTACATACCGGGTTTCAATGAAGACGCGAGGGATTTCTCAGGCCTCGCTTCCAGGAAGGTGGATCGCAGAGGATGATCAAGGCCGGTTCCATGACCGAGCTCGCCCGTGGCAGACGGGCCTGGTGGATCATCGGGCTGGTGGCCGCCCTGGCTGCGCTCGCCGGCGTTTTCACCCTGCCGCCGATAGATCGCGATGAAAGCCGGTACGCCCAGGCGACCGCCCAGATGCTGGAGACCGGTAACTTCGTCGAGATCAACTATCTCGATGAGGCCCGAAACAAGAAGCCGGTGGGTATTTACTGGCTTCAGGCCGCTGCCGTCTCGCTCGTCTCGGACGCCGAGGACCGCCAGATCTGGGCCTATCGCCTGCCCTCCGTCCTCGGCGCCATCCTGGCGGCGCTGGCCACTTTCTGGGGCGGACAGAGGATCATCGGGCGCGAGGCCGCTTTCGCCGGTGCCGCCCTGTTCGCCACCACGGTGCTTCTGGGTATCGAGGGCGGGATCGCCAAGACCGATGCCATGCTGGTCGGCTGCACGACCCTGGCCATGGCTGCACTCGCCAATGCGCGTGGCGGAACAAGTCCGGGCTGGCGAACCGCACTATTATTCTGGTGTGCGCTCGGAGCTGGAGCGCTGATCAAGGGGCCGGTGACGCCGATGGTGGTCGGACTGACCGCGCTCGCCCTGATAATCTGGGAAAGAAAGATCGGCTGGTTGAAACCGGTTCTGGTCTGGTGGGGACCACTGCTTGCCGCTGCCATTGTCGCGCCCTGGCTGATTTCGATCCAGATTGCGACCGAGGGCGGTTTCCTGCGCGAGGCCCTGGGCGATGATCTGGCGCCGAAGCTGATTTCCGCCGACGAACGGCATGGTGGTCTGCCTGGCTATCATCTTATGCTTCTTCCCCTGGTCTTCTTCCCGGCGACCCTCTTCCTCATCCCTGGCGCCGGCCGGGTCGTTTCGGCGCTGCGCGGCGATGATGACCGGAAGGCGGCAACAGCCCGCTTCCTGATCGCCTGGGCGGTGCCGACCTGGCTTGTGTTTGAAATCCTGCCGACCAAGCTGCCGCACTATGTGCTGCCGGTTTACCCGGCCCTGGCGCTGGCCGCCGGCTTGGGTCTGGTCGAGCTCGCGAAGGCCGCGCCCTGGCAGCGCTGGGCGAGCTGGGCCCTGTTTGCGATCGGAGCCGCCGCATTTGCGGTCTTCCTGCCCTATGTCTTCATCACCTATGGCAATAATGCCAGCTGGGACGCGATCCGGCTCGTCGGCGCCGGCTTTGAGGGCGGGTTCCAGCTCGGCTACGACATGAGCGCCATTGCGTGGGTCTTCGCCGGCCTGGCCCTTTTCCTCGCATTCGCAGTGGCCGCCCTGGTCTCCGACCGCCTCCGGCCCGGCGTTCTGACCCTCATCTTCGCCCTGCTGTCGGGGGTCGGCTGGCATGTCGCGGCCCGAAGCGGCGCCTTAGCCGAGGCCTATGCGGTCCGTCTCGCTGACCAGGTACGGGCGGCCCGAGCCTATTCGGAAACCATCACCGGCCTGTCGCCGGACGAGATCGTCACCGCCTCGAGCTTTACCGAACCCAGCCTCGTCTTCTCGCTGGGTACGGACACGGTGCTCGGGACGACCGAAGAGGTTCTGGCCTTCGCCGAGAGCCGCGATGAGCCGATCATGGTGGTCCTGGATTTGTCGCGGGATGCGGAACTGCGCCGTTATCTTACAGATCCTGCCGCGTTGGCTTGGTCAGACATACAACCCTTTGCCGAGCGCTTCGGCGCATTGCGGATTTGTTATCAGACACTGGCCGCCGGAACGAATTATGCGCGCGGCTCAGACACCGTCCTCGCGATCGCCTTCACGCATTGCGCAACAGACGAAATTCCCCTCCACCCGCTCGACAACGAGGTTTCTGATGACCCGCAAGATTGAAATCGTTGAAGTCGGGCCTCGGGACGGTCTGCAGAATGATCCGGCGATGATGTCGACGGACACCAAGATCGCGTTCGTCGAGCGCCTGATCGCCGCCGGGGTCCGGCGCATGGAGGCGGCGAGCTTTGTCCATCCCAAGCTGGTACCGGCCATGGCCGACAGCGATGCGGTGATGCAGCGCGTGCCGCGTCAGGACGGGGTGAAATATATCGGCCTGGCGCTCAATGAGCGCGGCATGCGGCGGGCACTGGAAAACGGCTGTGACGAGGTCAATTACGTGATGGTCGCCTCGCCGGGCTTCGGCCTGAAGAACCAGAACGCGACGCCGGACCAGACCGCCGACCTGTTCGACCGGATTGCGGTTCTGGCCCATGACGAGGGCGTGCCGGTCTCGGTGACGGTTTCGGTCGCCTTTGGTGACCCTTTCGACGGCGAGGTGGACGCGAAAGTCGTAGCCCGTCTCGCCGGCCGTGCCCGGGCGGCGGGAGCGAGCGAATTTGCCATGGGCGACACGATCGGGGTCGCGGATCCGTGGTCCGTTCGCCGGATGCTGGACCTCGTCCGCGCGGAAAGCGGCGACATGAAGATTCGCATGCATTTCCACAACACCCGAAATACCGCCATGGCCAACATCTACGCCGCGGTTGAAGCCGGTGTCGATGTCATCGACGCCTCGGTCGGCGGAATTGGCGGCTGCCCGTTCGCGCCGGCCGCGACGGGTAATGTGGCGACAGAAGACGTTGTCTACATGCTCGAGCGCGGTGGATTTGAGACCGGGCTGGATCTGGACAAGCTTATCGAGACGGCGAAATGGCTGGAGAGCGACGGACTGAAACACCCGGTCGACAGCGCCCTGTCTAGAGCGGGCGGGTTTCCGTCCCCGACGATGGGCTAGCATTTCCGCCGGAAGGAGAGATCGACCGAGTCCGGGCGCGTTGCGCCTCGCGCCGGCGCAGGCGCGCGAACGCCAATCGCCGACGGCTGAGACGGCGGAGCGTCTTGCGGGCCTCCAGCAGAAGCACCCGTCCCCAGATCGCGGCGAAGATCGGCGGGATCATCGCCATCGTGGTCAGCCGCTCGAGCGCACCAGGGTAGTATTTCCAGAAATACTTCACAAAGCCGAGGGCCTTGTGGGTCTCCACAAAGAAGGGGCTGGACTGGCTGGTCCCGCCATAATGGACAATCGACGCGCGCGGCTCGAACCAGACCGTACCGCCACACTCGCGGACCTTGCGGCAGATATCGATATCCTCGACATGCAGGAAATAGCGCTCGTCAAATCCGCCCATCTGGAGGAAGCCGCGTCGCGGCATCAGCATGGCCGCGCCCGACACCACCGGCACGGGGATGATGGTGTCCGGAACCTCGTCCTTTTCGAGGTGGAGACTCTTCACGGACGGGAAGAGCCGGTCGATGCCGATAAAGGAGATCATCGCAGACCGGGGCGTCAGCTCACCGCGGCGACCGCCCCGCTGTTCGGTTCCATCGGAATTGATGATGCGGGCACCAATCGTCCAGATTCCCTCACCCAGCTCACGGGCCGAGGCTTTCAGCCGGCCGGCCACACCCTTGGCGAGGACGGCGTCGGGATTGAGGAACAGCACGATGTCGCCGCTCGCCCGCTGCGCGCCGATATTGCAGCCCCGGGCAAAGCCCAGATTGGCACCGGTTTCGACCAGGACGAAATCGTCCCGCTCCGCCGCCATGGCTCGCAGTGTCTGGATCATCTCAGGCGGGTTGCCGTGATTGACGAGAACAAATTCATCAACGCCCGGCGCGGCGAGAATGGACGCCACGGCCTCGATGAGACGCGGTCCGGTCTGCCACGACACAGTGACAACTGACAGTCGCGCAGGCACCGTCACGACCGCTTCCGGGCCACCAGGAAAAATACGCTCGTTGCTGCCAACGCCAAGGTCCCTTGGTGCCATTCCTGCCAGACTCCATAGGATAATACAATCAGAGACACGTAAACCACGACGATCCACGCCACGCCAACAGCTTGTATCCGTGACAGCTGCTGTGCGGCGGCAATCCGTCCACCCAGAGCGACAAGAACGCTTGCCAGAAGCGTGGCTCCGACTGCCCCGGTCTCGAGCCATATCTGCAAGGTGGCATTGTGGGGGTGCATCGGCAAGGCCTCCACATTGTGCAGGCTGCCGAGCGCGAACACTTCCGCCTCACCGTTCAACGGCCGCGACGCGTCGAGACCATAGCCGAACCAGGGCTGCTGCCGGATCAGGTCACCGGTATAGCTCCAGATCTGCAGGCGCCATTCGAAGGACGGCGGCAGGGCAGCGCGCCAACTCTCCGGCATGGCGTCGATGAGGCCCGGCAGGATGAGCGGCAGGACGATCAAGACCCCCGCCAGCAGCCCGAACAGACACGCCAGCATGGGGCGCGGCCACAGCGCCGTGAGGCCGGCCGCTATCGCGCCAAGCACAAAGGCCACCTTGTTGACCTCGGTGCCGAAACTGAACGCCGCCACCGCGGCGAGGACAAGAATGCCGACGCTGACAGCCGGCCCGCCCTCGCGCCAGGTCATCAGGGCGACCGGCATGCTCATCAGCATGAGGGGAACGGCCGCATGGCCGAGGCTGCGATTGACCAGGATATCGACCCCGAACTCATCGTAGGACGCCCCGTCCTCCTCGGCCAGCTTGAAGCCGCGGGTGGCAGACCCATCGAACAGGCTCTCCGAGAGCAGAAACAGGCCAAGCGCGACCATTGCGAAAAGCAATGCCGCCTCGACACGCCGCCGCCAAACGCCCTCAAGCTGGCCGACCCGGACCGCGAACAGGATGTAGAGCGGGACGCCAAGCCCGGTCCGCCACAATTGGCCCGGGTCGTCATGAGGCGACCAGAGAAAACTGGTCAGCGCCCAGACAAGAAAAGCGCCAGCCCCGAACAGGGCCCAAGGCGGGCGCTGCCAGCGCCAGAAGCCGGCATGGACCGGCAGGGCAAAGACCGCGAGCAGTGACACCCAGGGGGCTATCAACAAGGCGCCGGCAACACCAAAGGGAAAGGCAAAGGCGAAGGCGAGAAGGCCGGCCCATCCTGCCCTGGTATCGCCGCGCTGCATCGCGGTCCCTTCCATCCCTAGGCGCGCTTGAGATCGGGCGCCTTGGCGTCCTCGCCCAAGCGGGCAATGGCTTCAGCCAGTGGCAGGATTTCCTGCGTTTTGCCACCTTCACCCAGGAAGCGCAGGGCGAGCGTGCCCTCTTCCGCTTCCTTGCGGCCGACCACGGCGATCACCGGTACCTTGCCGACCGAGTGCTCACGGACCTTGTAGTTGATCTTCTCGTTGCGCAGGTCGGTTTCCGCGTGCAGCCCGGCCTTGAGCATGGCCGCCTTGACCTCTTCGGCATAGGCGTCGGCATCGGAGGTAATCGTCGCGATCACGACCTGGCGCGGGGCCAGCCAGAACGGCAACTTGCCGGCATAGCTCTCGATCAGGACGCCGAGGAAACGCTCCAGCGAGCCCAGGATGGCCCGGTGCAGCATGACCGGCCGATGTTTCTCGCTATCATCACCGATGAAGCTGGCATCGAGACGCTCCGGCAGGTTGAAGTCACACTGGATCGTGCCCGTCTGCCACTCCCGGCCGATCGCGTCCTTGACCACGAAATCGAGCTTGGGACCGTAGAAGGCGCCGTCACCCGGATTGTACTCATAGTCGAGGCCAGAGGCTTCGGCGGCAGCCTTGAGCGAGGCTTCCGCCTTGTCCCAGACCTCGTCCGAGCCGACCCGCTGCTCCGGGCGATCGGAAAATTTGATGCGCGGCTCGTCGAAGCCGAAATCGGCATAGACGGATTTCAACAGTTCGCAGAAATCGCTGACCTCGGCCGTGATCTGGTCACCGGTGCAGAAGATGTGCGCATCGTCCTGCACGAAGCCGCGAACCCGCATCAGCCCGTGCAGCGAGCCGGACGGCTCATAGCGGTGACAGGAGCCGAACTCGGCCATGCGCAGCGGCAGGTCGCGATAGGATTTCTGACCCTGGTTGAAGACCTGCACGTGGCACGGGCAGTTCATCGGCTTGACCGCAAGAACCTTCTCTTCCTGGTCGATGGAGGAGATGAACATGTTCTCGCGATACTTGTCCCAGTGGCCCGAGGCTTCCCAGAACTTCCGGTCCATAAGCTGCGGCGTCTTGATCTCGACATAGCCGGCCGTTTCCAGGCGGCGACGCATGTAATTCATCACCGTGCGATAGAGGCGCCAGCCATTGGGGTGCCAGAAAACCTGGCCCTGGGCTTCTTCCTGGAAATGGAACAGCTCCATCTGGCGACCCAGCTTGCGGTGATCGCGCTTCTCCGCTTCTTCCAGACGATGCAGGTGCGCCTTGAGCTGTTTGTCGTCAGCCCAGGCCGTGCCGTAGATACGCTGCAGCATGGCGTTGCGGTGATCGCCGCGCCAATACGCACCAGCCACCTTCATCAGCTTGAAGGCCTTGCCGATCTTGCCCGTCGAGGGCAGGTGCGGCCCGAGGCAGAGATCAAACCAGTCCCCCTGGCGATAGATCGTGATGGTCTCGTCTTCCGGCAGGTCGCGGATCAGTTCGGCCTTGTAGGCTTCACCCATCGCCTCGAACTTGGCGATCGCGTCCTCGCGGTCCCAGACTTCGCGCTCGAACGGCAGATCGGCATCGACGATCTCGCCCATGCGCTTTTCGATCGCCTCGAAGTCCTCCGGGCTGAACGGCTCGTCGCGGGCGAAGTCGTAGTAGAACCCGTCCTCGATGGCCGGACCGATGGTGACCTGCGTGCCCGGGAAAAGATCCTGCACCGCCTGGGCGAGGATATGGGCGGTGTCGTGGCGGATCACCTCGAGCGCCTTGTCGTCCTTGCGCGTGATGATGGCCACATTGGCATCACCGTCGAGCGGGCGTTTCAGGTCCCAGTCCTGACCGTTCACCTGGGCGATGATGGCCGCCTTGGCGAGGGATTTTGAGATATCCTCAGCCAGATCCAGCGGAGAGGCGCCCTCGGGCAGTTCGCGTACGGATCCGTCGGGAAGCGTCACATTGATCATTGTCACATGTCCTTGTCGTCGGCGCGGTTCGCCGGCGGAAGCCTGTCATCCGATACGCGTCCCGGTTTCGATCTGAAACGCCAGACCGCCCACCAGGGCGCATCATTGCGGTCGCGCGGCCCCGGATCGAGCCCGAATGTGCCCCCCGGTCGACACCGACCGAGACGCCCCAGCGTGAGCCAGCCGCCGCGCCAGGGTCCCTGGGCGCGGATCGCGTCCATGGCATAGTGCGAGCAGGTCGGTTCATGCCGGCATCGGATGCCAAGGGCATAGAAGACCGGTGACAGGCTCAGCTGATAGGCACGAAGCCCGATCAGCATGAGGCCGGAAACCGGGCTTGCCAGCCCCTGTGTCCGTTCGCGTGAACGCATATGTAATCAAGCCTTTTAACGCCGCGGTGCGCGCTGTCCACCATGGACATGAAGCGCGCTTCGCGGACCGCAGTAAAGTTACGGGGTGAGGTTCGTCGATTTGGCGGACCGTCCACCGCCTCCTGCCGGCGCGGCAGGTGCGGACGGCCCTAACCAGTCAGCGGGGTGGTCTGCGGGGTCGGCGCGCGGCCCCGGGTCGCGCTTTCGGCGGCGTCCACTACGGCTTCAAACGCCAGCATGATCGACTGGTGCCGGGCGGGATAGGCCCGCGCGCTCTCAAGAACGGCCAGTTCAGCAAACCGTCCGCGGGGCGCTGGCTGACCCTGCTTCAGCATCGCCTTGAGCTGGTCGCGAGCCAGCACGAGATCTTTCTGCGAGGCGCCGATCACATGCCGACCCAGGATGGCCGCCGAGGCCTGCCCCAGCGCACAGGCCTTCACCCGCAGGGCCAGATCACCGACGCGCGTGCCGGCCATCGCGATATCGACCTCGATCTCCGACCCGCACAGGCGGGAGACCTTGCGCGCAGACGCGTGCGGCCGGGCCAGTCGCCCGATGCGCGGAATGTCCGCGGCCAGTCGCAAGACGGCATTGGAGTAGAGATCATCGCTCATGATGCCGACAATCTAGGAAGAAACGCGGCCCCGCGCCAGTGTCTGTCGACCGGGCAGCCCGAACGCGCTCAGTCGATATCGAGCTCGCCCTCGTCGAGATAGGTTGGCTCGGTCCGGCCCAGAACCTCGGGAATATCGCCCAGCGGCTCGTCACCCTCTTCCGGCTCCGGCTCCCACACCTCTTCCACGGCGAGTGACCAGAAACCCTCGGACTGGGCGGCACCCTCAGCAAGGCGTGCCGCAGCATCCGCATCGGCGGCGACGACGCCATAGGAGACGAAACACTCTCCCACCGCGTCCTCGGCCTGAAGCATCACATTGAAGCCCTTGAGTGCCATCGCCCTAGTCCAGTTTGCGCCAGGTGGAGCCTTCCGGCCCGTCATCGACCTGGACCTTGAGGGCATTGAGCTCGTCACGAACGGCGTCGGCAGTCGGCCAGTCCTTCTCCTCACGGGCGGTCTGGCGACGGGTGATCAACTCATCAATCCGCGCGCGCTCGGCCGGATCAAGGTCGGTGAGACCAAACCAGGCGTCCGGATCGCTCTGGCCAAGCCCGAGCAGGCCGGCCGCGGCCAGCAGCTCGCCCTTGGCCTTGGACTTTTCGATATCGCTGACCGCCTTGTTGGCATTGCCGGCGAGCTGGAACAGCTCGGACAGCGCCTTCGGCGTGTTGAGGTCGTCATGCAGGGCTTCCAGGAAGGCTGCCGGGACATCGCCCTCCATCGCTTCCACATCGCCGAGGCGACGCAGCACGCCATAGACCCGATCCAGCGACCGCCGGGTCTTGGCCAGCAGGTCTGCCGTCCAGGTCAGCGGCGCGCGGTAATGCGCCGTCAGCAGGGCATAGCGCAGCACCTCTCCGGGATAATCCTTGATCAGCTCATGCACGAGCTGAACATTGCCCAGCGATTTGGACATCTTGTCGCTGCCCATGGTCAGGAAGCCGTTGTGCAGCCAGTAATTGGCCATCGGCGCGCCCTTGTGGGCGCAGACCGACTGGGCGATCTCGTTCTCATGATGCGGGAAGACCAGATCGGTGCCGCCGCCATGAATGTCGATGGTCTTGCCGAGATGCTTCTCGGTCATGGCCGAGCATTCCAGGTGCCAGCCCGGACGACCGCGGCCCCAGGGGCTGTCCCAGCCCGGCTCGTCGTCCTTGGCCGGCTTCCACAGCACGAAGTCAGCGGGGCTGCGCTTGTAGCTCGCCACCTCGACCCGCGCCCCGGCGATCATCTCGTCGAGATCGCGATTGGAAAGGCGCCCGTATTTCTCATAGGATGAGACGTCAAAGAGGACGTGGCCATCGGCCTCATAGGCGTGACCGCCATAGACCAGGTTCTGCACCATGCCGATCATCTCGGGGATGTGGTCGGTGGCGTGCGGCTCGATGGTTGGCAGGGTGACGCCCAGCGCACCCATGTCGGCCCGGTAGATGTCCGCATAATGCGTGGTGATCTCATCGATCGGCTGACCACTCTCGCGGGCCGCCTCGATGATCTTGTCGTCCACATCGGTGATGTTGCGGGCATAGATCACCTGCTCCTCGCCATAGAGGCGGCGCAGGACGCGGAACAGCGTATCGAAAACCACCGCCGGGCGGGCATTGCCGATATGGGCATAGGAATAGACGGTCGGTCCGCAGACATACATCGTCACCCGGTCCGGATCGGTCGGTTCGAAGTCGCGCTTGCGGCGCGCCATCGTGTCGAAAAGGGTGAGCGAATTCATAAGGAAACCCGTCCTTGATTGGGAACGATACTGAAATATTCAGCCACCAATGCGGCCCTGACATTGGAAACCGGCGGCAGACAGCCTAAATACCGCCATGCGCGAGGGCGCAATAGCACAGGAATACAGGTCGCGGCAGGTATCATCTGCCATCAATATCCGCGATCCGGAAACCGGCACTACGGTTTGGTCGTATATGCCCAGCCGACCCGTCAACGAAAGGATCCGCAAGGATGGACGCCATGACACCAGAAGCTGCCCGCCTGGCAGTCGCTGCCAAGACCAAGCCGAGCCGCGAAGAGGCGGAAGCGGCGGTACGTACCCTGATCTCCTGGGCCGGTGATGATCCGACCCGTGAGGGCCTGCTCGACACGCCGAAACGCGTCGTCAAAGCCTATGAGGAATGGTTCTCGGGCTATGGTGCCGATCCGCTGAAAGCCCTCGGGAAGACCTTCGAGGACGTGCAGGGCTATGACGACATGGTCATGCTGACCAATATCGACGTCGAGAGCCATTGCGAACACCACCTCGCTCCGATCATGGGCGTGGCGCACGTCGCCTACCTGCCGTCCAAGGCCGTGGTCGGGATTTCCAAGATTGCCCGCGTCGTGGAGATTTTCTCCAAACGCATGCAGACGCAGGAAACCATGACCGCCCAGATCGCCGATGCGCTGACCGAGGCGATGGAACCGCGCGGCGTTGCCGTGCTGGTCGACGCCAAGCACCAGTGCATGACGACCCGCGGCGTGCACCACCCGAACGTCTCGACCATCACCACCACCTTCACCGGCGAGTTCCGCAATGATCGCGATCTGAAGGACCGCTTCATGCGCCTGGTCGAACGCGCCTGATACGATCCAGCTCGTCTGGTCAAGAAAAGCCCCGGAGCCCCGCTCCGGGGCTTTTTCGTTCAAGCGAGAAATTTCCGTGATCCTGCAATATCGAACATGATTGCTGGCAATAACCGAGATACCACCTGCGTGGATATGAAATATTTCTAACGATTTCAGTGCGCGCACTGGATTCTCAAAACAAGTCTGATAGGGATGAAGTTTAAGCGTTACCAGAACGCCGACTTGAACCCCCGACATTTCTGATCGCAACAAGGGATGTTCAACATGCCCAATATTGGAACAACAGCCATCACTGCTGCAGTTACTGCCTTGGCGATGGCCTCCCCCTCACTCAGCCAGGAGACAAACATGACCGACGCTCAAGCCAGCAATGCCGAAGCTCCGGAACAGTTCGAACTGACTGATGAGCGCGTGACCGCGTTTATCGAAGCCGCCCGCCAGATCAATGGCGTGGTCGAGAGCATCGGCCCGCAGATCGAAGCCGCCGAAACCGACGAGGCGCGCCAGCAGCTCCAGATGCAGGCACAGACCCAGATGGCCGAGATCGTCACCGGATCCGGCCTCAGTGTCGACCAATACAACTCGATCGCCAATGCCGCGCAGACCAATGAGGGCATCGCCAACCGCATTCGCGAGACGGCCGAAGCCATGGCCGTGCAGCAGTAAGGCGTCCATTCGCCATGAAAAAGGCCGCGCTACCGATCGTGGCGCGGCCTTTTTCGACTAGCTCACCCGTTCAACCGGCGACACGGCCCCGCCCGAAGCCGGGCGGATCCGCCACTGGCTCTCCAGGCTGGCGCGATAGTCCTGGCTCAATATGTCGTTGACCCGGATGTATTCCGCGTCGGCGGCCTCCGGGGTCAGGGTGAGGCGGATATAGCCGTGATCTTCCATGTTGCAGTGAGCAACATCGGCATTGGCCTCGATCATCATCTTTCCATAATCGACGCCCGGGGCGGCAAATCCCGAAAACGGCGACGGGCTGGTTACCGATGCCCCGACCAGTTCGGTCCCGATCCGGTGGCCGTCGCCGTCAACGAGATCATTGGTCCAGAAGGAATGGACATCCCCGGTCAGGGTGATGATGTCGGCATCGACATCGCTCAGGGCCGCGAACAGACGCTCACGCTCCGCCGGATAGCCATCCCACATGTCGAGATTGAAGGGGATATCGAAGCGCGTGCTCATGATGAAATTACGCGCAAACTCGCTGTTGCGGGTCGCCCACCAGCGCAGCCAGCCCGGCATCTCTTTGGCAAAATTCGGGAAATTGACGCGACTCATGATGACCTGGTTGGCCAGGATGCGCCACGGCTTGCCCGCCGCCTTCGACGCCCCGCACGCCGCCTGGATGTCGGCGATCTGCTCGGCACCCAGCAGGGTGCGATCTTCCGCACCGACCACATCGCGCTTCCAGGTCGCCACCGCTTCCAGATTGGCCGGATCGGTATCATCAGCGTCGGAGGTGAGCGGGAAGCTATCGAGCGCCACCTGCTCATCGCGGGCGATCAACCGGCTCTCGAGGAGGCACAGCGTGGCCAGGTCACCGATTTCATAGCTTCCCCGACGCTGACGCAGATCGGTTTCCGGTTCCCGCACCGGCTGCCAGTCATACCAGGCCCGCAAGGCGGCCTGGCGGCGGTCCTGCCAGCTCCCCTCGCCTTCATTATGGTTCTCGGCTCCCCCACGCCAGGCATCATTGGCGGTCTCGTGATCATCCCAGCTCAGAATCCACGGCGCGGCGGCATGCAGGGCCTGCAGGTCCGGATCGGACTTGTACTGGGCATGGCGGGCAACATAGTCGGCCTGGGTCAGTAGCTCATGCGCCGGGAACGGCACACGGTTCATGGCCTCTGACTGTTCGGTCGCGTATTCGCCTGGTCCGTATTCATAGAAATAATCGCCGAGGTGGATGACCAGGTCGAGCTCACCATTGTCGGCAGCCTCGCGGTAGACATTGAAGTGCCCGGCCGGGAAGTTCGAGCATGAGAACACACCGATCCGGAACTGATCCAGCGCACCTTCCGGCAGGGTCGCGGTCACACCGACCGGTGAATAGGTGTCATTCAGACGGAAGCGGTAGAAGTAGCGCACGCCCGGCTCCAGGCCGGTGGCGAGAATTTTCAGCGTCCCGAGTGGTTGCATCATCACATAGGTGATCTCGCCACCCTGCTCGAAGACAATGTCGGTGAAGGCCGCATCGCGCGCCACTTCGACCCCGCGATAACCGCCGCCATCATTGGTCAGCGCCGTCCACAACATGACGCTGGTCTGATCGGGATCGCCCGACGCGACGCCATGGCTGAAGGTCCCGTTATCGACCGGCTGGAAGACGCCCGGCTTCGGGGAGCACGCACCGACGGCGAGCCCGGCACCGGCAGCGCCGATCAGGGCGCTCCGGCGTGTCAGATTGGTCTTGGTCATGATACTCCCTCGCCGCAAACCTCGCAGGCCAGACTGATGGTTCCGTCCCGCGGTATTGTCTCAAACCACCTGTAGCGTGGTTTTGCGTCTGTTTCATCATGGCGTACACGCCCCACACGCCCGCAATCAATTTCTGCACGGCACTGGCGATACGCCTTTGCCTCGTCGAACGAGATCGTTAGACCCCTCCAGCAGCGATCATCCCGCGCGTTGCAATCCGCTATCGGCTGGGAGATTGTCGAGACATGATGGATATCGCTGAAACGCTCACCTTCGAGGCTGATGAAGACGCCGCCGGCCAGCGGCTCGACCGGTGGCTCGCTGCGACCGTTGAAAGCCTCTCCCGCTCACGCCTGAAAGCCCTGATCGAGGGCGGGCAGGTCACCGTCGATGCTGTGCCGGCGACAGACCCGTCGGCCAAGGTCGTCGCGGGAGCGGTCTACGCCGTGTCGGTCCCGACGCCGCGCCCCGACGCGCCAACGCCGGAACCGATGGACCTCGACGTCCTGCATGAGGATGCGGACCTCATCGTCCTCGTGAAGCCGGCCGGCCTCTCTGTACACCCGGCCGCCGGTCACTGGACCGGAACTCTGGTGCACGGCCTGCTGCACCATTGCGCGGGATCGCTGTCCGGCATTGGCGGCGTCGAACGGCCCGGCATCGTGCACCGGCTCGACAAGGAGACCTCCGGCGTGATGGTGGTGGCCAAGTCGGATGCCGCGCACAAGGGCCTCAGCGCCCAGTTCGCGAAGCATACGGTCGAGCGCGCCTATATCGCCTTCACCCGCAATGCGCCGCGGGCGAAGTCCGGCCGGATCGAAACCCAGCTGGCCCGATCCTCGCGCGACCGCAAGAAGTTCGAGGTCCCGCATGACCCCAATTCCCTGGCCGGCAAACACGCCATCACGAATTACACGACCCTGAAACGCTTCGGACAGACTGAAGGCGCGGCCATCGGTACCGGCATGGCGGCCAAGGTCGAATGTCGTCTCGAGACCGGTCGGACCCACCAGATCCGGGTACACATGGCGCACATCAACTGCCCCCTGCTGGGAGATCCGGTCTACGGCCAGAAACGCGGTCGCCTGCTCGAATTTGATGATGAAAGCGGCACACTGCGCGCCTTCCGGCGCCAGGCCCTTCACGCGGCCATCCTCGGCTTTGATCATCCGGTGACCGGCGAGGCCCTGCGTTTCCAGACCGAGCTGCCCGACGACATGAAGCGGGTCGAAGCGATCCTGGAGACGCTGTGATGCCTGACAACAGGATGACCCGCGGCGTAGGCGGATCAGACGCCGAGGCAGAACTGGCAAAGCTCACCGACCGTCTCAGCCATTGCCATCCCATCCCCGTCGAACGCCTCAGCGAACGCCTCGACGCGCTGCGCGCCCGTATGAAAAGCGCTGGTCTCGACGCCGTCTGGCTCAATGCCGGGACCAACCTCACCTATTATACCGGCCTGCGCTGGCGGGCGTCAGAACGCCTGGTCGGGGCGCTTGTCACCGTAGACGGTGGTCTCACCTATCTGGGTCCGGCTTTCGAGACCGGTACGCTGGAAGGCTTCATGCAGCTTCATGCGCCGCTGGCGACGTGGGAGGAGCACGAGGATCCGCATGCCCTGCTCGCCAGCCTGGACGGTGCGTCCGGCGTGCTGGGCCTTGACCCGGCGACCCCACTGGTAACCGCCCATGCGATCGTGCGGGCCGGGACCGGGTCAACGGGCGACGCGACCGACATCATCCTGTCAGCCCGCAAGACCAAGGATGCCGACGAAATCGCGCTCATGCAGGCGACCAAGACCGCGACGCTGGAAGTCCATGCAGCGGCGGCCCGCATTCTGCGTCCGGGGATCTCGACCGGTGATGTCACCGAATTCATCCACGCCGCCCACAAGGCGATCGGCGCGCCGGGCGGCTCGACCTTCTGCATTGTCCTGTTTGGCCCGGACACCGCTTTCCCGCACGGGGTTGCCCAGCCCAAGACGCTCGATGAAGGCGATATGGTGCTGATCGATACCGGGTGCGCGATCCATGGCTACCAGTCCGACATCACCCGCTCCTACGTATTCGGGACGCCAACCGACAAGCAGCGGGAGATCTGGGAGGCGGAGAAAGCCTGCCAGCTCGCCGCCTTCCAGGCTGCACAGATCGGCACAGCCTGCAGCGCGGTGGATGCCGCCGCGCGCGCCGAAGCCGAACGCCGCGGGCTGGGGCCGGGCTACGCCCTGCCCGGCATTCCCCACCGCACCGGTCACGGCATCGGTCTCGATATCCACGAGGCGCCCTATCTGGTCGGCGGCGATGACACGACACTGGAGGCCGGGATGTGCTTTTCCAACGAGCCCATGATCTGCGTTCCGGGCGAGTTCGGCATCCGGCTGGAGGACCATTTCTACATGACCGAGACCGGACCGCGCTGGTTCACCGAACCCTCCCACACGATTGACGACCCGTTCGGCTAGGTCTCGCTGCTGACCAGCTTGAGGCCGATGATCCCGACCAGGATGAGGGCCAGGAAGAAGATCCGCAGATGGGTTGCCGGCTCGTTGAAGACGAGGATGCCGATTGTGGCAACGCCGAGCGCGCCGATCCCGGTCCAGACCGCATAGGCAGTGCCCGCGGGTAACGACTTCATGGCCACCCACAATAGACCCATCGAGGCAGCCAGGACGGCGAAGACTGCCGCGTGCTGCCACCAGGGCGCATCGCTACGAACATATTTGAAGCCCAGCGCCCAGCCCATCTCGCATAGCCCGCCGGCAACCAGGAGCGTCCAGGGATTGGTCAGGAAAGCGCCCAAGGCTCAGCCTCCGGTGCGAAAGTTGCGGGCCCAGACCGCCGCGACCACCGGATCCGCCTCGGTCGCCTCGACCGCCGGCAGGAGCGCCGGACACTGGTCCACAAAGTCAGCCCGACCCGGATCCCAGCGGCTCATCATGGCGACATAGACATCGAGCAGGCTCATCGTCTCACCGAGCAGAAAAGGTCCGGGTGCGCCATCAAAGGCATCATTCATCAGCACCCACATGTCGGCACGGCGCTGATTGGCCCCGTCGAGCAGCGTCGGGTGTGTGGCCGGATCGGGATGAAAGCGTTCCGGACCGTCCGATATCGAAAAGGTGGAATAGATGCTGGCCGAGAGGAAGAGCATCCAGCGCAGGTATTCAGCGCGCTCGGGGGCGTCGATGGCGGGTGCGAGCCCGGCTTCGGGATAGCGATCCCCGAGCCAGATCAGAATGGCCGCGCTCTCGGTCATGACGCTTTCATCGGGCAGGATAAGGGTCGGAACCTGGCCGACCGGATTGATCGTGCGCAGGCGGCGTTGCTCAGCGGCCTCGCCCAGCGGATCGAGCTCGACGAACTCATAGGCCGCACCGACCAGTTCCAGGGCCGCCTCGACACAAACCGACCCGAAACCCGCCTTACCATAGAGCGTGTAGGCCATCTAGGCGCGCCCCTTGCCGATCGCCGCCTGGACCTTCAGGGCCTGGACCGTCATGCGAACATCATGGACCCGCACCATGGCCGCTCCGGCCGACGCGGCGCGCAGCGCCGCGGCAAGCGAGCCGCCAAGCCGTTCGGTCTCGTTGGCCCCATCATCAATGGCCGCGATGAAGCGTTTGCGTGAGGCGCCAAACAGCACCGGATAACCGAGACCGATCACCTGATCGAGATCCCGCATGAGTGCCAGATTATGGTCAAGCGACTTGCCGAAGCCGATGCCGGGGTCGAGCCAGATACTGTCAGCACTGACGCCCTTGGCCATGGCAATGTCCGCGCGCTCGGTCAGGAAGTCACAGACCTCCGAGACGACGTCCTCGTATTGCGGATTGGCCTGCATGGTTTGCGGCGTGCCGGACATGTGCATCAGGATGACCGGGACACCCAGCTCGGCCGCTGTTTCCACCGCGCCCTCGGCTCTCAGGGCCATGACATCATTCCAGATGTCCGCGCCGGCCTCGATGGCCTTGCGGGCGACCGAGGGCTTGAAAGTGTCGATCGAGATCCGCGCACCACTGGTCTCGCGGAGCGCCTTGATGACCGGGATGACACGCCGCAACTCCTCGGCTTCGGAGACCGGATCGGCGCCGGGCCGGGTCGACTCGCCGCCGACATCGATCACATCTGCGCCATTGCGGAGCATCTCAAGCCCTCGCGCAACGGCCGCCGCCTGGTCGATGAAGTCGCCACCATCGGAAAAACTGTCCGGCGTTACATTGAGCACGCCCATCACGAAAGGCAGATCGGATTGGCGACGGGAGCGGAATTTGGGCATGAGGGTCCATCTTCTGGTGACAGGCGCGTGGGCTGCCTCGCCTTGGTATTAGCGGCACCGGTTTGCCGCGACAATGGCAAAGCCATCCCGTGCTCATCGGCCGCCTTCCCGTCGCCCGCCCGGCCAGCTCAGAGAATGGCCAGCAAGCCGCCACCGGCCGCCCCCAACAGGACAACCAACCAAGGCGGGCACTTCCAGGAGACAAGCAATACGAAACAGGAGAGCGCCAGGGTAAATTCAGGAAAACCGGTCACGGCGCTGGTAAAGACCGGATCGTACAGGGCAGCCCCGAGAATGCCGACAACAGCCGCATTGGCGCCGGCCATGATCGCCCGCGCCCGCGCATGTCGTCTGAACCCGGCCCAGAAGGGCAAGGTGCCGACCAGCAGCAGAAAACCCGGCGCGAACAGTGAGAGCATGGCGATCAACGCGCCGGCGAGGCCGCTTGGGCCGCTCTCCATGATGGCACCGAGATAGGCGCCGAAGGTGAAGAGCGGACCTGGCACGGCCTGGGCGGCGCCATATCCGGCCAGGAAGGCATCAAGACTGACCTGTCCCGCCTCCACCACTTCGACCTGCAGGAGCGGCAACACGACATGGCCACCGCCGAACACCAGCATGCCGGATCGATAGAAACTGTCGGCCAGTGCAACGACGGGGCTGTGGGACGCGAAGATCGGCAGGGCGATGAAGACAGTAGCGGCCAGACCGAGGCTGATCACGCCAGCGGTCCGCGATACCGGAACCGCTATTGCGGCGCCCGTGGCGACCGGCCCCTCGCCGCGCCACAGGCCGAGACTGGCCCCCGCGAGGATGGCGAGCGGCATGCCGTATACGGCGGGCAGCACCGCGAGGATGATCACGGCGAGTACCGCAATGCTCGCGCGCAATCGATCGGGGCAAAGCGTGCGGGCCATGCCCAGAACGGCATGGGCAATGATCGCCACGGCCACAAGCTTCAGGCCGGCGACAATGCCTGAGCTCAGGTCTCCCGAGAGCCGACTGCCAGTCAGAGCGACAATAAAAAGGATCACCGCCGACGGCAGCGTAAATCCAACAAAGGCGGCAAGGCCGCCAAGCCATCCGGCGCGCATCAAACCGAGTGCCAACCCGACCTGGCTTGACGCCGGGCCCGGCAGAAATTGGCACAGGGCGACCAGGTCGGCGAAGGCGGCATCATCCATCCAACGGCGGCGAACGACGAATTCGTCGCGAAAAAAGCCGATATGGGCGATCGGGCCACCAAAGGCGGTCAAGCCCAGCTTCAAGAAGGCCAGGAAGACCTCAGCGATCGCGGTGACCGGCGCGCGGCGTTGATGACTTGGCGACGGATCATCCATGCCGCAATCCTGCTTTTGGAACCGGATATGGACCTAGCGGCATTGGAGCTGCCGTTCAATCCCGCTTGGAGCGGCTCCGACAAGCCAGGCCCCGGTCCTGGTCGCACCCACGAAAAAGCCCCGAACCATGTGGCCCGGGGCTTTCTCGTTTGACGATGTCGTGCAGGTCAGGCGCCTTGCGGGGCGGGACCAGCATCGGGTTCCTCATCCGTGGTCGGCACGGCGCTGGACGGCGTGTCGCTCGGCGGGGTTGGCGTATCATCGGGACGGCTCGGCGGCTTGCCATTGAGCAGGTCGGTGATCTCGCTGCCCGACAGGGTTTCGTATTCAAGCAGGCCTTCGGAGAGCGTTTCCCAATCCTTGCGCTTCTCGGTCAGGATGCGGCGAGCCTCATCCATGCCGGTCTGCACGAGGGCGCGGACCTCTTCCTCGATCTTGCGGGCCGTGGTGCCCGAGACCGACTTGCTCTGGACCAGTTGCTGGCCGAGGAAGACCTCGCCCTGATTATCCGCATAGTCGATCGGGCCGAGCTCCTGCGAGAAGCCCCACTGGGTCACCATGGCCTTGGCCAGACGGGTTGCCTGCTGAATGTCGGAGGCGGCACCGGAGGTCACCTTCTCCTTGCCGAATTTCAGCTCCTCGGCCACCCGGCCACCCATCATGATGGCGAGACGCGAGGTCATTTCCTCGTGAGTCATCGACATCTTGTCGCCTTCCGGCAACTGCATGACCATGCCGAGGGCACGGCCGCGCGGAATGATGGTCGCCTTGTGAACAGGATCCGCCGACGGGACATTGATCGCCACGATGGCATGACCGGATTCATGGTAGGCGGTGAGCTGCTTTTCCTTCTCGGACATGACCATGGAGCGGCGTTCCGGCCCCATCATAACCTTGTCCTTGGCATCCTCGAATTCCAGCATCGAGACGCGGCGCTTGTTGCGGCGTGCGGCCAGCAAAGCCGCCTCATTGACCAGATTGGCGAGATCGGCACCGGAGAAGCCCGGCGTGCCGCGCGCAATGACCTTGGGGTCAACATCGTCGCTGAGCGGCACATCACGCATGTGAACCTTGACGATCTTCTCGCGACCCGTGATGTCCGGGTTGGGCACAACGACCTGGCGGTCAAAGCGGCCCGGACGCATCAGCGCCGGGTCCAGAACGTCCGGACGGTTGGTCGCGGCAATCAGGATGATGCCTTCATTCGCTTCAAAACCGTCCATCTCGACCAGCAGCTGGTTGAGCGTCTGCTCGCGCTCGTCATTACCGCCACCGAGGCCGGCACCACGCGAACGACCGACAGCGTCGATTTCGTCGATGAAGATGATGCAGGGCGCATTCTTCTTGGCCTGTTCGAACATGTCGCGGACGCGCGAGGCGCCAACACCGACGAACATCTCGACGAAGTCGGAACCCGAAATCGTGAAGAAGGGCACATTGGCTTCGCCGGCAACGGCGCGGGCCAGCAGAGTCTTACCGGTACCCGGAGGGCCGATCAGCAGGGCGCCTTTCGGAATCTTGCCACCGAGGCGCTGGAACTTGGACGGGTCTTTCAGGAACTCGACGACTTCCTGGAGTTCTTCCTTGGCTTCGTCGACGCCGGCCACATCGTCAAAGGTCTTGCGACCATGATGCTCGGTCAACAGGCGCGCCTTGGACTTTCCAAAGCCCATCGCGCCGCCACGGCCACCACCCTGCATCTGGCGCATGAAGAAGATCCACACCCCGATCAGCAGCAGAAGCGGGAACCAGTTGAACAGCATATTGAGGAAGATATTGCCCCCTTCGGACGCTTCTTCGACGCGAATATTCACGTTCGCCTCGCGCAGGATGCCGACTGTCTGGGTATCCGACGGCGGCAACACGACTTCGAAGCTTTCGCCAGACACGGTTTCGGCCTGCAGCATGTCGCCGCGAATCGTCGCGCTGGAAATCTCGCTGCGTTCAACCCGGTTCAGGAAGTCGGAATAGGACGGTCCGCGCTGAACGGTTGCCGGGTCCGATGACCGGCTGATCATCTGCACCAGCACCATCAACAGGACGAGGACCACGGCCCAGATCGCAATATTTCTCATTTGCATGCGTTTATCCGTTCAATCATTCGGTCATTCCCGACCAGATATGGGCATTCCATCGCCCCGGCGCCAGTCATCCAAGCAGCCCTGCGGCAAAACACCCTAAGCCTCAGGCCCGTTCGGTCTCAGCAAACCATCTGGCCGCACCGTGCGAAAGCAGACGCCTGCAAAATCTGTGCTCGATCAACGAGCGCACCTCGGTCGCCCCGCGAACGGCAACGTCGCCTTCGGCGGAAACCGGGTTTCCCAAACCGGCGATCACCACGACCTCTCCGGCTGCGCGACCGACCAGCAGTCCGGACCGGGCCGAACCGGGAACAGCGTCGAGTATAGCGCGATCAGCCAGTCCTTCATACGTATCTCCGAGCAGGTGCCATTCAAGTTCACGCGCGCGGCCGTCGATCACGAAGCGGCCATCGAACACCGCCGTGCCGGCCTCCTCCTCGATCCAAGGACTGGGCGGCTCGCGGTCGACCCGGCCACTGACAGCGCCGCCGTCCCGGATCATCCAGACCCGCGCGCCCGGCCGCACCAGAACGCCGCAACCCGAGGCCGGACGCCCTGCCCGGATCGCCTCGTCCAAGGGAATGAGACGCGCCCGCGACGGACTCGCCGGCTGCCCCGAGACCGCCATCACGGCCGCCTCGAGCAAGGTGAGGCGAAGCACGGTCGGCAAACGGCTCCAGTTTTCAGGCGCGAGGTCAATCGCCCCCCAGGGGTGAAGGCGCAGACAGGTTCTGGCTGCCTGCCATGCGGCGAGACGTTCGGCGTCCAGCACCGCCCGCAAGTCGGTCGCCAATGCAGCAAACCGTCCCGTATCGAAGCCCCTATCATCCAGCTGCGCGAAGGTCTGCCTCATGCGGATACGGGCATAGTGCGTGTCCTGGTTGGACGGATCCTCGATCCAGGCGGCCCCGTCAGCCTCCAGACTGGCGCGCAGATCGGCCCGGCTGACAGCGAGACAGGGCCGCACCAGCATCACCTCCCGCCCCTCCGGCCAGGCGGGGGATGGCACCCGCTCGCCCATCGCTGCTGCACTGCGCCAGCTGCCGCCGGCGGCCAGCCTCATACAGACAGTTTCAGCCTGGTCGTCGCGGGTATGTGCCAGCATGATGGCAGTCAATCGGAGCCGACGGGCTGCGCTCGCCAGAAGACGGTGGCGCGCTCGACGGGCGCGGGCCTGCAGTCCGCCCCCCCCGCGCGCCTGATCCCAGCGCAGGATGTCGCATGGCCAGCCGAGGCGGGCAGCGGTCTCCGCGACAAAGCGGGCTTCGCCCGCACTCTCCGGACGCAAACAATGATCGACGGTCAGTATGTGCAGGGCACGACCGGACTGGCGGGCCCAGCGGTTCGCGATGAGCAAGAGGGCCAGACTGTCTCCGCCGCCCGAACAGGCCAGTCCGAGCGGACCTTCGCCCGCAAGCCGGTCGAGCGCCGATGTGACGATGTCAATGGCTGGTGCCGACACGCCTACCGGCAGTTGGCACGAACCGATTCCCGGGCCGCGCGGGCCTGCGATGCAGGGGCGGCATCCGGGAATTGGCGACCAAAGCGGGCCAGTGTGGCGCAGGCATCCTCGGTCCGGCCCATCCCGTGCAGCGATGCCGCCAGCCGAACCAGTGCATCGGGGGCCTTGTCGCCCTCGGGCTGGAGCCGCAACGAGGCGATATAGGCATCGGCTGCAGCGGTGAAATCGCTCCGGACATAGAAAGTCTCACCAAGCCAGTAATGGGCCTGGGCGGTCAGCGGGTGATCAGGATTGTCGGCAACAAACGTCTCGAAACCGGCCTGGGCGCCATCGAAATCGCCATCGAGCAGTCGCGCCCGGGCGGCCTCATAGACAAGGCCCGGATCAGCCGAAGCGCTGGTGGCTGCGTCGGTGGGCGTCGTCGGAGCACCACCCAGAACCCCGGTCGCGGCCGCGCGGGCCGCCGCATGGGGGTCGTTCGGGTCTGTAATGGCAAGGGCGGCGCCGTCTTCACCGGCTGCAGCGGCCGCCGGATCGATATCGTCCAAGCCTTCGCTCATCCAGGCGACGGCTTCGTCGTCGAGTGAAGGTGCCTCTGACTGACGCGCCATGGCTCGTTCATTTTCCAGCGTCTCCAGCTGCTGACGCAGCTGGCGGTTTTCAAAGCTCAGCCGCTCGGCTTCGCCGGTCAGGGCCTGGACCTGGTATTCCAGCTCATCCATGCGGCGCATCAGGGCCTCGGCGACCGGGTCGCCGGCCATGAACTGGTCTTCCAGATTGCCGATACGCACTTCGGTGGCATCGATGCGTTCGGAAAGTTCGCGGCGCGACTGGGCCTCGGCAGGCGCGATGGCGACCAGCGAGGTAACGAGGACGGAGAGACAAATATATCTGATCATGACACCCACCTAGCGGACGAGGACGGCGAAAATACGGCCTTGCGACCGGAGAATGGAAAACGCCCGCGACGGGTTTGTCACGGGCGTTTCCTGTCACAAATGCGAACGGCCTAGTTGGTGTAGCCGCCCACGAGCGTGGTAGTCGCATTGCGGTTGACCGCCCAGCAGGTTTCCGACGACTGCATGCAGGTCGGACGTTCCTTGCCGTAGGAGGTCGTCGAGATCCGCGACGGATCAACGCCCTGGCTGATCAGGTAGGTGCGTGCCGCATTGGCACGACGGGCACCAAGCGCGAGGTTGTATTCACGCGTGCCGCGCTCATCGCAATTTCCGGCGACGAGAATGCGGGTTCCCGGGTAGGAGGCGAGCCAGGCCGCCTGGCGACGCAGGGTGGCGCGGGCCTCGTCCGACAGGTCATGACGGTCCAGTCCGTAGAACACACGGTCGCCCGCAGTCGCCACAAAATGATCCGCGGAACCGGCCATCGGCCCGGTTTCGACCGGCGGCGGGGTCTCGTCAGGCCGCTCGACCGGACGGGTATCCTGTACCGGCGGCGTATCGTCCACCGGCGGGGTCGAAGCACAAGCGGTCGCAAACGCCCCAAGCGCCGCAATAGCAAAAAGTTTGATTTTCATAATGTTACACCCTCATCCAGCCCAAGCGCACACGGCCTGCGGCTTACTCCCGATCACGCAAGACGTGACGTTGTACCGACGACGGCCCCCCCAATGGTGCCGCTCACAAGACAAAACGTTACGCAGAAATTTTCTATTCAATCAAGGGCGACCATGCCGGATCGGAAGCCATTCCGCCGGTTGCCAGCCGCCTGAGATTGAAGCCGGCAAGGTCGACACTCCAGATTTCATATCGCGTCCCGTTCGTCCGGGACTCGCCGCGCGTGAAAAGCAGGACCCGGCCATTGGGCGACCAGGCCGGCGTATCGACGAAATACCCCTCATAGAGGATGCGCTCGATGCCGGAGCCATCTGCCCGCACGACGCCGAGCGCAAACTGGTTGCCGATCTGTTTGGTGAAGGCAATGAGGTCGCCGCGCGGAGACCAGACCGGTGTCGTATAGCGACCGGAGCCGAACGTGACCCGCTGCACATCGCTACCGTCCCGGTTCATCACATAGAGCTGCGAACCGCCGCCACGGGCCGAAGAGAACACGATCCGCTCGCCATCCGGGGCGAAAGACGGTTCGACATCATCGGCCGGGTGCTGCGTCAAGCGTTGGAGGTTTCGCGTCCGCAGGTCGAACAGGTGAATATCGTGGCCGGAGCGCGTCTCGATCGACACTGCGAGCTCGGATCCGTCAGGTGAGAAACGCGCCGACAGGCTTTGCCCCTCCGGATCGACCTGGCTGGCCGCGCCAGCACCACCGGACGCAAACAGGGCTTCCTGGCGGCCGGTTTCTAGATTGTAGAGATAGGTCGTCGCCTGGCCATCGAGGAAGGAGACGTAGGTGATTTCCTGGGCGCTCGGGGAGTAGTTCGGCAATAGCGCCATATAGGAGCGATCGGTCAGAAAGGACGGGTTGGCGCCGTCCTGGTCCATCAGGGCCAGCTGACGGATCGGCTCACCGTCGATGCCACGACCTTCCGAGACATAGACGATACGTGTGTTGAAATAACCGGTCTCACCGGTGAGGCGCTCATAGACCGCATCGGCCAGACGGTGCGCGACCCGGCGCCAGTTCTCCGGCGCGGTGCGATATTGCAGGCCTAGCAGTTGCTCTTCCAGTCGTGTGTCCCAGAGCCGGAAACCGACCACCAGCCGTCCATCTTCCTGGATCGTGACACTGCCGACCAGCAGGGCCGATGCGTTGATCACGCGCCAGTCGGAAAACCGCGGACGCAGATCGATATTGGCGATGTCCTCGATGAAGGCGTCCTGGTCCACCGGTGCAAACAGGCCGGAGCTTGCAAGGTCATTGGCGACCACGCGAGTGATGTCCGCGCCCCGGCGAAGGGCCTCGTCGGAGGCGCCGACGAAATCGGG
This sequence comes from Maricaulis maris, assembly GCF_036322705.1. Lineage (NCBI taxonomy): Bacteria > Pseudomonadati > Pseudomonadota > Alphaproteobacteria > Maricaulales > Maricaulaceae > Maricaulis > Maricaulis maris. The sequence continues at coordinate 2,524,124 of NZ_AP027270.1, forward strand.
GACCGCGATTGGCATCGGATCGAGATTGCCCTGGGTCACATCGACCCGCAGCGGTTCCTGGGCATCAGACGCGCCGGTCCATCCAACAAGGGCGAGGACGGCAGCAAGGAGCACGAGAAGTCGGGTCATGGAACAGGGTCTCCGGGACGGGTGTGACTAGCGACCGTATAAGGACGGCGAAAAATTGACCTCAATTTGACGCCATTGAGAATAGGCTTCCGGTGGCAGCGGGTAAGGCTGACACTCGACTGCCGCGCGCAGCGCCCGTTCGCCGGCGACACGCAGATACGGATTGGGCGAATTGAGCACGCGTGATTGATCGACCAAACGCGGCGGCCCCGTGAGCTCGCCATTGCGGTCGAGATCGAGCACCAGTTCAACCGCCAGCTCGTCCGGCTCGGGCGCATCCAGCGACGCGCGCCAGCAGCGCGCCAGGTGCGACCGTATCAGATCCTGCAGGGTCGCGGTCATCGCCTCGCCATCGCCAACCGGGTCACGACGCGGACCCTGCTCGGAGGCCTGACCGTCGCGGGTTTCCGACACGCTGCGGGACAAATCACCCAGCAGATCATTCAGGGACGGTTCGGCGGGTTGAGCCGGTTCACGTGGACGCTCGGGACGTTGGGGTGGGACGTCCGGCGTTGTCTCGGGTTCCGGCTCGGCAGGCACGACTTCCGGCTCTTCCGGTGTCTCGGCGGGCGTCTCGACCACCTCCGGCTCGGGCTGCACCGGCTCGGGCACCGGGGCGGACTGGGTCTCGGGCTCTTCGATGAGCTCGTCAATCGTCTCGTCCGGCTCGTCTTCGACCACCGGCTCCGGTGCGGCGGCGCGGATGCTGTTTCGCTCACCCAGCGTCACCAGTTCAATCGGAACGATCGGCGACGTTTCCAGCACGGAGGCGACACGGGGCAAATAGATCAGCCCCGCGGCGATCATGCCGCCGTGAATGATGAGGGAGAGGACAAGACCACGCACAGTAGAACCGCCGCTACCGTTCGATCGGATCGGTTACGAGACCAAGATTGGAGAAGCCGGCTGCGTTGATATTGGCCATCACCCGCGCGACATCCCCATAAGCCGCGCCGTCATCAGCCCGGATATAGATCCGCGCGTCAAAGCCCGTGCCGGCGATGGCGCGCAGGCGCGGCACAAGGTCTGACAGCGGGACTTCCGTCTCCTGCAGGTAGATCACGCCATCGGCATTCACTGTCACGGTGAGCGGCTCCTCGCCGGCCGGCAGGTTGCGGGCTTCGGTTTCCGGCAAGTTGACCGGAACACCAACCGTCAGCAACGGCGCGGTGATCATGAACACGATCAGCAGGACCAGCATCACGTCGACGAAGGGCGTGACATTGATCTCGGCCTTCGGCTTCCAGCGGGCGCGGCCGCGACCGGATCCGCCACTATCGAGGGAAGCACCCATCGCCCTAGAGCCCGTCGCGGTCGGCAAGCGCCGACAGCTCGTCAACGAAACCGTCGAGGCGCGCACCATATTTGGCGAGATTGGCGGACAAGGCATTGAAGAAGATCACTGCCGGAATGGCGGCAAGGAGGCCGAGCGCGGTAGCAAACAGGGCCTCGGCAATGCCGGGCGCGACCACTGCCAGATTGGTGTCCTGGGACGCCGCGATGGAGCGGAAGGCATTCATGATGCCCCAGACGGTCCCGAACAGGCCGACGAAGGGGGCGGCCGACGCGATCGTGGCGAGAATGCCCAGGCCGCCCTCGGTGTTGGTCATCTGACGACCGGCTTCGGCACCGGCCGCCTTGGAGACGCGTCCGCCGGCATTGTCACCATTCCATTCCCGCAGGCCGGCAGCGAAGACACGGGAGAACGGCTCCCGCGCCGACTTGGCGAATTGGTCCGCAAGCGCATCGAGTGAGCGGCCGGACCAGAATTCACGTTCGAAATGCTTGGCCTTGCCATGCAGGCTGCGCATGTGCAGCGATTTGTCGATGGCGATGGCCCAGGACCAGATCGACATGAAGGCGAGAATGCCCATCACGCCCTTGACCACCCAGTCCGCGCGCATGAACAGGGCATAGAAGGAGAATCCTTCCACGACTTGTGCGACCTCGACGACAGAAGACTCCATAACGCTCACCCTTGCGCTTCGGCGCGGCCTTTCGGCCGCCCCGATCGTGTGTTTCACAATCCGTCAAACGCCATGCAGGCTTCATGCCTGACGCGACGCGTTCCATCGCTGACAGATCCTTGACTACCGAATACGGCAAATTTCAGGAGGTGATAACCGCAAAAACTGCGCTCTCATCTCTCGTCATTGTGCGCGACCAGATGAGGCGCGACTTCCTCGACGACATCCCAGTGTTCGACGATCCGTCCATCTGCCAGACGAAAGAGGTCGCAGGCGCGATAGGTCACGCCATCCATCTCGAAGCATGAGAAGACGGCCACGTGCTGGCCTTCACCGACGATCTCATCGACCCCGTGATAGGTGAGGCCCGGTCGCGGGCGCCGCCGCGCGAGCAGGACGTCGTAACCCTGGGGACGACAACAGCTGCCCGGCGTGTGGCTGACGAAACGTCCCCGGTCGATGAACGCATCCGTGTGTTCACTGCCCCCGTCGCGCACCACCATCTGGATGAAGGCATTGACCTGGGCCTTGTTCAGCCCCCCCTCCTCGGCCAGCATCCGGTCGGGCTCGCCGGATGTGGACACGGCGCAATAGGGGCCATCCGGTTCAAAACGGGCAGACACCTGACGCTTGACGGCCATGAGACCCGCCTTGTCGCGGCGAACCATACTCATGGTCACCCAGACTTCACCACCCGCTTCAGGCTCGTGAACGACATGCATGAACATGTCGCCGCCATCCTGCAGCACGCGCGCGACATTAAAGCCGAAATTGGGAGGCGGAACCGCCGCACCGGCGGGACGCAAGCTCCGATCTTTCGGCGACTTTGAACGATGGGACAATGACACCCTCCCCTGCAAAACAGGGGTAAAGGCCACAAACATTACAAGCAAGTCACCTTATCGACCGGGCCGCGACTATTGCTGCGAATGCGGGTCATTCCTGATTGGGGCTGACCACACGACCACCCCACTTCGCCTGCATCCATGACGGCGGGCGTTTGGCCCGTCCATTTCCGTCGATACACACAGCCTGAACCGAGGCCGTTGCAACAAGATCAGAGCCCCGAAACAGCCGCTGTTCCATCATCAGCCGGGCGCCCGCCTGGGGTCTGAACTCGGTCTCGATCACCAGAACGTCGTCAACATGCGCGGCGCGGACGAACTCCACGCCCATCCGCCGGACGGCAAAGGCAAGCGGCGGCTCCATGCGCGACAACTCGGAATGATGAATGCCGCAGGCCCGCAGGCTTTCCGTACGGCCGCGCTCGAAGAAGTGCAGATAGCGCGCATGGTAGACGACCCCGGAAAAATCAGTGTCCTCATAGTAGACACGCACCGGCAGACGATGGATGTGATCAGCGCCGAACGCGCCGGCGGCTGGCTGCAAGGCATCGGTCATTTTCCGAACAGACCTCCCGGGGCCGGAGCGCTGGCAGCCTGCGCACCGGTCTGAGGCGGCGTCAGCCCGAGATGCTGCCAGGCCCGCGCCGCCGCCAGACGGCCACGGGGCGTTCTCTGAATGAAGCCCTGCTGGATCAGGAAGGGCTCAACCACATCCTCGAGCGCATCGCGCGCCTCGGCGAGCGCGGCCGCGAGGGTTTCAACGCCGACCGGCCCGCCGCCAAAGCTTTCTGTCAGGGCTTTGAGATAGCGACGATCAAGGCTGTCGAGACCAATCTCATCAACCTCAAGGCGCTTCAAAGCCCGGTCGGCCACCGCGTCATTGATCTCCACTGCGTCCTCGGCCTCGGCAAAGTCGCGCACGCGGCGCAGCAGACGACCCGCCACCCGGGGCGTTCCACGCGCTCGCCGCGCAATCTCTCGGGCGCCGTCCGGGGTCGCCTCGATCCCGAACTTCGCCGCCGCGCGCGTGACAATGAAACCGAGCTCGGCCTCGTCATAGAATTCGAGCCGGACCGGCACCCCGAAGCGGTCACGCAGAGGCGTCGCCAGGAGCCCCGCCCGCGTGGTTGCCCCGACAAGGGTAAAAGGCGGCAATTCGATCCGGACCGTCCGCGCGGACGGCCCTTCCCCGATCACCAGATCAAGGCAGAAGTCCTCCATCGCCGGATAGAGGATCTCCTCGACAGCCGGCGCGAGGCGATGGATTTCATCGATAAAGAGGACGTCGCGGGGTTCGAGATTGGTGAGGATTGCGGCCAGGTCCCCCGCCTTCGCAATCACGGGCCCCGATGTGGCCCGGAAACCGACACCCATTTCACGGGCAACAATCTGCGCCAGTGTCGTCTTGCCAAGACCCGGCGGGCCGGACAGCAGAACGTGATCCAGCGACTCGCCGCGCCGCCGTGCCGCTTCGACAAAGACCTTAAGGTTGGCGATTGCCGCCTTTTGGCCAACAAAGTCCGAGAAGGACAGCGGTCGCAGGGCGCGGTCACGCCCGTCGCCGGGTTGCATGTCCTGGTCAACCAGGCGGCCGCCATCTATCGGATCGAGCGCATCAGTCATGATGGCTTGGGTCTATCGTGATCCGCTCGCCCGCGTCCACGCGGATCGTCGCCATCACGGTGCGAGTTCCTTCAAGGCGAGGCGAATGACATCGCTCAGTGGCGCGTCATTACCGCGCTCACGCAGCACCGAGGCGACCGCCTGGCGTGCCTGTCCCTCATTATAGCCGAGATTGATCAGCGCGGAGACCGCATCCTCGCGGGCGTGACTATCACCGCCGGAGATCGGTGCAGGGGTCGCCGCGCCCTCACTGTCGAGGCCGTGGACCGGCAATCCGATCGAGAAGCTGCGTCCGACCGGCGGCGCCTTGTCTTTCAGCTCGGTTGCGATCCGAGTCGCCAACTTCGGGCCGACACCCTTGGCGCGGGCAAAGGTCGACTTGTCGCCCAGCGCCGCCGCATTGACGATCTCGCTGACCGGCACGGTATCCAGCACCGCAAACGCGGCCTTGGCACCGACACCCTGGATATTCTGGAGATGGACGAACCAGGCCCGATCAATGTCCTCGAGGAAGCCGAATAGCTTGAACGCATCCTCGCGGACATGGGTTTCGATATGCAGCACCACGTCCTGCCCGGGCTCCAGGCGGGACAATGTACGCGCACCTGCACCGACCAGATAGCCGACGCCATTGACATCCAGAACCAGTTCATCGGCCCCGATCGCCTCGACCCGGCCCTTGAGTATACCGATCATGCGGCACTCCCGAGGGTGACGGCCCGGCGATGGTGGGCGTGGCAAATGGCGATTGCAAGCGCGTCGGCGGCGTCAGCGGTTGCTTTGGTGCCGGGCAGAAGGACGCCGACCATGGCGGCGATCTGTGCCTTGTCCGCCGCACCGGTTCCGACCACGGACTTTTTAACGAGGCGTGCCGCATACTCGGCGACCGGCAAGCCGGCTTGAGCCGGCGCCAGCAGCGCCGCGGCACGGGCGTGTCCCAGTTTTAGGGCCGACGAGGCGTTGGCGGCCATGAAGGCCTCCTCGATGGCGGCCTCATCAGGTCGATGCTCGCGAACGAGCGCGCCCACAGCGTCAAAAATATGGATAAGCCGCTGGGAGAGAGGCGCGTTTGTCGGCGGGGTCACAACACCATGCCCGAGCGCACTGATCCGACTGCCCTCGACCCGGATCATGCCCCAGCCCATTCGTCTGAGACCGGGATCAATCCCCAGAATTCGCACGGATAACGCCATTCAACCCTCCCGGTCCGGATCTACATAGCACCAGCTGCGCGGTTGGAACAAGACGAGAACGACATCGGGGACAGCCTATACCAAGCCCACCTGTCAGCCATGAGAATGGATTGCATTGTCACAATATACCATCTGCACATCATTCTCATAGTCATAGCTAATAAGAATTACTCTCAATATCTCCCGCAACCCGCTGATTAAAAAGCGAAAAAAAATAGCCCGAATTGTTTGCCAGTCATCCGACCGCCGCATAAGCTAAACGTAATTCTGGCAGAGCTACATTGTGTAGCGCGCATTCTAAGGGGGAATTTGACACATGGCCAAAAAAGGCAAGCTGAGCCGCCGCTCCTTCCTGACCCGCGTCGCGGGCGGAACGATTGCTGCAGGTGCTGTGGCAACGGTCGCTGGCGCGGCAGTCATTCAGCGGAACTCGGACGCAGACCCGGCCGATAGCGGCGGTCGCGCCCGTACGGGCAACACGGATAGCGATCCGAACGATTACGCGAACCACGGCGTTCGCCGCACCGGTCGCACTGACAGCGACAGCGGCTCCTGCGCCGACCAGGCGGGTTATGGCCGCGGCAACACCGGCTACACCGACAGCGACAGCTCCGGCTGTTCCGACCCCGGTGGTCGTGGTCGCGGACCGAGCCTCTAAGACTTCAGCGACGGCGCCTTCGGGCGCCGTCGTCATATCTCGAGCGTGAGGGACGACAGGTAATTCTTGGGGGATTACCGACACGACTATGAGGTAGTTACATGGCCAAAAAGGGCAAACTCAGCCGGCGCTCCTTTCTGACTCGCGTCGCGGGAACCGCGATTGCGACCGGCGCAGCCGCCACTGTCACGGGCGGCGCTATCGCCCAGAACTATACGGGCCGAACAGATAGCGACACAGGCAGCTATGCAGACCGCAGCGGCTATGGCCGCACGGGCGCAACAGATAGCGATTCAGGCCGCAATTCGGACCGCGCCGGCTATGGCCGGGGCAGCACAGGCGTGACCGACAGCGACACCGGCTCCTATGCAGACCGGGCTGGCAATGGTCGCGGGCGCTCGGGCATCACTGACAGCGACACGGGCACATATTCCGATCCAGCCGGCAATGGCCGCGGACGCCGCACCACGGGTATCACCGACAGCGATACCGGCTCCTATGCCGATGCCGTCGGCAATGGGCGCGGGCGTTCCGGCATTACCGACAGCGATACCGGCGCCTATGCCGACCCGGCCGGCAATGGCCGTGGTCGTCGCTCATGCACAGACAGCGACACCGGTGCCTATGCTGACGCCGTAGGCCGTGGCGATCGCTGCCGCTGACACCAGGCCCGATAGTCGGTCGTCTCGGCCGACATCGCCCCTGCACATGGAGGCCTGAATGGCCCAACGCGGAAAACTCTCCCGTCGTTCTTTTTTGACCCGGGTCGCCGGCGCGGCGGTTGTGACCGGCGCTGCCGGCACAGTCGCCGGGTGCGCGACAACCGGCTACACTGATAGTGATATTGGTCGCTATGCGGACCCGACCGGTGCCGGCCGCGGCGGCAGCGGCGGATATGGCAGTACCGGCGCGACCGACAGTGATACCGGTCGCTATGCCGACCCCGTCGGCAACGGGCGTGGCGGCGGCTATACCGATGCTGATTCCGGTCGCTATGCCGACCCGGTCGGCGGTGGACGCGGCGGCGGCATCACCGATGCTGATACTGGGGCCTACTCTGACCCGGCCGGGCGCGGCCGCGGCAGCTCTGGCATTACGGACAGCGACACCGGATCCTACTCCGACCCTGTCGGGCGCGGCCGCGGTGGTAGCCGCCGAGGCGCAACGGATAGTGACAGTGGCCGCTATGCGGACCCGGTTGGCGGGGGGCGCGGCAGCCGGTCCTGCACCGACAGCGATACCGGCAGCTATGCCGATCCCGTCGGTGGCGGCCGGCGCTGCTGAGCCTCACCCGCCGGCGCGGTTCCAGACTGAACAAACCCCTGCGACCCGTCGTGGGGGTTTTTCATCGACCATGTGCAGTTGAGCACGCTCGGACAGGCGACAAGCCGCCCCTGTCTCGCTAACGTTTCCAGTACACTAGGGGAGAGACACCACATGACTGAACCGCTCTGGCTGACCGATCCATTTCGCGCAATGATCGACCCGATCGACCGCGAGACCTTCTTTCGGGACTACCACGAGAAAAAGCCGCTGATCGTCCATCGCGAGGATCCGTCCCGGTATGCGGGCCTGCTGTCCATCGCCCGGATCGACGACATCGTTTCCAGCATCGACCTGCGTGAGGGATCGCTTGACATGGCTCGCTCGGAGCCGCCGGTTCAGCGCGAGGACTACATGTTCGACACAGGCTATGTCGATCGTGGCGGTGTGGCCAACCAGTATCGCCAGGGCGCGACCATTATCCTTCCCCAACTGCACATGGTGGACGCCACACTTGGCGAGTTCTGTCGCTCCGTGGAGTCGATCCTGAGCTGTCATGTCCAGACCAATATCTACCTCACGCCGCCGGACAATCAGGGTTTCAATACCCACTATGATGACCACGATGTCTTCGTGATGCAGATAGAAGGCGAGAAGCTCTGGCGTTTCTACGCAACCCCGGTCGAGAACCCCTACCGAGGAGAAGGTTTCCGCCCCGAGGCCCACGAAGCCGGAGAGCCGGTCGCTGAATTCGTCCTGAAGGCAGGTGAGTGCATCTATGTCCCGCGCGGCCTCATGCATGATGCCCAGACCCACGGGACCGAGGCCTCGCTCCACATCACCCTGGGCCTGATCGTCAAGACCTGGGCCGATCTCATGCTGGAAGCGGTCTCGGAAGTCGCCTTGCGCACGCCCGCCATGCGCCGCTCACTGCCCACCGGCTTTGCCCAGCCCGACTTTGACCGGGCTGACGCGGCCGCGCAGTTCAAGGCGCTCACTGATACGCTCGCTCAGGAAATGAGCCTCGACGGCGCCATGGACTTCTTTGTCGACAGTTTCATCCGCTCCCGCGTGCCCAACACGCGCGGCACGATCAGCAGTTATCGTGCAGCGTCGAGCCCGGATCAGGCCTTCCGCCTGCGTCCCTTCGTGCCATGGCGCTTTGCTGGCGATGACAAGGAGAACGTCCTCATCACGGCTGGTGGTGAAGTCCGTTTTCCGGCCGAGGCGGAAGCCGGCCTTCATACGCTGCTTGATGGCGGCACCGTGACCGCGGCCAGCTTTGTCGGTCAGGACGAGGCCGCGGCGGTAGAAACCCTCGGCAAGCTGCATGCCTTCGGTCTTGTGGTCCCGGTCTGAGCGACCGACCACACCATCTCAACAACACGCATACCAAAAGAAAGCGGCCCGGTCATACCGGGCCGCTCGCTCTTTTCTGGATACGCTGAAACGGCGGCCTGAGGAACGCTCTAGCCGAGCAGAGCGTCGGCCTGGGCGACGATGGCCTCGGCGGTGATCCCGAAATGGTCATAGAGCACCTCGGCCGGCGCACTGGCGCCAAACCCCGTCATGCCAACAAAGCCACCCTTGCGCCCGATAATCTCGTCCCAACCAAACCGCAGGGCCGCCTCACAGGCGATGATCGGGGTGCCGGTCGGGAACAGGCTTTCAAAATAGGCATCACCCTGCTCGAGCAACAATTCCAGACACGGTGCCGAAACCACCCGAACCGAAAACCCCTTGGCCCGCAGGGTTGCCGCAGCGTCGACCGCCAGACTGACCTCGGAACCGGTCGCGACGAGAACGATATCAGCGGCTCCATCGCTCTCTTGCAGCGTATAAGCGCCACGAGCCGAGCGGTTTTCGCTGCCGTCATCATCGCGCAGGAAAGCCAGTTTCTGACGCGACAGGGCGAGGACCGACGGCCCGTCAATCCTGCGCAGCGCCAGATCCCAGGCTTCAGCCGTTTCCAGCGCGTCGGCCGGACGGAAGACATGCATGTTGGGGATTGCCCGCAAGGAGGCCAGCGTCTCGACCGGCTGGTGGGTCGGACCATCCTCGCCCAGACCGATCGAGTCATGGGTCATCACATAGATGACCGGTTGCTGCATCAACGACGAAAGACGCATCGACGGCCGGCAATAGTCAGCGAAGACGAGGAAGGTCGCAACGTGCGGACGGAAGCCGCCATGCAGCGACATGCCGTTGGCGCAGGCAGCCATGCCGTGCTCACGGACCCCGAAATGCAGATACTGGCCAGCATAGTCACCGGCCTTCACAACGCCGACATTCGGCGTTTTGGTCAGGTTCGAACCCGCGAGGTCGGCCGACCCCCCGGCGAGGCTCGGCCAGTCACCGATGATCGCGGCCAGGGTCTGGCCAGACGCCGCCCGGCTCGCCAGATCCGGCTTGTCGATGGCAACCTGGCGCCGCCAGGCATCCAGCGCAGCGAGCTCTTCCGGTCCCGGCTCGCCGGAAATACGGGCAACAAAGTCGTCGGCCTTGTCTGAACCGGCCAGTCGATCCTGCCAGGCCTGATGGGTATCTGCCGAGCCCGTAGCGCGCCAGGCATCGAGAATGTCTGCAGGCACCTCGAACGGTGCGGCATCCCAACCCAGCGCCGCGCGGGTACCGGCGATCTCCTCAGCCCCAAGCGGGGCCCCATGGCTGCCAGCGGTTCCCGCCTTGGTCGGTGCGCCGAAACCAATGGTCGTCCGGCACGCGATCAACACCGGCTTGTCCGAAGACCGAGCCGCCTGGAGGGCCGCGTCAATCGCGGCGTGATCATGCCCGTCAATTCGCGACACCGCCCAGCCGGCGGCCTCGAAACGCTTGAGAACATCAGTGCTTTCGGAGAGGTGGGTCGGGCCGTCGATCGAGATTTCGTTATCGTCCCAGAGCACGCATAGACGGTTGAGGCCGAGATGGCCGGCCAGCGAGATCGCCTCGTGGGAGATGCCTTCCTGGAGGTCACCGTCGGACGCGATCACCCAGGTGCGGTGATCGACCAGCTCGTCGCCGAAGTGTGCGTTCATCATGCGCTCGGCGAGCGCCATGCCGACGGACATCGAAATTCCCTGGCCAAGCGGACCGGTCGTCGCCTCGACACCCGGCGTATGACCATACTCCGGATGGCCTGCAGTCAGGCTGTCGAGTTGACGGAAATCCTTCAGCTCATCCATCGTCATGCCCTCGAAGCCCGTGAGGTGAAGGATGGAATAGAGCAACATCGAGCCGTGCCCGGCCGACAGCACAAAGCGGTCGCGATCGGCCCAACCGGGGGCCGCCGGATCGAACTTCATATGCTTGGCCCACAAGACCGTCGCCACATCGGCCATGCCCATCGGCATTCCGGGATGGCCGGAATTGGCCTTCTGGACCGCATCCATGGACAGGGCCCGAATGGCGTTTGCCATGCTGGACATCGAAACGGAGTTGGAAGGCGTGGTCATGAGAGCGTCTCCATGGGCCGGGCAGTGGCTAGCCGGGGGTCAGACCGGTCCTTGCGAGCAAGGCTCGTGTCGAGGCGTCATAGCTGGATATATCGCCGTCCAAAATGCCTTTGGTCAGCACCTTGCCCAGCTCCACGCCCCACTGATCGAAGGGATTGATGTCGTAGAGTACGCTTTCAACAAAAACCTTGTGTTCATGCAAGGCGATAAGCGCGCCCAGGCTGGCCGGGTTCAGATCATCGAGGAGCAGGGTTGCCGACGGACGACCACCCGGCATGGATTTGTGGCTGGCGAGTTCGGGCTCGACTGCCGGATCGACCTTGCGTCCATCCAGAAGGGCCGCACCCTGGGCCGCCATGTTCGCGGCCAGCGCCCGCTCGCGCGGATCATCGCTGGCGAAATGCCGGGCAATGCCGATGAAGTCGACCGGGACGACATCACCGCCCTGGTGCAGCCACTGGAAGAATGAGTGCTGGATCTCGGTGCCATTCCCACCCCAGACCAGCGCGCCGCCCGGCGTCTTGCCCGGCCTGCCGTCAACGGTCACTGACTTGCCGAGCGATTCCATTTCCAGTTGCTGGAAATAATCCGCCAGCTTGCCCATCCGGGCCGAATAAGCGGCGACACAGCGGGCGGGATAGCCAAGGCCGATGCGGTTCCAGACATCGATCAGCCCCTTGAGGACCGGCATGTTGCGCTCCAGCGGTGCGGTCGCGAAATGGGTGTCCATCGCCTTGGCACCATCGCGGAAGGCCTGGAAGACATGCGGGCCGAGCCCGATCTCCAGGGCCAGACCGACCGCGCTCCATACCGAGTAGCGCCCGCCAACCCAGTCGGGGAAGTCAAAGACCAGGGTCGGGTCGATGCCGAACGCCTTGGCCTTTTCCGGCGCTGCCGAAGCGGCGGCAAAATGCGCGCCGGCGCGGTCGGCACCAACATGGCCGGCGAGCCAGTCGCGGGCGGCCTCACCCGACATGAGGGTTTCCTGGGTCGAGAAGGATTTTGATGCGATGATGAAGAGGATGGATGCCGGATCCGCGCCCGCAACCGCATGCCTCAGATCACTCGGGTCGAGGCTGGCGACAAAGCGCAGCTCCGGCCCGCCCTCAGCCTGATCGGCCAGCGCATCTGCGACAAGGCGCGGCCCGAGATCCGAGCCGCCGATGCCGATATTCACGACCCGACCGATCCGCACGCCGGATGGGGCATAGGCACCGGAGCGAACCCGCTCGGCGAACTCACGGGTTTCAGCCTGGGTCCGTTTGACGAGAATTGCGGCATCGCTGCCCGCCAGATTGCCGCCCTCGCGATAGGCCATGTGCAGGGCCGGACGGTTTTCGGTAGCGTTCACAATTCCACCCGAAAGAAGCGAATCACGCTTGCTTTCAAGCCCACTTGCGCGCGCGTGCGAAAGCAGGGTTGCCAGCGCCTCGAGGTCAAGACGCTGCTTGGTCGCATCAAATTCAAGCCCGGCCGCGGTCAGGATTAGCGCCTCGTCGCGCCCGTCGCCCGCCTCGGCAAGCTCCCGCAGAGACAGGCCGGACAGGCGCTCGGCATGGGCCTTCAGTTCAATGTCGGACACGGGACCTCCTGTGGATGACGCGTCGTCGAGCAGACTATTGGGAGGGGCACCGCTTCACAAGGCGTTCAGGGCGTGGCGTCAGGATTCACGGGTCGCATCTGCAGCGTCGAGCGCGGCACCGAATAAATGATAAAGCGTACTCGCAGGGATCCGATCAACAGCTCGGTGTCCGATCTCATCAACATGATCAATCCAGCCGCCCGTGCCTGCGGGATCTACATGCCACCTCAACAGCTCTGCAGCAGCGGTTTCCGCCTCACTCAAGTTCGCGGAGCTTCCCTGGCGATAACGGGCCAGCGCGGCCCGAAGCCATTCAGTCTGGACCCAGGTCCGGCTGCCGCCCTGCAAAGCCCTGCCATCCCGCGAAATAGCACTCATCATGAAACCGGTGGCAGGGTTCACACCAAACATCTGAGCATGGTGATACAGGCGCTTGGCAATCTGGTCCGGAACCGGGCCACCAGCTCGCTGATACGAATCGAGGAGCCACACCCACTCCATCTCATGACCCGGTTCGACAACATCCCCGACCGTCGACGGATCAGGACGCCACTGATCATCGAAAAATTCCATCAGACACCCGCTGGCAGAATCGATGAAGCGCGTCACAAGCAAGCCAAGCACCTCGCTCGCCCGATCCAACCACATCCGATCGCCGGTCACGGCGTGCCAAGCCAGCATACACTCGAAAAAATGCATGTGTGGATTTTGCCGGCGCGTCAGTGTTGGGGCCCCGACACTCTCTGCGTACCCGCCATGGACATGTCGCAAATCAGCATCAAGAAACGCCAGAATGGCCTCAGCCTCACGCCGATATCGCGGATCATGCGTCAACCGATACAGCCAAGCCAGAGCCAGGAGGATGAAGGTATGGTCGTATAAGTCGCGGGTCGAATCTTCGACCCCTCCGGAATCAGTCAGGCGATGCACCCAGCCCCCGGATCCGTCCGGGGCTTTTGCGCGCTGTTCCAGAAGTTCATATCCATCGATCGCCAGATCGGCACTGTCACACCAACCCGCAATATGGGCTCGCGCGAAGACATATACCTGTCGAGCCTGTGTACGGACGCGCCGGGAATCGCCGGTGACCGGTCTACCGTCAAGGCTCAATGCCTCAAGAAAACCACCCGACCGACGGTCCCATGCGTGCTCCGCCCAGTAGGGGAGCGCAATATGCCTGCACCAATCGGCGTATCGCTGAACCGAGTTCATAACCGCCGCCCCCAATGGCGCTCGTCAGAGTTGCGCCATATCCTCGTCGGAAATGTCGAAATTGGCGTAAACGTTTTGCACGTCATCGCTATCTTCCAGCATTTCCATCATCTTCATCAAAGATCCGACCTTGTCGCCGGTGACTTCGATGAGGTTCTGCGGCTTCCATATCAGCTTGGCAGAGGAGGGATCCTCGAACGTCTCCGACAGATTGCCGACGACTTCCATGAGATCCTCGCGCGCCGTGTAAATGACGTGCTCACCTTCATTGTCCTCGTCGCCGGGCTCAGACGTGACATCCTCGGCACCGGCTTCAATCGCCGCTTCCATCATGGCGTCTTCATCGGCCTTCGACAGCGGGTAGCGGATTTCTCCGACATTATCGAACATGAAAGCGACAGACCCGGTCTCGCCCAGATTACCGCCATTCTTGGCAAAGGCGGTGCGGACTTCGGCCGCCGCACGATTACGGTTGTCCGTCGAGACTTCAACGATCACACCGATCCCGGCGGGACCGAAACCTTCATAGCGAATGTCTTCATAGGACTCGTCATCGCCCCCCGACGCCTTGTCGATCGCGCGCTGTATATTGTCCTTGGGCATGGACTGGCCCTTGGCATTGGCGATGGCCAGACGCAGGCGCGGATTGGCATCCGGGTCCGGGCCGCCCATCTTGGCAGCGATGGAAATTTCCTTGGACAGGCGCGAGAACAGCTTGGAACGCAGCTTGTCCTGGCGCCCCTTGCGGTGCTGGATATTGGCCCATTTGGAGTGTCCGGCCATGATCGGCTTCCCTATTCCTGCGGATTCGAGGCGACTTCCTTACCCAGAATGGCGCCCCAACGCTACTGCTCGCGCCACATGCAAGCGGTCTCAGAGCAAATCCGTCCGCCCCTCTTCTTTCAGCGCATCGACCAATGCCTTCACATCCTGGGATCGACCGGCGTCGCTTACGAGAACAGCATCGTCCGTCACGACAATCACGACATTCCGGACCCCGACGACCCCAACCCGGGGGCCCGTCGACATGACGTATGAATCGCGGGTCTCAACGAAATGCACATCGCCCCGGGCAACATTGCCATCGGCTGTCTTGTCAGACGCTATTTCCCAAAGCGCCTGCCAGGCGCCGATATCGGACCAGCCAATATCAGCCGGCACGACGACCGCCTTGTCGGTCTTCTCCATGACCGCGTAATCAAACGAGTTCGACGGGCAGTTTGCGAAGCTATCCACGCACAAATTGACTTCATCGCCATTATTGCTGGCGTTTTCCAGAGCCAGGAAAGACGCACTGGCGATCTCCGGGCAATGTCGGTTCATCTCGGAGATGACCGCGCCTGAACCGAAAAGAAAGATGCCGGCATTCCAATAATAGGCCCCGGTATCAATAAACCGCTGGGCAGCTTCACGATCCGGCTTTTCCGTGAAGCGCCTGACCCGGTACCCCTGACCCAGCTTCTCGCCGCGCTCGATATACCCGTAACCGGTCTCGGGCCCGGTAGGCTGCACGCCGAACGTGATGATCGAACCCGCCGTCGCGAGTTCAGCGGCCGCCTCGATCGCCGTGTGGAATCCATCGACATCGCGAATGTGGTGATCGGCCGGCAGCAACAGGACAAAGGCGTCGGGTCCATACTCGCGCGCCACCAAATGAGCCGCGACCGCAGCCACCGCGGCCGTGTTTCGCGCCACGGGTTCGATCACATAATGAGAGGTCGGAACGCTCATCGCTTCGAGCTGAAGCCGCGCCAAAGCATGCTGGCGCTCATTCAGCACGATCATCGGGCGGGCAAAAGAAAAATCCCGCCGCGTGTCACTCACGCGCGCTACAGTCTCCTGAACCATCGTCAGCTCGGAAACCAGTGCATGCAGCTGCTTCGGATGGGCAGTCCGCGAGAGCGGCCACAGACGAGTTCCGGAGCCTCCCGACATGATGACCGGCACTACCTGTCTCACGACATCCCCCTATCCGTCAGAACCGCGCCCACATGAACCATATCGGCGCTGGAACGCAATATCATTGGGCGAAGCATTGGCAAAAGCGACAGAGCGACAAGGCCGCAAGCGCTAATGGTCGGCCAAGGCGTAGGGTTTGTGCGCCGGGGTTGCCGGGGGGAAATCACGCGCCGCGAGGTAAGCCAGCAAGCGCCCGAGAAAATCTGCGCAATCTGTCTGAACAACCCGCAGGTGGGCGTTTCCTTCGAGGCTGCTCGATGTAAAAACGCAGGGCGTCTCGGCGGTCTTTTCAGCATCCATCGAGCGTAAAAACGCTGCCAGGTGCTCATCGAATTCATGGGCCGCGCGCACATCATCAAACCTGATCGTTTGCTTGAACACGTCCCTTCCCCCTTTGCCCTGCGCTGAACACGGCCACCATTTCTAAGCCGGGAAGCACCGCTCCTAGCGTGATGGCCATCACGCGCGCCTCACACTTAAACCTAGCAAGTCCTCTGCCAACACGCTAGCGGCACACCAAAGGCGATCAACCGGTTGCAGCTGCGCACCGACCGTATTGCGCTGCATCGCAGCAAATTTGTCACATTCAGACGGGAAGCGTCTCGGACAGCTGGCCACCAAGGCGGATCGGTTCACAGCGGAGCGCCAGACCGGTGGAATCATCGGTCTCCACGAAGACGCCACACAGTGTCGCCTCACCCGTCGCCGGCTCGAAACGGGCCGACCGCATGCGCGTGGTGAAGCGGCGCAGCGGCTCTTCCTTGTCCATGCCGATCACACTGTCATAGTCACCACACATGCCGGCATCCGTCTGGTAGGCGGTTCCGCCCGGCAAGACGCGGGCATCTGCGGTCGGGACATGTGTGTGCGTACCGACAACCAGGCTGGCGCGGCCGTCACAGAACACACCCATCGCCATTTTCTCGCTCGTCGCCTCACCGTGAAAGTCCACGATGGCCGCATCGGCGACCATGCCAAGGGGTGCGGCGGCGAGTTCGCGTTCAACGGCCGTGAACGGATCGTCCAGGGTCTCCATGAACAGGCTGCCCATGACATTCATGACAAAGACACGGCGTCCGTCGGGAAGGTCATACAGATTGGCTCCCGCACCCGGCGTTGAGCCAACCGGGTAATTGGCGGGCCGGAGAAGACGGGGCTCACGATCAATGAAAGTGAGCGTCTCGCGCTGGTCCCAGGCATGATTGCCCAGGGTCAGCACGTCGGCTCCAAGATCGAAAAGCTGATTGCAGATCCGCTCTGTGACGCCAAATCCGGCGGCTGCGTTCTCGGCATTGATGACGACAAAGTCGAGTTGCAGAGCCTTCCGGACCCGCGGCAGGTGGTCCTCGATCGCGCGGCGGCCGGTCTTGCCGACAATGTCTCCAAAAAAGGCCAGGCGCATGAAAAAGGCTCCGTCAGCGGTCAGGCCGACGGATATGGCGCATCAGACGTGGAAAGTCCAAGTCATCGCTGATGCAGCCTGCTCAGGCCGCTGTCTGCGACCCTGTCACATAGTCGAGGATCGGCGCCAGACAGCGCTCGGCTTCCGCGACCGTCCAGCCCTTGCGCCGGGCATAGTCCTCGACCTGGTCGGGAAGGATGCGACCAACCGCGAAGTAATGGCTGTCCGGATGCGAGAGATAAAGGCCGGAAACGGACGAGGCCGGGGTCATGGCAAAGGAGTCGGTCAGGTCGATCCCGGTCGTCTCTGCCGCGTTGAGAAGGGTAAAGAGGGTTCGCTTTTCCGAATGGTCCGGCTGCGACGGGTAGCCCGCTGCCGGTCGAATGCCGGCATAGGCTTCCGCGATGAGCTCACGATTGCTGAAAGCCTCGTCGGGCGCATAGCCCCAGTATTCGCGACGCACCCGTTCATGAAGCCACTCGGCCGCGGCTTCCGCGAGACGGTCGGACAAGGCCTTGAACAAGATCGAGTTGTAATCGTCCTTCGCCGCCTCGAAACGGGCCATCAAATCCGGATTATCGCCAGCCGTAACGGCGAACCCGCCAATCCAGTCGGCATGCCCGGCCGGGGCCAGGAAGTCGAACTGGCAAACATGGGGGCGGTCATTGTCCTTGGCCGCCTGCTGGCGAAGACCATAAAAGCGGGCGAGCTCTTCGCGGCGGGTGTCATCGGTGTAAAGCACCGCGTCATCCCCGTCACGATTGGCGGGCCAGAAGCCGACCACGGCGCGCGGCTCCAGCAGCGCCTCGTCGACCATCCGCGCAAGCATCGCCTGGGCATCGGCAAACAAGGCCCTGGCCGCCTCGCCGCGCTTGGGGTCCTCGAAGATCGCCGGATAGCTGCCCTTGAGCTCCCAGGTAAAGAAGAAAGGTGTCCAGTCGATATAGTCGACCAGCTCGGACAGGGACGGCTTCAAAACCGTCAGTCCAGGCTTGGCAGGCGCCGGTAGCGAACACGCATTCCAGTCGCAATCCCACGCCTTCTCCCGGGCCCGCTCGAGCGGCAGCCGCGCCTTCGCCGAACGCGCAGCAAGCCGTCGCTCCCGGATCCTGGCGAGATCGTCCTTGACCGATTGGGCATAACTATCGCGCTGGTCAGACAGGAGTTTCGAGACCACCCCGACTGCGCGGCTGGCGTCCAGCACATGGATCACCGGGGCGACGCTGATGGCCGGATCGATCTTGACCGCAGTATGGGCCGGGCTGGTCGTGGCGCCACCGATCATGAGCGGGATGTCGACCTTCAGGCGCTCCATCTCGGACGCCACAAAGACCATCTCGTCCAAAGACGGGGTGATCAGACCGGACAGGCCAATGATATCTGCCCCTTCTTCCCGCGCCGTTTGGAGAATTTTCTCGCACGACACCATCACGCCGAGATCAATGACGTCATAGCCGTTACATTGCAGCACTACGCCGACGATGTTCTTGCCGATGTCGTGGACATCGCCCTTCACCGTCGCCATCACGATCTTGCCGTTGGACTTGCGCTGGTCCCCGGTTCTGGCCTTTTCGGCTTCCATGTAGGGGATCAGGTGGGCGACAGCCTGCTTCATGACCCGCGCCGACTTCACCACTTGGGGCAGGAACATGCGGCCGTCGCCAAACAGGTCGCCGACGACGTTCATGCCGTCCATCAACGGCCCCTCGATGACGTGGAGCGGACGCTCACACGCCTGGCGCGCCTCTTCCGTATCCTCAACGATGAACTCGTTGATCCCGTGCACAAGGGCGTGACGGATCCGGTCATTGACCGGGGCTTCGCGCCATTTCAGATCGCGGACCTTGGCCGGACCGCTCGCCTGCCCACGATACCGCTCGGCGGCCTCCAGCAGACGGTCAGTGCCATCATCGCGCCGGTTGAGGATCACATCTTCGACCAGCTCGCGCAGCTCGGGCTCGATGTCGTCGTAGATGTCGAGCTGACCGGCATTGACGATTCCCATGTCCATGCCGGCCTTGATGGCATGAAACAGGAAGACCGAATGCATCGCCCGCCGCACCGTCTCATTGCCACGGAAGGAGAACGAAATGTTCGAAAGACCACCCGAAACATGACAGCCGGGCAGGTTCTCGCGAATCCGGCGCGTCGCCTCGATGAAATCGACAGCATAGTTATTATGCTCCTCGATCCCGGTCGCCACGGCGAAAATATTGGGGTCAAAGATGATGTCTTCCGGCGGAAAGCCGATCTCGTCGACCAGGATTTTGTAAGCGCGGTCGCAGATCTCGAACTTGCGCGCGGCGGTATCAGCCTGGCCGGTCTCATCGAACGCCATGACCACGACGGCCGCACCATAGGCCAGGCACTTGCCGGCCTGCTCGCGAAACTGCTTCTCGCCTTCCTTGAGGCTGATCGAATTGACGATCGCCTTGCCCTGGGTGTTCTGCAGACCCGCTTCGATGACGTCCCATTTCGAGCTGTCGACCATAACCGGGACGCGGGCCACGTCCGGCTCGCCTGCGATCATGCGCAGGAAGCGGGTCATGGCCTCGACACTGTCGAGCAGGCCCTCATCCATGTTCACATCGATGATCTGGGCACCATTCTCGACCTGCTGACGGGCAACAGACACGGCTTCCGCATAATCACCCTCGGTAATCAGCTTCCGGAAGCGGGCCGAGCCGGTAACATTCGTACGCTCGCCAACATTGACGAAACTGGGGACGGAAACGGTCATGTCAGAATGGCCTCAGGATGCCAGCTCAAAGGGTTCCAGGCCGGACAGGCGCATAGCACGCTTGTGTTTGGCCGGACGACGAGGGGCCGCTGAACCGGCAGCCGCGGCAATGGCCCGGATATGATCCGGCGTGGTGCCGCAGCAGCCACCCAGAATGTTGACCAGGCCGGACTCCGCCCATTCGCCGAGATGGGAGGCGGTCTGGTCCGGCGTTTCGTCATACTCGCCCATATCGTTCGGCAGGCCGGCATTGGGGTAGGCGATGATGCGGGTATCAGCGACACGGGACAGCTCGCTGATATAGGGCCGCATCTCATCGGCACCCAGCGCACAATTCAGCCCGACCGCCCAAGGCCGGGCATGCCGGACCGAGTACCAGAAGGCTTCGGCCGTCTGGCCCGACAGGGTTCGTCCTGATCGATCAGTGATTGTTCCGGAGATAATGATGGGAACAGTGTTGCCGGTCTGGGCGCGCAGATCGAGCAGGGCCTTGATCGCCGCCTTCGCATTGAGGGTATCGAAGATGGTTTCGATCAGAAAGAAATCGACGAAAGCTTCCATCGCCTCCGCCTGTTCGAGATAGGCCGCGCGAACGGTCTCGAAATCGACATCGCGAAAGCCCGGATCGTTCACATCCGGCGAGATGGACAGTGTCTTATTGGTCGGACCGATCGCGCCGGCCACTGCCCGGATACTACCCGTCTCAGACGTGACCTGGTCCGCAGCCTCGCGGGCAAGTCGCGCACCTTCACGGGCGATTTCCGGCGCCAATGCCTGCATCTCGTAATCGGCCTGTGCGATCGAGGTGGCCGAGAATGTGTTGGTTTCAACAATGTCCGCGCCAGCCTCGAAATAGGCCCTGTGTATTGCTTTCACAGCGTCCGGCGCCGAAAGGTTGAGAATGTCATTATTGCCCTTGATCGACACGCCCCAGTCAGAAAACCGCATTGCCCGGTAGCCGTCTTCATCAAGCTTGAGATCCTGGATCTGCGTCCCCATGGCCCCATCAAGAATGAGTACCCGCTCCGCTCCTTTGGCCTCTATAGCCTTGATACGGTTTTCTCGCGTCATGATGCCGCCGCCACCCGTGCTCGATCCCCGGATCTGACACCCAGCAGCTGACAGGTCGAGAGTGCCAGCTCGGCTCGATTGAGCGTATAAAAATGGAACCCGTCCACCCCGCCATTCCGCAGATTACTGCACAGCTTCGCCGCGACATGAGCTGTGACCAATTGGCGGGTGACAGGATCATCGTCGAGTCCGTCATAGGCCTCGTGCAACCATTTCGGCAAGCTGGTGCCACAAAGCCCTGCGATCCGCTTCAGTCCGTTGAAATTAGGTTGCAACATAACACCCGGCACCAAAGGAATATTGACCCCAGCCTCCACCGCCCTATCCCGGAAGCGGAAATAGATATCCGCATCGAAAAAAAACTGGGTAATTGCCCGCGTGGCGCCAGCATCAATTTTGGCCTTGAGCAAATCAATATCAAAATCCGGAGTGGGACTCTCCGGGTGTGTCTCGGGGTAACATCCGACTGAAATCTCGAAATCGCCAATATTCCGAATCCCGGCAGCCAGCTCAGCTGCGTTAGCATATCCGTTTTCCGGCGGCGAATACGCTCCGCCAATGGCATCGGGCGGATCTCCGCGCAACGCCACTATGTGACGCACGCCGGATGCCCAATAGTCACGGATCACCTCATCGACCTCCTCTCGCGTCGCATTGACACAGGTGAGATGGGCGGCAGGCCGGATAGTTGTTTCCTCGACGATCCGATGGACAGTCCGATGGGTCCGATCACGGGTCGACCCGCCAGCCCCGTAGGTCACAGACACGAAGCTAGGTGCGAGCGGCTCCAAACGAGAAATCGATTCCCAAAGCGTGGCTTCCATCGCGTCTGTTTTGGGAGGGAAAAATTCGAACGAGACCGCGAGGTCGCGGCTGGCGTTCGAAATCTCGGCATCGGGTCCCATGATGTCACTCCTTGAAGCCCGTAAAGTTAAGGCAGGCCCTACATGTTCACATAAAGATATCTTTATATAAGATTGATGGCTAGCCCCGCCGTAAGGTTGTTTCAGCACCAGAATTTTAAGCACCCCCGGCAGCTCGCACTTGCATCGCGGCCCCAGTTCTGGTCTATGCCCCGCATATAAAGCGATCTTTATATGAGGATATATGCCGTGAGCCGATCGTCCTACATTTTTACATCTGAGAGCGTTTCCGAGGGCCACCCTGACAAGGTGTGTGACCGTATCTCTGACACTATTGTCGATCTGTTCCTCGGCAAAGACCCAGAAGCTCGCGTTGCGTGCGAGACCCTGACCACCACCAATCAGATCGTCCTGGCCGGTGAAATCCGTTGCGCCGCAGCGGTTGACGACGCCGAAATCGAGGCTGCAACCCGTGAAGCAGTGCGCGACATCGGCTACGAGCAGGCCGGATTCCATTGGAAAAATTCTACCTTCCAAAACTTCCTGCATGAGCAGTCCGCCCACATTGCCCAAGGCGTCGACGCCAGCGGCGACAAGGATGAGGGCGCCGGCGACCAGGGCATCATGTTCGGATACGCCTCGGACGAGACACCCCAACTGATGCCGGCGCCGATCACCTACTCGCACCAGATCCTCAAGCGCATGGCCGAGCTTCGCAAATCAGGCGCGCGCCCCGAGTTTGAGCCGGACGCCAAGTCCCAGGTCACCATGCGCTATGAGAATGGCGTTCCGGCCGGTGTGACCTCTGTTGTGGTTTCGACCCAGCACAAGGAAGGCCTGACCCAGGCTGACATCCGCGAGCTGGTCCGCCCGATCGTCGCGGAGGTCCTGCCGGAAGGCTGGTTCCCGCCCGAGGACGAATTCTACGTCAATCCGACCGGCACGTTTGTGATTGGTGGACCGGACGGCGATGCCGGTCTGACCGGTCGCAAGATCATTGTCGACACCTATGGCGGCGCGGCACCGCATGGCGGCGGCGCCTTCTCAGGCAAGGACCCGACCAAGGTTGATCGCTCGGCCGCCTATGCCTGCCGCTGGCTGGCGAAGAATGTCGTCGCCGCGGAGCTAGCCAAGCGCTGCACCATCCAGGTGTCGTACGCAATTGGCGTCTCCAAGCCGCTCTCGCTCTATGTGGACCTGCACGGCACCGGACGCGTCGACGAAGCCAAGCTCGAAGATGCTCTGATGCAAATGGCAGACCTGTCACCGCGCGGCATTCGAACGAAGCTTCAGCTGAACCGCCCGATCTATGCGCGCACAGCGGCCTATGGCCACTTTGGCCGTACACCAACCGACGATGGCGGCTTTTCATGGGAGCGCACCGATCTCGCCGATCAGCTGCGCGGCCTACTCTAAACACCTCAATCACTTTGGGCCGGCGATGTCGGCCCAAACCCCAACACACCAATACTGCCCAAAAAGAAGGACCTGATGGTCATGACGCAATTTGCTGCGGACAAACCCTATGTCGTGAAAGACATGTCGCTGGCCAAATGGGGCCGGATCGAATTCGACATGGCCGAGATTGAGATGCCGGGCCTGATGGCCTTGCGCGAAGAATACAAGGACGCGCAGCCGCTCAAGGGCGCGCGCATTGCCGGCTCGCTGCACATGACCGTGCAGACGGCGATCCTGATCGAGACGCTGACCGCTCTGGGTGCTGAAGTGCGGTGGGCCTCGTGCAACATCTTCTCGACCCAGGACCACGCCGCCGCCGCGATTGCCGAGACCGGCGTGCCGGTCTTCGCGACCAAGGGTGAGACGCTTGAGGAATACTGGGACTATGCCGACGCCATCTTCCATTGGCCGAACGGCGAAACCGCCAACATGATCCTCGATGATGGTGGCGACGCGACCATGTATCTGATCCTCGGCGAAAAGGCGGAGGCCGATCCGTCCATCCTCAATCACCCGAAGTCGGAAGAGGAAACCTTCCTCTTCGCCCAGATCAGGAAGCGCATTGCTGCCTCCCCGGGCTGGTTCGCCAAGGCAAAGGCCGCGATCAAGGGTGTATCGGAAGAAACCACCACCGGCGTGATGCGTCTCTACCAGATGCACAAGCGCGGCGAGCTGCCCTTCCCGGCGATCAATGTGAATGACAGCGTCACCAAGTCGAAATTCGACAATCGCTATGGCTGCCGCGAAAGCCTCGTCGACGCGATCCGTCGCGGCACCGATGTGATGATGGCCGGCAAGAAGGCCGTCGTCTGCGGTTATGGCGATGTGGGCAAGGGCTCCGCCGAATCGCTCGCGGGCGCCGGCGCCCGCGTCTATGTCACCGAGATCGACCCGATCTGCGCCCTGCAGGCCTGCATGGATGGCTTCGAGGTCGTCCGCCTGAATGACGTGGTCGGCGACATGGACATCTTCGTCACCGCGACCGGCAACAAGGACATCATCACCGTCGACCACATGCGCGTGATGAAGGACATGGCGATCGTCTGCAATATCGGCCACTTCGACAACGAGATTCAGGTCGAGAGCCTGAAGAATTTCAAGTGGACCAATGTGAAGCCGCAGGTCGACCTGGTCGAATTCCCGGAAGGCAACCGCATCGTTCTGCTGTCGGAAGGCCGCCTGGTGAACCTCGGCAATGCCACCGGCCACCCGAGCTTCGTGATGTCTGCCAGCTTCACCAACCAGACGCTGGCCCAGATCGAACTCTGGACCAAGGGCGAGAACTATTCGAACGAGGTCTACATCCTGCCCAAGCACCTCGACGAAAAGGTCGCCGCACTGCACCTCGACAAGCTCGATGCCAAGCTGACCGTGCTTTCGGAAGACCAGGCCGATTATATCGGCATCCCGCAAGCCGGCCCGTTCAAGGCCGAGCATTACCGCTACTAGGCCAGCGACCAGGCCAGCGCCGAGGCCTGTCCGGCATGCACAGCAAACGCCCCGGTTCCACGAGCCGGGGCGTTTTTGGTCCGGCTATTCGGTAATCGGCAGGCAGTTGCAGGCGGCTGCGGACGTCCAGTCCAGCCGGATCCAGCAAAGCGCCGTCTCGCGATCATGAAATTGCCCGACCTTCCGGCCGAGCGAGTGGGCGACGGTGGCCACGATCATCGACACGGTCTCCTGGTCCTCGGCGCGACCAACGAAGCCGAGCTTGGTGCCGGGAAGAAGGTCATCGACAAGGCCCTGGACGTTATCGATGATTTCAACCGGCGGCGCCTCGATCGAGGCGTCTGTAATGTCGATAATGGCGCCGCGCACGGAATTGGCATTCGCCACCGCCTTCAACTCGAGACGGGATGCCCTGATTTCATCACCGCTGACGACGCCGATATGGATCAGGCAGGCTGCATGATTGGCGGGAACATGTGTGACGGTGAAAGTCATTGCGTGCCGGCTTGCTCCCCTGATCAGGCTCGTTCATCCCGAAAATCGTACACTTCAGCATCCGTGACCAGCCCATCCAATGGCTCATCATGAGCTTGGGCGGGAAGCTCGGCAACCATTTGACAATCGAAAGCCAGACCGATCGCGAGGATGGGGCCGGTCGCACGCAGAGCGGCCAGCGTGTAGTCATAATACCCTTTGCCGAAGCCAAGCCGGTTACCGGCCCGGTCGCAAGCAAGCAGCGGAACCAGGACCAGACCCGGGTGACACTCCGGCTGGCTTGAAAGCGGCTCGAAGACGCCCATGCCGCGCCGCTCCAGCGCGTCACCCTTCCGGTAGGCGCGGAATGTCAGCGGACGCCCCGGCCCCTCGACCACGGGAAGACACAGCCGGGCTCCACCGGTGACAAGACGCTCCATGAGCGGGCGGGGGTCGATTTCGCCGGCAAGCGGCCAGTAGCCGGCCACGACGCCACCGGGTGACGGCAGCCAATGGTCCGGAAATCGGGAGGCGAGCGCCCGCCCCGCATCCGGCGATACCAAGCCGGCTTCACGACGCCGCTCCAGCATGCGGGACCGCAGCGCGGGCTTGTCCGTGGAAATCATGTGGCGGCTCCACTCGCGCCGTTAGAGCGTGTATATCCCCACAAACCCGACTGTTCAGGTGGGCACCACTTGAACGGGACCAGGGTCCCAGACAGAGGCAGTTCCCTCGTGGAGGTGTACGGTCCGCAGGATAAACGCTCCAGTCGAACGCAGCAGATAACCGCCACCCCCTATGTGGGGCCGAATGGGCCGAAGCTCAAGCGTCGGCTTCGGCAAGTGCGTCATTCTGCGCAGACAGGATTTCATCGTCATCCGCATCGAGCTCACCGGTTTCCATCGCCCCGGCGAAACGCTCCATCCGGGCAGCCAGCCGGTTGAGCTGGTCGGTCAGACGCGTGCGGGCTTCGGCATGCAGGCTGGCGGCGCCGTGATTTTCGTGCCGCAGGCGTTGCAACTGGCCCTCGAGGCTCTCGATGCGACCGTCGGACTCCCGCAAATCGTCGACAAGAATGAGCGACGCCATCAGCAATAGCCGCAAATCACCGATCTGGCCGACCTGGCCCGAAATTTCCGAGACGCGCTTGTCGAGGCTTGCCGCGAGCTCGCGAAGATAAGCTTCCTGACCCTCTTCGCAACCGATGGTGAAGTCCCGACCATTGAGAGTGACGGTCACGCGCGACATCGGCTCAGTCCTCCCCACGGAGAAGATCACGGAGTTCGGTTATCGCGCCATCCAGCGCGTCTGACGCAAACTGTGCCGCCTCCTGCAAAGCGGCCTCGCGACCGCGCGCCTCGTCCAGCGCTTCGGCGAGGTGGGCGCGATCAACATCGGCGTCCCGTGCTTCGATCGCGGCAAGCTCGGCCCGCTTTACCCGCGACCGCATGGACCGCGCTGCACCCTCCACGCGCGTCATGGCGCCGTCCAGCCGTGCGATCACAGCCTCCAGGGCATCTTCAGGCATATCCGGACGCACGTTCATGCGCTGAGAATCAACTGTGTCGCGGCAAAGTTCAAGTTCTTGATCAACTTCATCCCCTGCGGCATTGAGTTCATATCCCTTCATGGCGGTGAAAAGGGGCCAAATCGAGGTGCCGCGGCCGGTCGGCCTGCCGCCGGGCATCATTTGACGCTTGTGTCCTGACAGTCCACAAGGTCAAAGCTTTACAGCGCTCGAACCAAAGGCGATTTCGACAGATGCTTTCCCTTCCCGACTGGGCATTCTACCCGATCGCGACCGCAGCGGCTGCCGCCATGATTGCCGCGGCCATGAGCTTTGGGGACACCGATCACCGCACACCGGAGGAGATTCGCGCTGAGGGCCTG
Organism: Maricaulis maris; assembly: GCF_036322705.1. Taxonomy (NCBI): domain Bacteria; kingdom Pseudomonadati; phylum Pseudomonadota; class Alphaproteobacteria; order Maricaulales; family Maricaulaceae; genus Maricaulis; species Maricaulis maris. The sequence continues at coordinate 2,551,354 of NZ_AP027270.1, forward strand.
ATCTATGAGGGCGAACGCCTGGCGGGGATGACACTGGGAAATGGTCTCACTATCGAATTCCTCACTGAGGACGGCTCGCAGTTTGCCCGCATTGCCGCAGCCCGCGGTCCCTTGGACGGCCTCCAGTCGGCGGGTGCGTTTTTCACGCTGTCACCAGACGAGATCGAAGCGTTTCAGGGGCACCGCCTGCGAGTGACTTACACACTCCGGGCAACCCCGGACCAGGGGGCTGAACAGACCCTCCTCAATGTCTTCATACCCGGTCGGAGCCAGGCCGATTGGGAGAGCCAAGAAACCAGCGAAAACTATGAGAGCCTGACGATCGAACTCTTGCCCGCGCGCTGCGAACTTGCCTTCGCCTATGTCAGCCTCTGGCCGGACTGGCGCGCACAGCGCAACCGGATCGACCTGCAGCGTGTCGAAATCACCGCGTTGGAACCCCTGCCCTGCGAAAGTTAGGGCTTCTGTCGACTCAGCAGGCGTACTTTCGCCCGCCGTGTCAGCAGGTCGATCGGGTTCCAGTTCATCATGCGGGCAATCGCTGACGGCGGAACCCGTCTCGCCTTCTGAACCTCAGCCCGTGTCAGGAATATATCCCTCCGGCCGGCCAGACCGTCTCCCAGGGCTCGCGCGAAAACACGCCCTTGACCGAAGCGAAGTGACGATAACCAGAGCAGCCCGGTCACCAGAACATGGCCAGGAAGCAGCAACCAGAAAAGCCAGCCCGGGGTGTTCTTGAGGAAGACCCACAGCCGGTTGCGGACACCGTGATAGGTTGCGAATTCCGAACGTCGGCCGGAAGATCCATAGCCAACATGATCGACCGCCGCGCTGGCGAGCTGGATGACCTGATAGCCCTGCAACCGGGCACGGTAGCCAAGGTCGACATCCTCATTGTAACAGAAAAAGCGCTCATCAAACCCGCCCAGGGCTTCATAGACGTCGCGCTTTATGAAGAGCGCCGCGCCGCAGGCTGCGAACACTTCGCCCTCGGGGAGCGACCGGGCAGGTCGCCCATAGCCGGAGCGATAGGCCAAGCCGAGCGCATGGTAACAATCGCCTGTGCCATCCAGTGTATCGAGCTGATTGGCTACAAACTGGGTCGAGCCGAACATCGACGCCGCCGGATAAATCGTGCGGGCGCGGTCCAACTGCTCGATCCAGTCCGGGTGCGGATAGGCGTCAGGGTTCAGCAGCGCGAACCAGGCCCCCTTCGCGAGCGTCGCCAGATAATTGTTTCCACCGGCGAAACCAAGATTCTCGTCACTCTCCACCAGACGGACGCCCTCTGGCATATCGGCGGCCCGCACCCGCTGACCGTCGGGAGATCCGTTTTCCAGGACAATGATCTCACGTGGTGCGAGGCTTTGCGCCGTCAGCGCTGCGAGACAGCCTGCAAGAGTGTCGACGCTCTTGTATGAGACAATGAGAACGGAGATGTCAGCGGTTTGAGGCACGCGATTTCCCGGCTTCGATTGAGACGTGCTGCGTTGCAGCGCCTTTCATTTCCAGCAATAGCGGGTAGCATGCTTCCCGTCCGCCGCGAACTGCTCGCGCACGTCCCATCATCATGACGACACCCCGTGCGGATGTCCGAAGCAGGCTTTCACGGGCAGATATGGCGCTGAGCGCGTTCTCCGGGCATGACAGCGAATGAGTGAGGGCGTGGGGCAAAACGCATGAGCACAATCCTGATTGATGCGGGACTGGTCCTGGGGCTGGGCGCGATCCTGTTGTCCGGTCGCCTGTCGACCGCCCGCGCCTTTGCGCTGTTTGCGGCCGCGACCATACTCACCGGGCGTATCGCCTTCGACGATGCCCTGGACCGCCTCACCACTCCGGCCATCCTGGCCGTGACCAGCCTCGTGATCATTGCATCGGCGCTGGCCAAACTGCCGGGTCTGAGCCGGACGGTGTTCGGCCGACCGGGGCGGGCGCCCCGCGTGACGCTGGCGCGCTTCCTCGGCTCGGCCGCGCTGGCCTCCTCGGTCACGCCCAACACTGCTGTTGTCGCAGCTCTCCTTGGGTCCGCTGCGCGCCGACCAGACATCTCGCCTCACCTCCTCCTGCTGCCACTGTCCTACATGGCCCTCGCCGGTGGCATGCTGACACCCTTTGGCACTTCGGCCAGCCTCATGGTGACGGGCGAGGCGGCACAATTCGGGGTCGATCTCTCGGTCTTTGACTTCGCCCTGCCCGGTGCCGCGGTCGCGATTGCCGTGTTCATAGTCCTCGTCGTGACGGCGCCTGTCATCCTGAAGGACCGCAAGACGCAAGAGACCGACACCAGCGGCATCTTCCATGTTGAAGCCCGGATCGATGACGACTCCCCGCTGAACGGCCGCAGCGTCGCCGCTGCCCATTATCACCCTTTTGTATCTGTGACCTGGATCTGACCCATGCCGAATCTCGACGACAAGAATGCAATAGCCTTCGAATTTGCCCGCATATGCTCACTCGCTGCGGTCAAGATCATGGAAATCTATGAGAGTGATTTCGAAGCACGGGGTAAGGACGACAAGTCCCCGGTAACGGACGCGGACGAACTGGCCGAGAAAATCATCCTTGCAGAACTCGAGGCCGCCCTGCCCGGCATTCCTGTCCTCGCAGAAGAGAGTTTTGCTGCCGGTTTCCGCCCCAAAACCGATGGCGCCTTCATCCTCGTTGACCCTGTCGACGGCACCAAGGAATTCATCAACAAGAATGGCGAGTTCACAGTCAATATCGCGCTAATCGAAAATCGGGCGCCGACGGCGGGTTGCGTTTTCGCCCCGGCTCGCGAGCGAATCTTTGTCGGTGGAACGCACGCCTGGGCCGGCGCGCTGAAAGCCGGCGCACCGGTATCGGCCGACTCGCTTGATATGATCACGACACGCGACCGGCCTGCCGGGGGCATGACAGCCGTGATGAGCCGCTCGCACGCGGACGAAAAGACACGAGCCTTTGCCAACGCCCAAGGCGTGACGGAAACGGTTTCTGCGGGCTCGTCACTGAAATTCTGCCTGATCGCCGAAGGAACTGCGGACGTCTATCCACGCTTCGGGCCGACCAAGGAGTGGGACACCGGCGCGGGTCACGCGGTTCTCAACGCCGCCGGCGGCGCGGTTCTGACACCGGACGGAGCGCCCTTCATCTACGCCAAGGAAGCCGTCGAATACCTCAATGGGGCATTCGTCGCCTGGGGCCGTATAGCTGGGGCCGTATAGACTAACCCCATCTCGTGACGGCGGCGCCCGGCCGGCGCCGCCCTCGCCGAAACCTAACCCAGACGTCCCATGCGTTTGAGCTCGGCGATCACCTTGTCGGCAGCATCCTCGGCGCTCAGATCGGCTGTCTTGATATGCAGCTCCGGCATCTCGGGCACTTCATAGGGGCTGTCGAAACCCGTGAAGTTCTTGATCTCACCCGCCTGGGCTTTCTTGTAGAGGCCCTTGGGATCCCGCTCGATACAGACCTCAAGCGGCGCGTCGATGAAGACCTCAATGAACTCGCCATCCTCGACCAGCTCGCGCACCATTCGGCGTTCCGAACGGAAGGGCGAAATGAAGGAACACGTCACAATCAGGCCTGAATCGACAAACAGCTTCCCGACTTCACCGATGCGACGGACATTCTCAACTCGGTCCTCGTCAGTGAAGCCGAGATCCCGGTTCAAGCCGTGACGGATATTGTCACCATCCAGGGAATAGGTGTGGTGGCCTGCTTGCGACAGCTTGCGCTCAACCAGGTTGGCGACTGTCGATTTGCCAGCACCGGAAAGGCCGGTGAACCACAGGATGGCCGGCTTCTGCCCCTTGATCTGGGCCCGCGCTTCTTTCGTCACATCCATGGCGTGATGGTGGATGTTGGACGCCCGGCGCAGGCCGAACTCGATCATGCCGGCACCGACCGTCTGGTTGGTGAAGCGGTCGATCAGGATGAAGGCGCCCATGTCCCGGATCTGGTGATAGGGATCGAAGGTGATCGGGCGGGCGGTCGACATGTTGCAAAAGCCGATCCCGTTCATCTCGAGCTTGCGGCTCGGCTTCTTCTCATAGGTATTGACATCGACCCGGTGCTTGAGTGCCGACACGGTTGCCGGTGTCGTCGCAGTCCCGATCTTGAGCAGGTAGGAGCGGCCGGGCAGCAGGTCTTCCTCGGACATCCAGAGCAGCTTGGCAGCAAACTGATCAGTGACTTCAGGCCGCGCTTCGGCCGCCGCGATGATGTCGCCGCGCGAAATATCGATCTCATGATTGAGCACCAGCGTCACCGCGTCGCCGGCGACCGCCTCGGCCAAGTCACCGTCAGCGGTCACGATCCGCTCAACATTGGCAGCCTGTCCCGACTGCGCCACGACGATGGCATCGCCCGGCTTTACGGCGCCGGCAACGATGGTTCCGGAGTAACCACGGAAATTCAGATTGGGGCGATTGACCCACTGAACCGGCATGCGGAACGGCTCGTTCTGGATCTCGCTGTTGATGTCGAGGCTTTCGAGATGTTCGATCAGAGTCGGCCCGGTATACCATTTCGTGTCATCACTACGCTTGGTGACATTGCCACCATAGCGCGCAGACATCGGTATCGGGGTGATCGTCTCGAAACCCAGATCGTCAGCGCTCTTGAGATAACTCGCCACGATCTCGTGGAAGCGTCCGCGCGAATGGTCGACCAGGTCCATCTTGTTCACAGCCAGCACGATGTGGCGGATTCCCATCATGCGCGCGATATAGGTGTGACGCAGGGTCTGAACTAGGACACCCTTGCGGGCGTCAATCATCATGACGGCGACGTCAGCCGTTGAGGCGCCGGTCGCCATGTTGCGGGTGTATTGCTCATGGCCGGGCGTGTCGGCGACGACGAATTTGCGCTTCTCCGTCGCGAAGAACCGATAGGCGACATCAATCGTAATGCCCTGCTCGCGCTCAGCCTCGAGACCATCCAGAAGAAGCGCAAAATCGATCTCATCGCCCGCCGTGCCGTGCTTGCGGCTATCGCGCTCGAGCACATTGATCTGATCCTCGAACAACAGCTTGCTGTCATAGAGAAGGCGTCCGATGAGGGTCGACTTGCCGTCATCGACGGAACCGCAGGTCAGGAAGCGCAAAACACCCTGTCCGCCGGACTGGGTCAGCCGATCCATGACATTCGCGCGCGCATCTTGAGTATCCATCAGAAGTAACCCTCGCGCTTCTTCTTCTCCATCGACCCGGCCTCGTCATGGTCGATCAAGCGACCCGACCGCTCGGAAGTCCGTGCTGTCAGCATTTCCAGGACAATCTCTTCGAGCGTCTGGGCACTCGACTCGATCGCCCCGGTCAGCGGATAGCAGCCCAGGGTCCGGAAGCGCACGAGCTTGAGGTCCGGCGTCTCGCCTTCCTTGAGCGGCAGGCGCTCGTCATCGACCATGATGAGCTGGCCATCGCGCTCGACTACCGGCCGGTGGGCCGCGTAGTACAGCGGCACGATCGGGATATCCTCCTCGAGGATGTACTGCCAGATATCCAGCTCGGTCCAGTTGGACAGCGGAAAGACCCGGATCGACTCGCCTTGCTTGATCTTGGTGTTGTAGGTGTGCCAGAGCTCGGGCCGCTGGTTCTTCGGGTCCCAGCCGTGATTGGTGTCACGGAAGGAGAAGATGCGCTCCTTGGCGCGTGACTTCTCCTCGTCGCGACGCGCGCCACCAAAGGCCGCATCATACTTGTGACGGGTCATCGCGCTGCGCAGGGCCTCGGTCTTCATGACCTGGGTGTGAAGCTGGGAGCCATGATCGAACGGATTGATGCCCCACGCCCGACCCTCCTCGTTGATCTCGACGCGGACCTCCAGGCCAAGCTCCTTCGCGATCGCGTCGCGGAAGGTGATCATGTCCTTGAACTTGAACGTGGAGTCGACGTGCTGCAGCGGGAAAGGCGGACGCGACGGGTAGAAGGCCTTCAGCGCCAGGTGAAGCATGACCGCGCTGTCCTTGCCGATCGAGTAGAGCATGACCGGGTTGGAAAACTCGGCGACCACTTCCCGCATGATATGCATGCTCTCGGACTCGAGCGCCTTGAGATGGGCAGAGAGCGGGCGTTGGCGCGTCTTGGCCGAATTGAAACGCTCAGCATAAGCGCGCACCGTTTTCCCGATGTCAGCCATTTTGCCCCCCGATCAAGGTAAGATTTTAGTGCCACGCGTGCGGCACATCGCCCATTCAGGAGGCGATGTAGGACAAGCTGTCACAAATTACCACCCAGGAAGCCCGGGCGGTCGCCATCGCGGCATCCGCACAGAAGCCAACAGCCTACGAACGAAATCCGGTCACGGCGGCGACAACACGTTCGATGTCGGCCTGCGGCATGTCCGGATGCATCGGCAATGACACGACACGGTTCGCCGCAGCTTCTGTCGCCGGCAGGCCGCCAGGCGCACGCGGATAGCCGGCATACGGCTCATGCATGTGAAGCGGGATGGGGTAGTAGATCGCTGTCGGTACGCCTTGTTCGGCGAGGTGCGCGCGAAATGCGTCGCGATCCTCCACCTCGACCGTGTATTGCGCCCAGGTTGACTGCGCACCCGCGATGATGTGCGGAAGCTTCACGGCATTGCCAAAACCAGCCGCATAGGCGTCCGCCACCCGCTGCCGCATCTCGATCTCCTCGCGAAACACTTCAAGCTTCGCGAGCAGGATCGCGGCCTGAATTGTATCCAGACGGGAGTTGAGCCCAATCCGGGCATACTCGTAGCGGGCCTTGCCTTCACCGTGGACGCGAACCGATTTCATGGCGTCGTAGAGCGCATCATCCTTGCACAGGATCGCGCCGCCATCGCCATATGCGCCAAGCGGCTTGGCGGGGTAAAAGCTGACGGTCAGGACATCGGCCCAATGCAGAGACGCCTTGTCACCCAGCGTACAGCCAAAACCCTGAGCACAGTCAGAGACGAGCTTCAATCCGTGCTTGCGCGCGACCGGTTCGAGGCGCGGATAGTCTGCGGGCTGACCGAAAAGATCGACGGCGATGACCGCTTTCGGGTTCAGCGCGCCTTCGGCTTTGACGGCATCGATTGCGGCTTCCAGGCTTTCCGGCGACATGTTGTAGGTATCGGGGTCGATATCGACAAAGACGGGTGACGCGCCCGCCAGCACCACGACCTCCGCCGTCGAGGCGAATGTGAAACTCGGCACAAAAACCGCATCCCCCGGCCCGATCCCCCAGGCCATCAGAGGAATCAGGATCGCGTCCGTCCCGTTGGCGCAGGAGAGGGTTCGCCCGATGCCGGCAAACTCGGATAATTTTTCTTCCAGCTCGGCCACTTCCGGCCCGAGAATGTAACGTCCCTCGTCCAGAACCTTGGCGACAGCCGCGTCAGTCCGTTCCTTGATTCGCGCCCGCTGGGCCAGAAGGTCGATGAAGGGGATCATGTCAGCCATGGCGAGAATGCATCCTTGCTGCGTCGGGGCCCATACCCCGGATCATCATGCGCATTCTTCGCCTATAAAGGGCAGTACCGACCCGCCAAAGTCACGAAACATTTCGTTATTCGACCGTCACGGACTTGGCGAGATTGCGCGGTTGGTCCACATCGGTGCCCTTGTGAACAGCCACATAGTAGGCGAGCAGCTGCACGGCTGTCGCCGCGACGATCGGGGCAGCCATGCCCTGCACATCCGGCAGTTTCAGAATGGCGCTGACCTCCCCCTCGAGTTCAGCCGCACCCGCATTGTCTGTGATGGCGATGACTCGCGCGCCACGGGCACGCACTTCCTGGATCGATGAGCGCGTCTTGGCGAACAGGGCGTCATGAGGCGCGATAACGACAACCGCAACATCCTCCTCGATCAACGCGATCGGGCCATGCTTGAGCTCACCAGCGGCGTAGCCTTCGGCGTGGATATAGCTGATTTCCTTAAGTTTCAGCGCGCCTTCAAGGGCCAACGGGAAGAACGCGTTGCGTCCGAGGTAGAGGACGATGGATGCGTTGGCGAGCTCGGTGGCGAGCGCGTCAACTTCCTGGTCGATCTTGAGCGCTGCGCCCATGAGGCTGGGGATCGCCAGCAAGTTGGCGACATGGCCTGACTGGGCCTCACTATCCAGACAGCCACGCTGGTGTCCCGCCAACACGGCTAGTGCCGCCAAGGCTGCCAACTGACACGTGAAGGCCTTCGTGGACGCCACACCGATTTCTGGCCCGGCGAGCGTCGGCGCGACGATATCCGCTTCCCGCGCCATGGCTGAATGCGGCGAGTTCACCAATGCGATCGTCGTAACGCCGGCCGCCTTGCAGAGCCGCAGCGCCTCCAAGGTGTCAGCGGTTTCGCCAGACTGCGAAATGAACAATGCAGCATCGCCTTTGAGAAAAGCCGGGTTGCGATAGCGAAATTCTGAAGCAATATCGACTTTGACCGGGAGCCCCGATAGGGCTTCGAACCAGTATTCCGCGATCTGTCCGGCGTAGGAGGCCGTGCCACAACCGACGATCAACAAGCGTGTGATCGCGCGAAAATCGACACCGTCACGAGCTCGAATGCAGCCTGAAGCCGCGTCCAGATAGGCCGCCAATGTCCGACCGACCACTTCCGGTTGCTCGTAAATTTCCTTCTGCATGAAATGACGATGGTTGCCTTTTTCCGCTTGAGCCATCGAGGCTGGCGCGGGCACGGCGTGACGGACGACTGGCAAACCGTCCAAGCCGTAGACCTCAATTCCGGATGGTCGCACAAGAACGCTATCACCCTCTTCCAGATAGATAACTGACGTGGCCTCTCCGGTAATCGCCATTATGTCCGATGCCAGGAAGCCAGCGCCCTTGCCACTTGCCGCGACAAGCGGTGCCCCACGGCGCGCACCAAGAACAAGGTCCGGCTCGCCTTCGATAATGGCCGCCAGGGCGAATGCGCCTTCCAAGCGGGACAAAACATTCAACAAGGCTACTTTTGGATCCGACACAAGATCCAGTTCTCGATCAAGGAGGTGTGCAACGACTTCTGTATCGGTCTCACTGGAGAATGACCGGCCTTCAGCAAGCAATTCCTTCCTGAGCGGGCTGAAATTCTCTATTATGCCATTATGAACAAGGCAGACGCGGCCGGCTCGGTGCGGATGGGCATTCGCCTCAGTGGGAGCGCCATGAGTCGCCCAGCGCGTATGCGCGATTCCCGAGGTCCCACAAAACGGTGTGGATATCGCGGCTTCAAGAGCTGCCACCTTGCCCGCTGCTCGAGCACGTCGAATCGCGCCATCGGGCTCGTGAACAGCGATCCCCGCCGAATCATAACCTCGATACTCCAATTGCTTTAATCCCCTCAGGAGGATAAGCGCCGCATCGATAGAGCCTGATACGCAAACAATTCCACACATAAATTCGCCATTCCTGAATATGCTGAAGGGGAACTTCGACCGATAACTTGAGTGACACTTAAACTTCGACTCCCCAACGCTTTCAAGGGACAGTTACTGTTTCTTGGCTGCTCCTTGCTTGGGACTCTGAAGCGCACCGAGTTGTCTAGGCTCAAAACCCAATCAGTCTATTGATAGGGTGCTGCAAATCATGATTCCAATGGCTTGAGGCTTTTGGAGGATGTTGGATGGCGCGCCTGTTTTGGCTGAGCGATGCGCAATGGGCGCTGATTGAACCGCATGTCCCGAGCAACCAGCCTGGCGCGCGGCGTGTCGATGACCGGCGTGTGATCTCGGGCATCCTCCATGTCCTGAAACCGGGCTGCCGATGGTGTGATTGCCCGGCGGAATACGGTCCCTCGACGACGATCTACAACCGGTTCAATCGCTGGTCCCGCCGGCGCCTCTGGACCGATCTCGTGGAGGCTCTGGCGGTGTCCGGGGCGGTCACGAAATCGACCTCCATCGACAGCACTTACGTCAAGGCGCACCGCTCGGCCCACGGCGGAAAAGGGGGGCGAAAACTCAGGCGATCGGCCCTTCGCGCGGCGGACAGACGACCAAGGTCCACGCCCTCACAGACACGCTCGGGCGGCCCTACGCCTTCGAACTGACGCCCGGCAATGTGGCGGACGTGAAAGCGGCGGGTCTCTTGCTGCACCGCGCCGCAGGCGCACGCTATCTCATCGCCGACAAGGGCTATGACGCCAACGCGATCCGCAAGAGCCTGCGCCAGGCGGGAAAGGTCCCCGTCATCCCGGGCCGCTCCAATCGCAAGCGCAAGATCGTCTATGACAAGGCCAGATACCGTGACCGCCACCTCGTCGAAAACGCCTTCTGCCGCATCAAGGACTTCAGGCGTGTCGCCACCCGATATGACAAACTCGCCAGAAACTTCCTCTTTGAACCGCCCCGGGTTTCCTGGAGGCTCCAACCTGTGAGAAGGAGGAGCCATCATGGAACGACATACGACACGATATCCGGCGGAGGTTCGCGAGCGGGCTGTCCGGCTGGTTCTGGATCATCAGAGCGATCATGCTTCGCAATGGGAAGCGATTGGCTCGGTGGCGGCGAAGATCGGATGCACGGCGGAGACGCTGCGCCGTTGGGTCCGGCAGGCTGAACGCGACAGCGGGGCTCGGCCCGGGGTGACGAGCGAGGATCGCGACAAGATCCGCGCGCTCGAGCGGGAGAACCGCGAGCTGCGTCAGGCCAACGAGATATTGCGCAAGGCCAGCGCTTATTTTGCCCAGGCGGAGCTCGACCGCCGGTTCAGGCCATGATCGCCTTCATCGACGATCATCGCGAGGTGCACGGCGTCGAGCCGATCTGCAAGGTATTGCCGATCGCCCCGTCCACCTATCGCGAGCACGTCGCCCGGCGGCGCGATCCGGACAGACGCCCGGCACGGGCCAGGCGCGACGCGGCCTTGAAAGTGGAGGTCCGGCGCGTGTTCGAGGAGAACTTCGCGGTGTACGGCGTGCGCAAGGTCTGGCGTCAGCTGCGGCGCGAAGGCTTCGACGTGGCGCGCTGCACGGTGGAGCGGCTGATGCGTGAGATGGGGTTGGCTGGCGCCATCCGCGGCAAGCCGGTAAAGACCACCAGGAGTGACAAGAGCGCGCCGTGCCCGCTTGACCGGGTGAACCGCCAGTTCCAGCCATCCGCGCCGAACCGGCTATGGGTATCGGACTTCACCTATGTCGCCACCTGGACCGGCTTTGTCTACGTGGCGTTTGTCATCGACGCCTACGCCCGGCGTATCGTGGGCTGGCGCGTCAGCCGCTCGGCCCATGCCGCCTTCGTTCTGGACGCCCTTGAGCAGGCGTTGCATCAGCGCCGCCCGATGTCCGGCGGCGGGCTCGTCCATCATTCCGATCGCGGCAGCCAGTACGTTTCGATCAAGTACACCGAACGGCTCGCCGAGGCTGGCGTCGAGCCTTCCGTGGGCAGCGTGGGCGACAGCTACGACAACGCCTTGGCCGAGACGATCAACGGGCTCTACAAGGCCGAGGTTATCCACCGAAGGGGCCCGTGGCGTTCGCTGGAAGCGGTCGAATACGCCACCCTGGAATGGGTCCACTGGTTCAATAACCGCCGCATACTCGAGCCGATCGGCAACATCCCGCCGGCCGAGGCCGAAGAGCGCTACTACGAAAACCTGGATCAAACCGGCATAGCCGCGTAACACTCAAACCAAACAGCCTCCGGGAAATCCGGGGCGGTTCACTTTGCCGTCGCACTCGCTATCCTCGTCGCCTTCTGGCTATGAATGAGTCTGGACCCTCGGGCCGTAAAGTGTTTTTCGCAGACTTTTTTACGCACGCAGTTTCGCGATTAGGATAACCTGAAGTTCAAGAAGGGAAGTGGACCTTTCTATGTTTCGTGCAGGCGCACACAAGAAGACTCAGCAATGACCTCAACAATATCCTTTGCAGCAGCTGTCCCAATCGGATCCTGGCATGCCTTCATCCCGAAGGCTTTTGAAAGCCTCGCCACCCAAGAGGTGTCCCTTGCGGTTGCGCTGCTGGATGCGTCCGGCGACGCGCGGGTTGCCCTTGCCGCCGATGAAAGCCGACTTCCTTTCGCCTATCGCCGTCATGGACCCGACAAGGGCCAGTCCGATGCGATAGACGAAGGTTGGCGCGAAACCCACGGCTCGGTTGTTTTTTGGCTAAATGGTGATGACCGCCTGACGCCTGACGCACTCAAGCGGGTTAACGACCTGTTCGAATTCAATCCCGGCGTAGATGTTGTCTACGGTCGGTCGAATTTTATCGACGGGCGGGGGCGATGCATTGGCCACCATGATCAGATTGGGGTCATGTCAGACCTGCTCTACCGATCGAACATCATCTCACAACCGTCCTGCTTTGTGCGGCGGTCAGCGCTGAATTCCATTCAAGGCATCGACAAATCCTTACATTACGTGATGGATTGGGATTTGTGGATCCGGCTTTATAGAAATGGAGCACGATTTCTCCACACAAATGATACCTACTCGGAGGTCTATGTCGGCAGAGACACGAAAACGGGCGCAGTGTCGCCTGACAGGTTGGCGGAAGTATTCAACTTGGTCCGTCGACACGCCGGCTACTGGTCCGCGCTCAAATCGACCATCTCGCTCGCATCGCACACCCTTCAAACTAGGCGAAAACACGCATGATGAACGCGGCGCTCCCCAATATTCATCTGGTCACCCCGAACTATAACGGGGCCGACTACCTAGAAGACACGCTCCTGTCGGTTCTCGATCAGAACTACCCAAACATCCACTATGCGATCGTAGACGGGGGTAGCACCGATGGTTCGATAGATATTTTGGCGCGATATCGCGACCAGCTCTCAGAAATCGTAATCGAACCAGATGGTGGTCATGCCGATGCATTGAACAAGGGCTTCTCGACCCCGCGCGGCGACATTATGGGCTGGATCAATTCCGACGACATTCTTTTGCCCGGTTGCCTGTCAATTGTCGGCCGGATTTTTGCCACCTACCCGGAAGTCTCATGGATCACAGGACTGCCGACAACTTGCGATCTAACCAGCAAGCTGACCTATGTCGGCCCCACCAAGCACTGGTCAAGACTTCGCTTTCTTGCGGGCGACCACCTTTGGATCCAACAGGAATCAACCTTCTGGCGACGCAGCCTGTGGGATGAGGCGGGCGGCCTATTGGACACACGCTTCAAGGTCGCCAACGACTTTGAATTATGGTCACGCTTTTTCCGTCACGCCGACCTTCATACAGTGGAGTCCATGCTTGGCTGTTTTCGCGTCCGCGAAGGACAGCGCTCTGACGTCGACCGAGCTCGCTATATGCGGGAGGTTGATACTGTGCTGAAACGGGAACTCGACCAGCTTGCGCCGGATTTCCGCGAAACATTCGGCAGTCTTGTACCGAGATCCCCACGCCTGTTGGAACCGGAAACACGCCTCGAATTTGAATCCGAGCTGTCCCAAGCGGACCCGCCGATCATCACCCGACGCGGACTGCGGCGGCATGAACCGCTTCACCATCGAGATGTAGCCGAAATGGTCGCCGCCCCACGCCATCCGGTCAATCCGATTTCGAGCGTCTGGCGCGGCGTCGCGCGTCGAAACTGGCGTTTTCTGGTCGCCGGTGCAGCTCTATGTGTGACCAGCCTCCTCGCCGCCGCGACATTTGCGAATTGGGCCATCTGGATCGCCCTGGCGGCTGGGCTTGGCGCGTCGATTGGCCTGACCCTCGCCATTGCCATCAAGGTGCGGAGAATACTCCAATCGCTGATCAGATCCATCAACGACGAGCGACTGATGATCGCCAACTCCACACTCAGCAGGCATATGGCTGAGCTTGAACTCGATGAATTATACGAGCGGACTTCCGATTGATTGACCCAGCCCCGAGAGCTGCTGCCGCGATGGAGGCATGACTATAACCACCACCGGCCTCACTCATCCCTGGGCGGGCTGGCGCCCGCAGCGTGCCGGTCGCTCGAGCTAAGCAGGGGCTCCGCTCCCGGCACCCTCGCCAGATCGCAAACCGTGGACTATCAAAGCATCAGACTCTCAAAATAAACGAGGGAGCCGAAGGGCTCAGGTCAGGGGCGATATAAATTCGGTTACACCTTCAATCGTCGCTCGTCACGGGCAACGACGGTGTCCAAGATGGAAATGAAATCGAGCGCGCAGTTTCGCTATAAGAATGTCGAATTCGTTAGACAAATAAATACAAGGCCCATCAATGATGCGAACCACCTCTAATTACATTCCCGCATTGGATGGATTACGCGCAGTTTCGATTATTTTGGTATTGGTTTTTCACCTCAACAAAAACTACTTGCCTGGTGGTTTTATAGGGGTAGATATATTCTTTGTAATATCCGGATACATTATTTCTCGTCACATAATAAATGAGCGCACCACTAAATTTTTCAATTTCAGTAAATTCTACTGGAGACGTGTAACGCGTCTGGTGCCTGCAGCGACCGTCACGGCGCTTATTACCTACATCGCCTCTTTGCATGTTTTCGGTTCAGATCGCACCGCTGAACTCACTGGGTCATTCGCGACCTCGACGCTGTGGACCTCAAACATCTACTATTACTTCAATATTGGATATTTTGACACAATTTCATCAAGCAATCCGTTTTTGCACTACTGGTCGCTATCAGTTGAAGAACAATTTTACCTTGCTTGGCCAGCACTTATCGTCTTTGCCGTAGGAGTCAAATTTTACCGGTATGCATTACTGTTCATTGCATCCCTAGCTTTTGCGGCGATCCTGTTTTCGTTTGATCCGCAAGCCATGTTCTACCTGATGCCCGCTAGGGTCTTTCAGTTCGCCGCCGGCGCATCGATCGCGTGCGCACACTTTTACCGTCAGGCTTGGTTCGAATCGGGAAACGGGGCCGCCAGTGCTGCCGGATTCGTCTCCCTTGTCATCATGGTCGGCAGTGCCGTTTTCGCCTCCGGTGAAGACTATAACTTCATTATCGCCGCGCTCGCCCCGACGGTCGGCGCATCGATTTTTATTCTCTATGTCAACACCGTACCGCTTAGCCTCACCATCGGTTCAAGCTGGTTCACCTGGATCGGCAAACGCGCCTACAGCATCTACCTGGTTCATTGGCCGATCATGGTGTTCGCCTCATTCTACCTTGGCCCCAACAAACCGATTGTCATCGATGCGCTGATTCTCCTCGCCTGCTTCGCCGCCGCTGACCTGTTGTACCATCAGGTCGAAACGCCCTTGCGCCAGTACGGGCGCAAGTTTGGCGACCGGACCGGAAAGGCGATTGGGCTGAGCTTGGCATCGCTCGCTACAATTACCGCCGTCGCCCTGGCCTATTCGGCCTTTTTCCTGCAACGGAATGCGGCGGATGGCGGTCCCGTTGCCGCCACGCCTTCCGTCAGCGAGCAACAAATCGCGGATACAGGCGCGACACCAGCGGAAAGCAGCAATGAGATCGAGTTCGGTGCAAACCACTTCACCCAATTGGCTGGAGAGATCAGTGCGCGCCGCTACAGGCAGGGGCGCATCTCGCGGGGTTGCCATCTTCCCTATGGCGAACCGTTCGATCAGTTTATGGTCGACGCTTGCCTGCCCACACTACCAGCGGGGCAGAAGGTGATATTGATTGGGGACAGCTATGGCGCAGAAACCATACCATTAATCGAGACTTGGATAGCGCCGGACCAATTGATCAGCGCCGTCAGTGGAGGTTGCCTGCCTATCTACCCGGAGCCGGGTGTCGCGAGCCGCCCGCAAAGCTGCCAGGAATTGAATCGCTACCGATATGATGTCTTGGCAAGCCGTGAGGACGTTACCGCAGTCGTGCTCGTCAGCAACTGGCGACATTGGCGTGCGATCAATATCGAAAGTACGATTGAATACATCACGTCGCTTGGAAAGCAGGTCTTCGTGATCGGCGCGCGCCCTCAATACTCCGAAAGCATCCCAGGGTTGCTTGACTCGCCCATAGGATCACAAGTCTACCAGGATCTTAGCCGCTATCACATGTACGATCCCCATGAGAAAAATGCCCTCCTTGAGGACATTGTCGGCCGGTTCGACGGGGCCTTTTTCATGGATGTCCTGCCGGCATTTTGCACGGACACCTGCCCGGCTCTCTTCGGCGATCAACAGCTCATCTACATGGACGCCGCGCATACAGGACCGGATTTCGCGCAGCAGATCGCGCAGCAAATCGAACTGAATCAGCCAGACGTGATCGCCGCGCTGCGCGGGTCGGTCGGCCAACCGGACACCCCCGCACTGCCAGCGAGAACCGGAACGGTCAGCCCCATCCTGGCTCTTCGCTTGGAGTGCGCAGCGATCAATGAGGACCTGCCCGCCGCGACGCGGACATTCCAGGCCCCGCTAACCAACGGCGCATTCAGCTTCCAGATTGGCACCCCATCCGACGATCGATATGAGCGCTGGAGGGGCGTTATCGATGCCGATGGCCGATTAACCATCGAGGGCGAGTACATCGAAGGTGCTGGTGGGATCAAACCGGTTCGGCTTGAAGGTAGGTATCGCCCAGGACAATTGTCAGCGAGTGGCAACCGCGGCATTCGTCTATGTGATCTTTTCATCGATTGAACAGACCGGTGAGTCGCACTCGCTAGAGCAGATTCTGATCATTCGGGCTCATACCCTGCGGCGATGAAGTAGTTGCGGCAGGGTATGAGCCCGAATGATCAGAATCTGCTCTGAACGAACTTCGGATTTTCCGCAACCACGGCGCCGTCCCCGAGCTGTATCTTGCCATAGGGTGTTTCGCACAAACGCCCACGCTCATAGTCCATTCGTAACCGTCCGGCCAACCCGCCCTACCGATGACGCTGGGCCTGTCTTACGCTCAGTTTCGCTGAGCGTAAGACGTAAGACCGCATGTCCTTTCCAACCAGCTGCAGCCTTATCGAACGCGTCCGCAACTCGCTGATCAATGCGCAAGGCGTGCTTCAGGATATCGCGCGTCAGCGGCTGGAACGCGAACGCCAGTTGAGTGAAGTACGCCACCAGGTAACCCAGTTGCCTACCCGGCGCGATCTCGAACTGTCCCGGGCGCGAGACAGCGTAACGGCACTGGAGCAGGCCCGGCGCGATCTCGAACGCGCAGCCGGGTACACGATTTCCGCCCCGATCGCCGGCCGCGTGACGTCCGTCCAGGCCTCGATCGGGCTGGCAGTCCGACCCGAGCTGCCATTGGCCGCCTTGGTGCCGGAGGGTGAGGTCCTGCGGGCCCACCTCCTGGTGCCGACCAGCGCGGCGGGATTCGTCGAACCCGGCCAGGCCGTCCGGTTGCGGATCGATGCGTTCAACTACCAGCGTTTTGGAACGGTGGAGGGCCACGTGGCCGACCTTTCAACCTCGGCCCTGTCTCCGAGCGAGCTCGCCGCGCCGATCTCCGTCCAGGCACCGGTTTATCGGCTCAGCGTGGATCTCGCCCGGCAGAGTGTCTCGGCCTATGGCTCCTCCCAGCCGCTCCAGCCCGGCATGACGCTAAGCGCCGATGTGATCGTGGACGAACGTCCGCTGTGGCGATGGGTAATGGACCCGGTGCTAGCGGTGCGAAACTAGCGAAGCTTCGGATGTCGAGCAGATTGCAATTCCGGCGGCGCCGCCTCAGTGCTCTTCGAAACGAGCTGACAACGTGCGCGAGGAGAAAGCCCGCCTGTCCCTGATCGGTCACAATGATTTTGAAGAGCGTTTCCGGTACACTGCAACATACATAGTATCCTCTTCGTCAAAGATCGTGACCAAGGGATTTTTCTTGTGCCACTAATCAGCCTCTTCAACACATAGACCTATCGTCGAGCGAGCGATTTTCTCTCCTTCTAGGATGACTTGGCTGTCAGGCAACGGATGTCGGAGATTCATACCGCCTACGAACGACCACTGCGCTACCATGCGATCCGGCAATGTTTCATCGTAGAGCTGGACGGTTGCTTGTTCATGATCGTCGCCACGCCATCGTTGGAGCGTTTCGGCTAAAGGCAACCAGTACTGGTGAGTACTCTCGAACGCTGTACGTCCGTTCGCGACCAATGATATGACACCATCGTTGATCGCTCCGGCACAAATTGGCTCCACTAGAGCGGTGCTTTCTAAATGAAATCTCCACGGGATTGTCGCCGCCAATTGAAAACTTCTCTCGAACTCTGCTCCGACATCTGCGACAGCCCGATGCTCTGCCTGCGCCCACTCAGCGGTGCGCCGAATGAGCTCCAGCCGATATCCTAATGTGGAGTGAGCAACGAAGATCGCTCGCTCGCGGAGCACCGCTTTGTTCGCTCCTACGTAAAGCTCGACGCACGCCGAGATGCATATGCCGTCGAACGCCACCGCAATGGCTTTACTATTGATCTGCTCAACTATCGTATTGATCAGAATGCCATCACCGCCCGTACTTCTGACAGTGAGGAACTCAAGCTCACCTGGTTCAAGCGAAACTAGGAAGTCGCTTGCAGTGCGCCCAAGGACACCACAGAGCATGCCCTCCTGGCCGGATTGCCAGATCTGGGGTGGGCTTGCTCGAGGGTCACATTCTGCATCGTGTTGCGATGGCAGTAGAGCAGTGAATTCCTCTGCAGCGGGAGTATCACATCCCCAACAAAACACTGCAGAAATAATGATCCAAAATCGGGCCATGGAAGGCATTATCACATCAATTTGGAAGCGGGCGCCGCGTGTCACGCGGCGCCCGCTCAGATTTCAGCAGAAACACCAGTCGAGGACTAGTTTCCTTCGGTCTCGTTATCACGTGCGTGCATACAAATGCCTGCGGTTATCGCGGGATCGCCGCCCAGCGCGGTGAGAATAGCGCAGGCTGTAATAGCAGTTAACCCGCCTTCATCATTGTCCCCTTGACCCCCACCAATTTCCGGCTCGATAAGATCCCGATTGTCCTCAATCGGAGGAAACGGCCCCGGATTGTCTGGGTCGGGTCCATCGGGATTGTCGGGCGGATTACCATCGTAATATCCACCAGCCACGTAGTCCATTTCCGCTACGGTCAGTACACGCATAGGGTCCTCCTTTTAAGCATGCCATCTCAGACTGCCGCTTAGGTTGTTTCGTGTCCAGAAAAAATCGAGAGAATATTGCTTCCGCCGATTCAAGGAGAGCGCTTCCGTGGCGAAATGGTTTCATTCACAACTACTGGTCATTGGGCAAGCGTTGCAGCAGCTTGCCGTCAGTTACAATCGACTAGGGCCGTGGCCAGACGCTAATGAGCCGGGACGAGCTGGCCCTCCAAAACCGTCCGGTGAACCCGCCCTGCCGGTGAAGAGCGGCCTCGCCTACGCTCAGGCTCGCTGAGCGTAGGTCCAGGGCAGGAGGTCGTCGAGAAGGGTGATTTTGGTGTCGGCGATGCGGGCGAGCACGTCGGTGAGCCAGGCCTGGGGATCGACGCCGTTGAGTTTGGCGGTCTCGATCAGGGTGTAGAGGCAAGCTGCTGCGTGGCCGCCCTTCATCGAGCCGGCGAACAGAAAGTTCTTGCGGCCCAGGGCGACCGGGCGCATGGCGCGCTCGGCAGCGTTGTTGTCCAGTTCCGTGACGCCATGCGCCAGCCACGGCTCAAGCCGCTTCATGCGCGTGAGGGCATAGCGGATCGCCGCGGCGAGAGGCGTCTTACCGGATATCCGGGTCAGTTGGGTCGCGAGCCAGGTGTCGAACGCCTCGAAGATCGGCCGCGACCGGGCCTGTCTCACCGCGGCGCGCTCGTCCAGCGGCTTGCCGCGGATGGCCTTCTCGATGGCGTAGAGCCGGGCGATGCGCTGGATGGCCTCTTCGGCGATCGCCGAGCCGGAGGCCTTGTGCACGTCGACGAACTTGCGCCGGATATGCGCCATGCAGGCGACTTCGGTAATCTCGCCGGTGTCGTAGAGCGCGTTGAATCCGGCATAGCCGTCGGCATGCATGAAGCCTCTATATCCCGCCAGGTGCTCGACCGGGTGCTCGCCCTTCCTGTCCGGGGTGAAGCGATAATAGGCCGCCGGCGGCGCCTCACCGGCCCAGGCCCGCTCGTCGCGCACATAGGTCGTAACCGTCCGGCCAACCCGCCCTACCAGGGGCGACGCACCTGTCTTACGCTCAGTTTCGCTGAGCGTAAGACCAGGGCATGAGGTCTTCAAGGCGAGTGATCTTGGTGTCGGCGATGTTGGCGAGGACATCGGTGAGCCAGGATTGCGGATCGACATCGTTGAGCTTGGCTGTCTCGATGAGGGTATAGGCGATCGCCGCGGACTTACCGCCGCTGGGCGAGCCGACGAAGAGGTAGTTCTTTCGCCCGACCGCCAGGGGTCGGATGGCGCGCTCCGCGGTATTATTATCGAGCTCGGTGACGCCGTGGTGGAGCCAGGGTTCCAGCTTTTTCATCCGCGTGAGACCATAGCGGATCGCTGCGGCAAGAGGCGTCTTGCCGGATATCCGGGTGAGCTGGGTCTGCAGCCAGGCGTCGAGGTCCTCGAACACGGGTCTTGATCGGGCCTGGCGTACCGCGGCGCGTTCGTCCGGCGGTTTGCCGCGGATCGCCTTTTCGATCGCATAAAGCCGGGCAATGCGTTCAACCGCCTCCTGGGCGATGGCCGAGCCGGACACCGTTTGCACATCCACGAACTTACGCCGGATATGGGCCATGCAGGCCACCTCGGTGATCTGGCCGGTGTCGTAGAGCCGGTTGAACCCGGCATAGCCATCGGCATGCATGAACCCGCGATAGCCGGCCAGATGATCGGCAGGATGTTCGCCCTTGCGATCTGTTGAGAAGCGATAATGGGCCGCGGGCGGGGCACTGCCCGACCAGCCGTGCTCATCACGGACATACGCCCACATGCGGGCGGTGGCGGTGCGCCCCTTGCCCGGAGCGAGCATCTTCATGGGGGTATCATCGGCGAAGATGGCCTGGCCCTGGCGGACATGGCGCCCGATGGCTTCGGCCAGCGGTTCCAGCAGCCGCGCGGACTGTCCCACCCATCCGGCCAGGGTGGAGCGTTCCAGCTCGATGCCTTCGCGGGCATAGATCTGGCTCTGGCGGTAAAGCGGCAGGTGATCGCCATACTTGGAGATGAGGACATGCGCCAGGAGCCCCGGTCCGGGACGGCCCTTCTCGATGGGGCGTGAAGGCAGTGGGGCCTGGTGCATGCGCTCGCAGCACGTGCACGCCATGCGCGGGCGTTTGATGCGGTTCACAACAAAGCGCCCCGGTACGTATTCCAGTTCTTCGGTTATATCCTCGCCCAGCGGCTTGAGCCCGCCGCCGCAGGATAGACAGGCCTCGCCGGGCGAGAGGATCTCGTCATGACGCGGCAGGTGATCGGGCAAGGACTTGCGGCTGGGCTTGGCCGGTTCGTGCGCCTGCGCTGACCCGGTCTCGACTTCGGTCCCAACCGCTGGTGCCTCAGCGGCCTCGGCGATCTCCTCGTCCTCCAGCCGCATCTCAAGCTGATCGAGGCGTTCCGAGCGGGAACCGAACTGGTGGCGGCGCAGTCCGGCCAGTTGATGCTTGAGCTTCTCGATGAGAAGATCGCGATTATAGAGCTCGCGCTCGAGCATACCGACCGCGCCCTTGAGGGCGTCGATGTCATCGGGAAGCTGGCTTGGCGCGGTGATCATGGGCTCAACATCTATCTGAGCCGCAGCGTGATGTGAATCGAAAATCGGCAATTTAGTACAATAAATACAATGATATGCGTCTATACTTTATAGACACTTCAACCCGCCACCAAGGGCCTCCAGGTGTGCTGCGGCATGCGCCAGTCGATGCCCTCCAGCAACATCGCTAGCTGCGCCCGGCCGAGCGCCACCTTGCCGTCGGCCGCAGACGGCCAGACAAACCGCCCCCGCTCCAGCCGCTTGGAGAAGAGGCACGCCCCCTGGCCATCCCACCAGATGATCTTCACCAGATCACCGCGCCGGCCCCGGAAGATGAAGATCTGACCGGAATGAGGATCTTCGCTGAGCTTACTCTCGGCCAGTGCGGCCAGCCCGTTAAACCCCTTGCGCATATCCGTCACCCCGCCAGCCAGCCAGACCCGCGTCTCGGCAGGAACCGGGATCATGCTGCTGCTCCGATCGCCCGGATCACCCGCGTCAGCGCGGCTTCTTCGACATGGCTCTCAACGCGTAGCCGCGTACCGCACACCAGCGCGATCTCGATCGGGCTGGGCGATGCAGGTGGATCAGTGGCCGGCAAAGTCGCATCAGTGCGAGACCCCATGGCGATGGGCGCAAAGGCTTCGGTCCCGATCTCAACCGGCAGGAAGACCGGCTCGGCTTCAGGCAAGGCGCCCTCGGCCAGGCTCGGGTTAAAGCGCGGATCGCGGCGCCAGGTACTGATCAGGTTGGCGTTCATGTCGTGACGCCGCGCCACACCAGCGATCGACATGCCGACTTCGAAACTCTCCGCCACGATCGCCCGCTTCTCTTCCAGGCTCCAATACCGGCGCCCCGTAACTCCCGCCATGTCCCTCTCCGATAATGCCCACGATGAACGCTAGTGGGCACTACCACCCGACCGCGAGCCCATAGACTCGCGATACCGGAAATCTAGACAAGGGCGGGTTCACCGAACGCTTACGTCCATTCGGATCCGCCATCCAGCATTCCGAAACAGTGTGACCATCGAGTGATGTCCGTCTGATGACAAATGTGTGCCAATGAGAACCGTTTTCACGCGATCATTCAGAACGCCGATTACCTGCGGGACCGTATCATATTCGGCGCCCTGAATGTCGACATGCATGAAATCAGCAGGGCCAGACATCCGGTTCAACAACTCTTCAATCGTGTAGGCGCGTACCGTGACATATTTTGGAGCCGTCGCCGTCCCACGGAGTGACGCGCCAAAGTCCTCGTCCGGATTCTCGATCACAGGAAATGATATCTCGCCCAGCTCTGCGCTGACCGCACCATGAATGAGATGAACCCCCGCGGTAAGCAGACCATTTTTGCGGAAATGGTCTTCCATCCATTGCCAATGAGTGAGATCGGCTTCGACTGCTACCGCTTCAACATCGTGAATCTCGCGCCGTTGTCGCACAGCTGCGAGGGCGGTGGACGACCAAGTCCCCCAGCCCGCACCCAGCTCGACGAACCTATAAACGCCTTTCGCGCGCGCCACGCTCTCGAGCACCGCAACCCAGTCAAGATAGTGCTCATTCAATACCGGCAGCTTGGCGCTGAATCGTTTGCCCGCTTTCGGCGCGAACCGGGACCAGCCCTTCTTGAAGCGAACCTAGGTCCCGACCCCGAGGAAATCATAGATGCTCGCACCATCAGTTTCGACGTCGATGACATCAAATTCTGAGAAAATCGGGTCGTGAGTCGACATATTCAAATCCAATCCTGATCTTTATTCGTGTCTTCCCGCTACCATCGGTGCCTGCGAGCCAATCTAGGCTGATTGCAGGGCCTTGAGCACGTCAGGGACGAAATTGGTTCGGCCATAGCGGGCAGCAAGTATTTTCAGCGCGGCCCTGCGCCGGCGCAGGGCTTCGGTATCGGCTGCGATTGCCTCGAGACGCCCCGGCAATTGGCTGATGCTCTGACGATCTTCACCGCATTGGATCACGGCCTGTTCCCAGATCGATTGGGAGCCGGGAGCCTTGTAGGTGTCGGCGAGCACAACCGGGATGGCACCGCTGCAAATGGTTTCCCAAAGACGGATCGAGTTCGGGCCGGTACCCGACGGGCAGAGGGCGAACTGCGTCTGAGCCATGACCTGTTTGAACTCTTCAGACGCGTTCTTATCAATCAGCCCCGCACTGCTCTGCGCGCGCGCCAGGACCTGATGGTCATAGACGATCTTGTTGTAATGCCAGGTTTCACGATCCTGAACGAGACCCCGCGGGTGTTCGGCCAGCTCCTCGATCAGGAATGTCCGCGACTGGGTGAGATAGATCGGGGTCGCCTTGGCGCCGACGAAGGAGAACAGATAGGGCCGCTCCTCAATCGGTATCTCCGGGCCTTCCGGGATCTGAACCGGGTAGAGCGGGAATGGATGGATGGCCAACCCCCGATCGTCACCGAAACGGATCCGGCCGTGGGTAGCATGTGACCAGAATACATCGGTCACACCCGCCGCTTCGAACAACTCAGGGAAGTTCAGCATGTGGATATGCTGACAAACCGTAATGACCTGCTTGTAGCCCGAAACGGCCCGCGCAGCGCTTTCAAGACCGGATTGGAGGGCCGAGAGACGTTCCGTATCACCCTTGTTGTGATTGCTAACATCGATCAGGGTTGCCCATGGAAACCCGAGGTAAGCGGCATTCCCGCCACGCATCGCGAGCAACCTGATCTGGGAGAATGCGTGCTGTTCGGTGATGGCTGGATGCTGCCAGTGCGCATCGTATGCGACAATATTCCGGTCGACGTACAGATCTCCGTCCCGCGATGGCACGGCAAGCGGTGCTGTCTCGACCCATATAGCAGACTGTGCCTTCGCGCGCAGCGGAGCATCGACCGCACCCGGTTCGATCGGCCGGACAGGGGGGAGCGAAGTTCCCCGCTCACTCGCCCAGCGCTCGAGAGACTTGTTGATCTTGGCATCTCGAAAATGTGTTGATCGTACGGGCCAGACTTCAATGTCCAGCGCAGCCGGGTCTGTCAGGCCTTCACTGGCATGAACCATAGCCGTGCCGCCGACAATGCGAAGGTCTCCCTTCTTGTCGTAGGTTCTCAACCCGGTTTCATGGACGTGAATGCTTCGAACCTCGCGGCAAGGATTGTAGATGGCGTGGCCATAGACGGCGAAGGTGTAAGCCACTTTGTTGTCGCACCGCGGTACGCCCAGCGGGAAGTTCAGGCACCGATCACGGTCCGGGTTGGACGCGTGCGCCGGCCAGTAGGCCCAGGTATCCTGCGACCAATGCGGATTGGGATGCAGGCTGGTTTCATTGCCCGACAATTCATGCCGGCTCAATGCGACAAACCCCGTCGGGTCGGCATCAAACACAGGCTCGAGAAGGCTCAGCGTTTCATCAAAATAGATATCGGCATTGGCAAGCACCGATATATCCTTGGGACAATACGCCTCGGAGAGTCGCGTCCAATCCTCATAGGTCGGCCTGCGGTCCATCCGCAACACGGTGACCCGCCCATCTGACTGATCGACAGCCGCATCATCATCAATCATCAGATAAATATGAGAAATCAGATCATTCGCCCGGTTCTTTTCCAGACAGAGGACCAGTTCCTTCTCGCGCGCCGGATCGGATGGCTTGAAATACGGCATGAACAAAGAAATCGGCACTACTTCCCCCTTCGGGCATGTTTATTGGCCATCATCACCGCGAGGAAAGCGAATCTGGCCTCGTCGTCAATAGGCATGTTCCGCCCTATCCAGCTCAGCGTCATAGCCCAATTGCAGGCAGAGATCCTGATAAGCGCCGCTCGCCTCGGCTTCCACGACAAGCTCATCGGAGTAGTCCCGCCGCGAACGCGGTGCGATCTTGTCGCCGCTCCTGCCACTATCGCCGGACAGTCGCATAACCGAAATCAGCGCTTTCCAGTCCGGATTGTAGGCAAGTTCGAGATGTCGGCAGATCTCACGCATCGTCTCATCCGGATCTGACACAAACCGCTCATAGCGGACGATTGCAATATTCTGATACGCAGAGAGAAATGCCAAGTAGCGGCGCGCGTATTCCTCGAGCGAAAACGGTGAAAAATGCCGCCAATCATTGCGATCAAGCGCAAGATAGGAATCAATGGGATGCCGAACGGTCACGATCGATCGCAGTGGAAACCAGTCAGCCAGCATGGCCGCCAATGTCGGCCGCCCTTCCCAATCCGCGTCGGTACAGAATTGTGAATGGGCATGATCACGCAAAATCAAGCGCCGCCCGATTCGGTGCATCCGTCCGTGCAATGCCTTCATCGATGCACAAAACATCTCCACCGCCGTGTCTTCATCAATCGGGCTGAGCGCGCCCCGCGCCAGCAGGATCGGGTCTGTCGGGGCAAACCGCGAGCGCTGCGTATTCAGCTGGATGGTGCTGAGCGGGTCCACTTCACTCAACAATAGGGCGTTTGGTTGCGATTGTAGCCCTCTGGCAATCAGTGTGCCGCCTGTGCAGGCAAAATGATGAACAGTACGAATCGGCGTCAGATCATACTTGGGGCGCGCTTTCAGGAATTCCGACACGCTCCGAAGCTCGGCCTCGCTCATCCGACCGAACGCAGCCATCGGCGACCGTGCAAGGTCGCCAAAATCCACGGCGGACGGAGCACCGGAATGAGGCAATAATGCACTCATGAAGGCTTCGCCCGGCTTTTTGCTCCTGCACGCTTCGGCGTGGACTTCGAAGCGGCCCTTGTCCGACCGGCTATGCGCTTGGGAGCTGGCAGCGGTTCTTTCTCCTCCGACTCGATTACCTTCTGCGCAAGACCATCCAGGAATTGCTCCAACTGGCGCTTCTCGTCAGCCAGCATCGCGTATCGGTCTTGCAGGTCAGCCAGATCGGCCTGAGCAATCCGCTGGATCCGCAACGACAGTCGATTGTCGTCGCGTAGCGCATCAATTTCCGCACTCAACCGCTTTGTAGACTGGTCTTGATCATCATAGCGATGCCGGGCGGCATCCAGCTCTGCCTTCAGCCGATCACGCTCGCTCCGCATGGTTTCAAACGCTGCGAGGTTCGCCTGGGCGTCTTTCGCAGTTTGGTCACGTGCAGCCTTCAACTCATTCACTTGCTGTTTCAGGGTCTCAAGGTCGTTTTTGGCCGACTCAGCAGCCTTGGAATTCGCCTCCTGCTGAGCCACCATTTCTTCCTTGAGCGCATCGCGCTCATGCGTCATCGAATCCAGCGACGACTGGGCAGCCTGCGTGGCCTCGTCATGCTCCGTCCGCAGTCGATCCAATTCCTCATTCAGCGCATCGCGCTCATGCGTCATCGAATCCAGCGACGACTGGGCAGCCTGCGTGGCCTCGTCATGCTCCGTCCGCAGTCGATCCAATTCCTCACTCAGCGCATCGCGCTCATGCGTCATCGAATCCAGCGACGACTGGGCAGCCTGCGCCTCGGCACGTGCTTGATCCCGCGCCGCGGTCAAGGCGCCCACCTCCTCATTCAAGTGGTCGAGACTGGCCCGGTTTTCTTCGGACACCCGGGAATAGGAATGTCGCAATTCCGATACGATCGTCTCGAGCTCAAGCGCACGCCTTTCATTCCGCAGGTTGCACGTCTTCCAGTCCTTCTCGACGAGCGCGAAACGAACATCCGGATCAGCGGGATCGGATTCCCAGACAATTCGGCGCTGGCTCTCTGTGAGCCAGGCTTCAACCTGCTCCAGATCAGCGCCACCTTCGTGAAGCTGTACCGCGGCGACTCGAATGACGACCGTGTCGAAGTCATCAAGCAAGCCCGCCTCATCGAGGTCCGACAATACGAGCAGAACTTCTGACGGTGCATCTACGACCAGCGCTGATCGCCCGCTCGACACCCCGGCCCCGCGGGCTGCCAAAAGGTTTCTGGGTTGAATCAGCTTTACCGGCACGCTTTCGAGACTTCGGAGTCCCGGAAACAAAGTCATGGCCCCGGTCGGCACGCGCAGACTATTCAGATCGCCAAAGCTCGTTCGACGAAAGGAACCGTCGCCGTTTCGCTCCGCTACCGCTGCCTCGACAAGCTTTCCAGATCCGCCGCCATCGAGCCATTTCCGCACAGCATTGGCGCGCTGAGGGTCAGGCTCCACCAGAACAAGGTCGTCAACACGACCCTGCCAGAAGCGGCCCGCATCATCGCCGCACCCAATATGAACGACCAGACCGAAGTTTGCCGTTTCGACGCCGAACAATCCTTGCATTACTCAACGCCCTCGTCCGCCACGGAACCGCCGCGAAACATGCGCAAGGGCGCCGTCACCTTCCATGAGGTCGAGTTTCGTGTCTGTTTCAACGCGTCGCGCAATTGTTCCGCGTCCCGCCTAGACCATTCCAGATGGAATGCCTGTTCGGCGCTCTCCGCACGCAGTCGATCCCGCTCCCTGATTGCCGCATCCCGTTCTTGCTCAATCCGCCTCTGCTCGAGCCCCCCCCCCTGACGCGACGCCAACCGGTGGTACCATTCGAGCTCTGACTGGCATTCGAGGAGCGCATCCTGCAGGTCGGCGACCAATGCTCGCTGGGCATCCAGTGCCGTCACGGGCCCTTCGCCGACACCCGCGGGCGTCTGGTTGGCCGAGCCGACACGCTCGATCAGCTCGGTGAGGCCGCTCAATGAGACCGCAACCTCCTGCTCCAGCACTTCGGCGTCACGCTCGACGCATCCCATGCTTGCTCGCAATTCCTGGTCGAGACGGGTCAGGAGCGGGCTGGCATCTACGGCCGCCCTGCCAACCAGTTGGTGGAGAAGCGAAACCGGTAAAAGCTCGGGCATGTCGTCCAGTCGAACACGAAAAACGGGTTGCGCGCTGTCATCGAAATAGGCCTGGACAGCGCGCGATACGATGTCTCCGGAAAGCCAGCCTATCTCGCTGGGCAGGATGAGGATCTGACGCCGCGCGTGCCGAAACAGATTCAGCATCTCCTTCACCCGGGTAGAAACCCAGTCGTGCGCCTCATCGACTCCCAAGCCGTCTGCCAAGCACGCCGCGTAAAGTCGAGCGACAGGTGCGGCCAAAATGACAAGGCGCGACCCCGAGCTCTCTCGAATGCAATTGTAAAGTGCGTTGTGATTGAAGGTCACCGCTTCGCCGAGATGGGCGAGGTGCGCGCCATCCCCGTTAACAAGTTCCGAATGCGCGACCGAATAATACAAGTTGACGCCCTTTCTCAACGTGTTGAAATAATCCGATACTCCAATCGGATGCGGGCAACAAGGCCGCGAACCCCAGTCCACCACCGCTCGACGGTGTGCCGATGGCCTGCGTTAGCAGGCGCGGCGCTTGTTTTCAAATGGGTGACAGTTTAACAGGGATGTCCACGATCCAACCACCATGAACAAGTTCCGGGAACTTCATGATAAAGCGTGCACTTATTACCGGCGTGACCGGGCAGGACGGCGCCTATCTGGCCGAGCTCTTGCTTAGCAAAGGCTATGAAGTTCACGGACTGAAGCGCAGGGCCTCGTCCTTCAACTCCCAGCGCGTTGATCATCTCTATGTTGATCCGCATGAGGGTGAGACCCGTTTCTTCATGCACTACGGTGACATGACCGACTCGACCAACCTGATCCGCTTGGTGCAGCAAATTCAGCCAGACGAAATCTACAATCTGGCGGCCCAGAGCCACGTGAAGGTGAGCTTCGAAGCTCCTGAATATACAGCCAATGCCGACGCCATAGGCGCGCTTCGCCTGCTGGAAGCGATTCGCATCCTCGATCTGCAAGACAAGGCCCGCTTCTATCAAGCCTCAACCTCGGAACTCTACGGGCTGGTGCAAGAGGTTCCTCAATCCGAAACCACTCCTTTCTACCCCCGCAGCCCCTATGCCGCCGCGAAGCTCTATGCTTACTGGATCACGGTGAATTATCGCGAAGCCTATGGGATGCACGCGTCAAACGGAATTCTCTTCAATCATGAAGGCCCGACCCGCGGTGAAACCTTTGTCACGCGCAAGATCACGCGTGCGGTTGCAGCCATGCACCAGAAGCGCCAGGCCAAGCTTTATCTCGGTAATCTTGATGCCCAACGCGATTGGGGACATGCAAGAGACTATGTGGAGGGAATGTGGCGGATCGTGCAGCACGCCTCAGCCGACGATTTTGTACTGGCAACCGGAGAAACGCACACGGTTCGCGAATTCGTGGAGCTGGCATTCAAGGAAATCGATATCACCTTGGAATGGGTAGGGGCCGGCGAGTCCGAGACCGGTCGCTGCGCCGCAACCGGCCGTGAGCTGGTGGCCGTCGATCCGCGGTATTACCGGCCGACCGAAGTCGATCTCCTGATCGGTGACCCAACCAAAGCGAAGGAGAAACTGGGCTGGAAGCATACAACCCCCTTCCCCGAGCTGGTCAGCGAAATGGTCCGGAGCGATCTGAAGGTGATCGCCACTGAGGCAGCCTACCGCTCCAATCACGGCGATGTCTGATCCGATGTATTCGCTCACAGGCAAACGCGTTTGGGTTGCCGGCCATCGGGGGATGGTGGGTTCCGCGCTTGTCAGACGCCTGAAGCAGGAAGAGCCGACTGAAATCCTGACGGCGACTCGCGCCCAGCTCGATCTCACCGATCAGGCGGCGACCGCAGCCTGGGTCAAAAACACGCGCCCGGACGCGGTGTTCATTCCCGCAGCCAAGGTGGGCGGGATTTATGCGAATGACAGTTATCCGGCTGAGTTTCTCTATCAGAATTTGATGATCGCTTCCAACATCATCCACGCCTGCTATCAGGCGGGTACTGAGAAGCTGCTTTTCTTGGGATCATCCTGCATCTACCCGAAATTCGCCGAACAACCGATACAGGAAGAGGCCCTGCTCACCGGCGCGCTTGAGCCCACCAATGAGTGGTATGCGATCGCCAAGATCGCCGGCGTCAAGCTCTGCCAATCCTATCGCAAGCAGTACGGCGTGGATTTCATCTCCGCCATGCCGACTAATCTCTACGGCCCGGGCGACAATTACCACCCGATGAATTCCCACGTCATCCCGGCGCTTATTCGCAAGGCCCATGACGCGAAGGTCGACAAGGCGGAATCAATGGAAATCTGGGGCAGCGGGACGCCGCGTCGGGAATTTCTCCACGTCGATGATTGCGCGGATGCGCTTGTGCACCTGATGAAGGTCTACTCGGACGCTGGACATATAAATGTCGGTTCGGGTGTAGACCTTCCGATCGGGGAATTGGCCCACCTGGTCATGGATGTTGTCGGCTTCAAGGGCGAGCTGACGAAGGACACGAGCAAGCCTGACGGTACGCCGCGCAAGCTGATGAGCGCCGACAAAATTCGGGCCCTCGGCTGGCAACCCTCGATCAGCCTGCGCGATGGCCTGGCTGACGCTTATCACTGGTTCCTCGCCAACGAAGAGAACATCCCCTCACGTTGAGTGCTGAGCCGGTGTCTATCGATCGGTATCCGGCAAGCAGGCCTCGATCTGCGCCCACCAGTAATCAAGTCCGAGCCTGTTGATAACTTCCTGACGCCGCGCATTGACACGACCGCTTCGGAAATGGACTTCGAACCACTCATCGAGCTTTCCGGCGCTTAGCGCATCCGCCTGCCAAGCATCGACCTGGACGAGCGGAAAGTCAGCATATGCGGCCGCGACCGGTGTCTTTCGTATGATCGGAACAGCGCCATTCAGTAGTGTCTGCCAAGCCTTGGGCGACGGATCGAGGCCACCGCCTTCCACGCAAAGGACAAAGGCGTGGGCCCGGATCAGCGCCTCGAATTCGTCTTCAGCGACCGGATCCTCGAGGACCGTCACGAAGCTGCGCCAGTGGGCCTTCGCCAGCGCGGTTACCTTTTTCCGAATTTCCCACTGAGAACCATCTCGGACTCGATGAGCGCACAGGATGCGCCGATGACGTTGGCCTGCTTCGCCCCATTCAGGCACTGCGAGGACAGTGTCGGCTCCGGCCTCGGGAAAGACCATGCCGAGCGGAAGGGGACGGAGTTTCGGGTGGGCCGCCTCGTCGAGATTCTCACAAAACCATTGAACCAGGAGAGGATTATTGAGCGCCTCCAACAGCCGATCACGCAAGGCTGCCGGCATGGCGGGCCAGCGCTGGTCGGTCTGGTTCGGCAGGGTCACATCCTCCGACCCGCTCACCAGCACGAAGGGTGCTGTCAGCCTTGGCAGCACATGGTCGAGAAAATGCTCGAGCGCGACCTCATGTGACCGGAGCGAGACGAATACCGTTCGGACATTGGCGATATCGATGCGGAGTCGGTCCGCGACCCGGGGTTCGTCCCGATCACTCAGCACAACCCAGTCGCAACGCGCGGCAATCCCGGTCAGCGCATAGGCATCAGCGCCCTTGAACTTGGGGAAAAGCCGGGTGGATAGCGGGCAGAACCGGGTTTCAGAGCGCGCGATCAAGCAAGCCTCTCCAAACGCTCTGGACCGGGTCGGGCAGCCTGTCATCTTCGGTTTCACGGACGGTTTGCAGAGAGGCGTCGAAGAATTCCAGCGGTTGCTCCGTGACCAGTCCCAGCGCCTGAAGCAGGCTTTGCAGCTTGGCTTGCATGGCGACCGTCTCCGGCAGGCACTGAACGATCGGGAAATCCAGCCGCGTCTGCCAGTCCAGCAAGCGTGAATTATACGCATGCCAGATCGCCAACCCCTTCTCGATCGGAAATCCGTTGCGGCTCTCCAGCGAGCGTGCAACCGCCATGGGGTGGCGGAATATCCCGAGCGGTCGGGCGTTGGGGAGGACTTTGAGCCACCCCTCGAGTGTCAGAAGGGTGCGCGGGTCCTTGAAGCCCCAGCAGGCCTCACCGTCACGTGACTCGATGAACAGATCCCTGACCGCCGCATGCATCGGAAACCACTCCACCTGCTCCGGCGGCTCGTTCCAGCTCCCGCCATTGGCCTTGAGCAGGTCCTCTTGCATGTAAAGCACGGCGGGGGGTTCCTGCAGCCCTTTTGGATTGCGGGTAATACTCTTGTCCAGGACGCGACCCAGATACACACCGGCTTCCATCAGCGTTCCGGCAAGCGCACTGGTGCCACTTCGATGCATGCCCAAAACGATATAGCAGGTGTTGTCACTCATTGCCGTCTCCCCCCGGACTTTGCACCCTGTCAGTCGCGGCGCAGGTTAGCGGATGAGGCAAGCGAGGACGAGGCGCCGCAGCAGGCATCCGGTGCGGTTGAAGGAAGACGGAGTCGATGACCGAAACAATGCAGCTCGAACCGCATGCCATGGTGATCGGCGCGCTCGGAGGTTCGGGGACACGCGCGGTTGCGGAAGCCTTTGAACGCCTGGGATATGTGCACGGCCCGGCGCTCAATCGCTCCCGCGACTGCCTGGACTTCACCTATCTCTTCGTCCGGACCGACTGGATGGCATCCCCCCTCCCCTCGATCGGTCATCGTCTGGGCGTGTTGCGCGCCGTGACGGAATCCGGGCACCACCCGGAAGCCGCGCCACTCGATCAACTGACCGACGTGGTGACGGAGAGGAATGCAGCGGCTGAGGGGCGTGCTTTCCTCGTTAAGGAACCCAATACCCACATGTTCGCTGATGACATCCTGACCGCATGGCCGGATGCCGCCTTTCTCTTCGTGCACCGACATCCCCTCGACATGGCGTTTTCCAGCAACACCAACCAGCTCAAGCGTTGGGGGGAGGCGCTGGGCATATCGGCCGAGCGGAGCGGATCATTGCCCGCCGCGCAGCTGGATGTCTGGATCCATGCCCGGCAGGCACAAACGGTGCGGGAGCGCCGCCATGGCGGACGCACGGCGAGCCTCAACTACGAGCGCTTCGTCGAAGCGCCGGTCGAGACGCTGCACAGTGCCTGCCGGGCGTTGGGAATTAAGATCACCGATACTCGACTCGAACTGGCCTGTCGCAATGTATCGTCGCCGGACAGTCGTGGCCGGTGGCGCGAACAGGATTTATCCTGCTTTCGCGACGATCAACTCGCCTACTGCAAGGATGAAGGCTGGTTGTGAGTCGGTGTCAGATGATGTCGATACTGTAAAGGCTCGACATCGCCAGGACGAGGCTGATCACAATCAGGCCAATGACCGAGGCGATAAAGGCGATGGCAAGAGGTTCGGCGAGTGAGGTGAGACGCTTCGCCAGATTCCGGGATTCTTGCTCGCCCGCCTCCGCCACGAAGAGCAGCATCTCGGCGAGCGCCCCGGACAGGCGCCCGGTCCGCACCAGATTGAGCGTCATGGCGTCGGTATTGGTGTGGGCGCGCAGAGCGGTTTCCAGCATTTCACCAGAGCGGACGGCCCGGCGGGCCTGTTCCAGACCCTCACGACGACGCGGTGACAGGACGCCGCGTTCCGCGAGGGCGAGGGCATCGATCAGGGCGGCGCCGGCTGCCAAGGCCGTTCCGGTGACCCGCGCCCAGCGAGCCGTGTCGCTGGCTTCAAGGAAGCGGCCAAGCACGGGAAGACGAAAGGCGACCGCGGTTGCTGCCCGGCGTGTGGCCGGCGCGCGCCATATCTGCACAGCGCCCAGCGCCAGCAGGGCCGCCCCGCCCAGGACTAGCGGGACATTGGCATTGAAGAATTCGCCAATGCCGAGAACGATGCGGGAAATGGCCGGGATTTCGCTCTCCGCGTTTTCCAGCAGGGCGGAAAAACGCGGCACGACGAACATAAAGATGAAGATCACCGCGCCCGTACCGGCAACGGCGAGGAAGCCGGGATAGGCGAGCGCATTGCGCACTTCCTCGGCGGATGTGAGATCACGTTCCATCTGGCTGGCGACCTCGTTAAGGCGAGTGTCCAGCGAGCCTGTAGCCTCGCCGAGCTCGACAAGGCGCGGCGCATAATCGGGCAGGGTCGGCATATGGCGGGCGAGTGCATTGGATAGGCGCCCACCACCGCGCAGGTCTGTGCGGATAGCGCGCATCTGCTCTGAGAGTTCGCGGCACGGCTCTTCCTCCAGCAGGGCATCGAAGGTCGCCAGCAGGGGCGAGCCGGCCCGCAGGAGGGTGGCCAGCTGGCGGATGAATCGGTGGCGGTCCTTCGGGCGGGCGCTCTTGCGATCATATCGCCGTCCCTCCCCGTCGACCAAGCCAATCTCATAGGCGAGAATGCCCTGGGCCCGTAGCTGGCTGACTGCGTCGTCTGCGTCGCCGGCGCTGATCCGACCTTCCACTGAGGCGCCGTCGCGTTTCAAGCCCTTGTAAAGGAAGCTGGCCATGTTGCGCGCCGCCCCTTATGCCCGAACCGTGTCGGGGCGGGTCTCGCGAGCGCCGCCGCCGAGCACCCGCATGGCCTCGGAGACCGAAGTTATGCCGGCACGCGCTTTCAGCAGACCATCTTCAAGCATAGACAGGAAGCCCGCGCCACGCGCGGCGGCAAGTATTTCGGCCTGGCCAGCGCCGTGGGCGATGGCTTCCTTGACGGCGCCGTCAATCGCGGTGGCTTCATAGACCGCGATGCGGCCGGAATAGCCCTGGCCGCGACACGAATCGCAACCGACAGGAACGCGCCAGTGGGCCGTGTCTTCAAAGGCGTCGGCAGGCCATTGCACGCCGCGCTCGCGAGCCGCATCGAGGAGGCCCTCAGCGGCGGCGACCTCATCGCTGGTAGCTGCGACGGAACAATCCGGACAGAGTCGGCGCAACAGGCGCTGGGCAATGAGACCGCGCAGCGAGGCTGAGACGAGAAAGGGTTCGACGCCCAGATCGGTCAGACGTTCGATGGCGCCCAGTGCGGTATTGGTGTGCAGGGTCGAGAAGACGAGGTGGCCGGTCAGGGCCGCCTGGATGGCGATGCGCGCGGTTTCGCCATCGCGGATCTCGCCGATCATGATCACGTCGGGGTCCTGGCGCAGGATGGCACGCAAGCCGCGGGCGAAGTCATAGCCGATGTCGGCGCGCGCCTGCACTTGGGTGACCCCGTCCATATCGTATTCCACCGGGTCCTCGATGGTGATGATCTTGCGCTGGCCGTCATTGACCAGTTCCAGGGCGCGATAGAGCGTGGTCGACTTGCCCGACCCGGTGGGGCCGGTGACCAGGATGACGCCGTTGGGCTCGCGGATCACCCGGTCGAAGACGCGGCGCTGCCGGCCCACGAGGCCCAGCCCGTCCAGCGAGGGGAGTTCCTGGCGTTTGCGCAGCAAGCGCAGGACAAGGCTCTCCCCCCAGGCGCCGGGCAGGGAGGAAACGCGGAGATCGATGTCCTGACCGGCAAATCGCACGGTCTGGCGACCATCCTGGGGCAGGCGGCGCTCGGCGATGTCCATGGCCGAGACGAGTTTGATGCGGGAGGCGACGGCATCGAAACGCGCTTTCGGCTGCGTCTGCATCAGGTTCAGAACTCCATCGACGCGAAAGCGGACCTGGAATTCATGCTCGAAGGGTTCGATATGAATGTCGCTGGCACCATCGCGCAGGGCGTCCTCGAAGACGGCATTGACGAAATCGATGACCGGCGCCTCCTCGGCCATTTCGCGCAGGCGCTCGACATCGGTCAGCGCGCTCTGGCGGGTCCGCGCCCCGGCCGACTGCAGGCGGGCGAGCGCGCTTTCCAGCAGGCGGTTGGCGCCGAGCAGAAATTGCGTCTCGCCGGGCCAGGCCGCGCCGAGTCGTTCGTTGAGACCGGGATCGAGCGGATTGCGGGCGAAAGCGACCAGCCGGACGGCGTCGACAGAGGGTCGGGCGGCAACCTCGCTGTCGAGGGCGGCGAAGGTGTCGTCCCCGATCATGCTCCACCACAGTACCGCGCCCTTCTCGGCCAGCCAGCGGATCGGCAGGTCCAGGGCGGCGGGCGCGAAGGCGTAGACGGCCTCGTCGCGCGGCAGGGCGGCCGGCGCAAGCAGGGGCAGGCCGAGCTGGACAGACAGGACCGCGAGCAGGCGCTCCTCAGCCACCGCACCGAGACGCAGGAGGGCCTGGCCGAACAGGACCGGCGTCTCGCGCTGATAGGCCAGCGCCTGCTCGATATCGGACGGTGCGATGGCGCCCGCCTCAACAAGCAATTCCCCGATCCGGCGTCGATCCATGATCCCAACCCTGCATGGCGGCCGGAAAACGCCCGGCCGGGCTCCTGCCCGAAGTTAGACCGCGCCGCCGCCCGCGTGGCAAGCCCCGCCACTGACGCGCGGCCCGCAGGTAAACGAGATAATCGGTGACGATAGATGGTGACACGCACCATTTATCTTCCTCCCTTTTTTTCAAATACACGCTGATGTTGCACGGAACGATCTTTACCACTAACTTCAGGGCATGACTCGCCGCGCCCGTATCGTCCTGCCCGGTTTTCCGCATCATGTGACCCAGCGGGGAAACCGGCGTCAGCGGACCTTCTTTGGGGATGCGGACTATGCGCTGTACCGCGATCTGATGGCCTCGGCCTGCGCGGTGCACGGGGTGCGTTGCTGGGCCTGGTGCCTGATGCCCAATTATGTGCATCTCGTGCTGGAGCCGTCGCGGCCGGAGGCGCTCGCCAGGGCCGTCGGCCGCGCGCACTGGCGCTATACCCGGCACATCAATGCGCGCCAGGGCTGGACCGGGTTTTTATGGCAGGGCCGTTTTGCCTCCTGCGCGATGGACGAGGCGCATGCCCTGGCGGCGGTGCGCTATGTGGAGAACAATCCGGTCGCCGCGCGCCTGTGCGCACGGGCGCAGGATTGGGCGTGGTCGAGCGCGCGCTTTCATGTCGATCAGGGACGGCCCGACGGACTGACGCAGGCGGCGCCCTGGCTTGCGCGCATCCCCGACTGGCCGCGCTATCTCGCCGAGGGAACAAGCCCGCGCGAGGAGATCCTGCTGGGCGATTTCACGCAGACCGGCTATCCGCTCGGCGAAAAGTCCTGGATCGCGAATCTGGAGACCAAGTCCGCCACCCGCCTCCGTCCCGGAACGCCGGGACGTCCGCGCCGCGAGGGATAAATCGTGACGGGGAACGGTGATATGACGATAAACAGTGACACGTACCCTAGATAAACAGTGACACGTAGCCGTTTCGCGGAAATTTGTGCGTGTCACCATTTAGAGGGTGCGTGTCACCTGACGGGACGGGAAACGGCGAAACGTACCCGTTTCGCGGAAATGCGTGCGTGTCACCATTTAGAAAGAAATGCGTGCGTGTCACCATTTAGAAGAAGACAAAAAAGAAGGGCGGCCGAAGCCGCCCTTCCCATTTCGTAGAGCAGAGCCCGACTTAGTTGTCGAAGCCGGTGCCCGTCACGATACCGTTCTTAAGCAACAGGCGAGCGATTTCGCCAACACCCGCAGCAGCAGAGTCGTTGGTCACAACGTCGAAGCTGATATCGCCGTTCACGGCTTCCGTCGTGATGCCGAGAGCATTTGCAACGGCCGTCGAGTTAAAGCTGGCCGTCCAAGTGCTAGCTGCAACACCATCCGCAGCG
This sequence comes from Maricaulis maris, assembly GCF_036322705.1. Classification (NCBI taxonomy): domain Bacteria; kingdom Pseudomonadati; phylum Pseudomonadota; class Alphaproteobacteria; order Maricaulales; family Maricaulaceae; genus Maricaulis; species Maricaulis maris. Next base: position 2,589,160 of record NZ_AP027270.1, read on the forward strand.
ATGGTCACGTCTGCGGCGTCCAGGCAAGCAGTGGCCGCGCCCGGAAGAGCATCGCTCGAGTTGGACACGGTAACGCGGATGCACTCGTCAGAGTCCTGCGCCAGATCTGTACGCAGACCCGTGATGCGGAAGTTCGACTGAGTACCACCCGACGAGCGCAGGTTGGTCCACGGGAACGAGTTCGCAGCGCCGTTCGGGCCAAGCGGAACGCGAACCCCTACGTTGTCGTCCAGTTCCAGTTCACCGACATTCGCAGCAGCAACGTCAGCCACGTCGTAGCTCGCCGCATCGGTGAACGCGACTTCAACTGTCGGCGTCTGAACCGTAATCGTGGTGAGCGGATCGCCATCGTCGGCGATGTCGATCAGGTCTGAACCAGCGACCATCGCGTCGACGTTTGCGGTCGAGAGCGCGCAGGTGAACTCGTTATCAGCCGGAGCGACGCCTTGGGCGCAGGCCACGTCACCGCCGCCAGCTTTGTACGTTACCGAGCCAATGCCATCGGCGCCAGACGGGAACGTCACCGTGATCACACCACCGGTCGACGCGGTTGCAAAACCAGCGACCGGAGTAGCAAGATCCTCACGCACACCCACCGGCAGAGCAGCCAAGCTGATCGAACCGATCTCACCCGTTCCCAGCAGGTCGTCGCCGATCGCGTCGAACAAGCCCGAACTAGCAGCACCAGCCGCGATGGTGAAGTTGTAGGCCTGCGTGAAGCTCAGCAGACTTTCGATTTCCGCCGCACCAGTATAGCCACCCGCATCAGCGATCGGCGTGAAAGTCACGGTGACGGAAACGTCCTGACCAAGCGTCGTCACGGACAGCGGCAGGGTGAGGAAGCCGTCATCGGCGCTACCGAGTACACCCAGAGCGGCATCGCAAAGGTTGATCTGGTTTTGGTTGACAAAACGCACCGAAGTGCCACCCGCACCACCGCCGAGAGAAGGCGCCCCAAAACTGCAATCCGTGTCGGTCGCAGCGTTCCACGCATTTGCCGGAACGATGCCCGAGAACGTTGCGTTGGTCAGCGCCACATCGACCTGGACCTGACCGCCGGCACCCATGGCAGCAAAAACGCCATCGAGAGTCATATCAAGAACCACGTCGCCCGAGAGGGCACCCGTACGTTCGCTCATGACGGTCTGGCCGATAAAATCGCCAGCGACGGCATCAACGGACACAGTCTGAGCGCTTGCAGCCCCGGCAATAAGAGCCACTGCGGCAGCGCCGCTAAGAAGTTGAACCAGTTTCATAGGGAAATCCCCTCTTTCCTACACAATTTAGTCATGGCCATGACAGCAGCCACGACGGTTATCAAACGATCCAGGTCTAGGCTTAGTAGACAGGGCGCTTGCCGTAGCGTCACACCCAGACCTCCCCTATGGACCTTTCGCGCCCGAGAACCCCCGTGACGCTCGGGGAGAAGAAAGCCCATCACCACCGGGGTGTCAACTGTAAATCGGGCGAGAAAAAGGCATTCAATGGCGGGTGCTGCGCATTCAACACAGTCTTGTTATATATTCGACAAACAACTGGTTTTGCACGCGGTTCATAGGCCGTTGGGGGGCCGAACCCGCGGTTAACCGGCCTTAATCAACTGTCCATATGTGGCCCAAAAGCCATGATCGCGCGCAGCGGCGACCCGTGAAGTGTCCAAGCCGAGGTGTGCAGCCTGTGATCGCCATCACACTTGCCCGTTTCAAACCCGGAAATTCGCGCGGCAGGCCGGAGCCTGCAGGATGCGCTCCCAGATGCGGTCACGGGGCGAGGCGATGCGGATGCGGGCTGCAGCGCAGGCACCGGAGGGATGGACGCGCCAGGGTTCGAGCCATTCTGCGGTCCAGCCGTCCGGCATGTCCGCGCCCGCGGCCGTGATCAGACCGGCTGGATAATCGGCGGCTTGGCCGGCGAGGCGCGCGGTCGTGCGCTCTTCGAGGATCCAGGCATTGAGAGCGGCGAAGGCCTGGCGCACCTGGTGTCGCTCATACATGGCGGACATGGAGGGGATGGACATGGCGACGGCGAGGGCCAGGATCGCCATGGCTATGAGGACTTCAAGAAGACTGTAACCGGATTGCCCTGCGCAAGGCCGGCGCCGCTGGCGCGAAGGATTGCAGCCGACCTTGCGCGGGCCTTGATGACGTGGACACGGATAAGCGGGGATCGCGCGATCAGGTCTCACCCGCCTGCCCTAGCCGACATCGCCGCCGGACGGGGTGGCACGGCGCGGGTCGATATCGGCATTGAGCCCCTCACCGCCCGTCGCGGCGTCGGCTCCGAGACTGATGACGCGGCCGCGGCGGGAGAGGTCCTCCGTGGCCTCGTATTGATAGGGCGTGCCCCAGGGGTCCTGCGGCAGGCCGCCATCCATATAGGGACCGTTCCAGCTGGCGCCGACATCGGCGCTGGGCGCAACCAGCAGCAGCAGGCCCTCGTCCTGGCTGGGATAGCGGCCGAGGTCGAGCCGCATGGTATCGAGCGCGGTCTCGACCATGCGGATCTGGGTGAGGGCCGCGGCCTGTTTGGAACTGTCGAGCTGGCCGAACAGGCGCGGCGCCACCAGGGCGGCCAGGGTGGCGATGATGGCCACGGCGATCAGGACTTCCATCAGGGAATAGCCGGCCTGCATATGCAGGCGCTGTTTCGCTGGCCCGTTCGCTGGCCCGTTCACTGGCCCGCTCTCTGGCCCGCTCTCTGGCCCGGAAAAGAGGTTCGATATCCGGTTTGAGACCCGTTTTGCAATCCGCATTGATACCCGCATGGCCAATCCTGTCACACTGTCACACATCAATTTTGTCACACATCAATTTTGTCACACATCAATTTTGTCACACATCAATTTTGTCACACATCAATTTTGATACCCGATCCGGCTTTTCCAAACCTGATCCGGAGCTTGCAAGATCAGGTCATACGTCCCGATCACCGATCAGGTCCAGACCCGATCCCTAACATGGACAAGCGAGCCCGGTAAAACCCGCCATGCTTGCTGGACCGACCAAATCGGCGTGGTTATACCATGCAGCCTGGCTTCATCCTAGGACGTAATGACCCGCGGATTCACCCTTCTGGAAACCCTGATCGCTCTGGTGATCGCCTCGATCACGTCGCTGGTTCTGTTGCAGTCGATCATGGCCGTGGCGCGCGGCACGGCGGGGATTGACATCGCGCTCGCCGGGGCGCTGGAGACCGAGTTCTCGCGGGAAGCGGTCAGCGACGCCCTGGCAGCCTCCGTCGCTGATTATCTGGACTCACCGGGTGCCTATACAGGCAGCACGACGCGCATTTCCGGCACGACACGGCGCCCGGTACTGACGCCGCATGGCTTGCCGACGCGGTTCGTCCTGACCCTGCAGCCGGAGGCGGGTGGCACCGCGCTGGTTTATCAGGAAGTCGGGCAACCGGCCGGTGACGGCAATGAACGCACCGGGCCACGCGAAGACAGCACGCTCACAAACGGGATCGTGGCGATGCGATTCGACGCGCAAGACCTCGAATTTCGCTTCGCCTATCAGTCCCTCTCGCGGCTCTATGATCGCGAACCGGCCGAAGCCCTCGACGCTTGGCCACCGGAGGCCGGTTTTGATCCCTGGTATGATTATTATCGCCCCCCACCGACACTTGTCATGATCGTCGATGCCGAAGATCAGGTCTTGTGGGCGATCACATCGACAGGCTGGAATGCACCGCCGATACGGGGCCGCGACCTGGAGGAGATCTTGTGAGCGAGGTCCGCAGGCGGATATCGCGCCGGGCGCGTCGCGGCTATGTCTTCCCGCTGGCGCTGTGGACGATTGCCGTTATCGCGCTCCTGCTCGGTGCCGCCTATACGGTGATGAGTGCCGCCAATTCGGTCTTCGCCCGGATCAGCGCGCGCGAGGAATCCCTGGCCGATTTCGAGGCCGCGGAGACAGATATCCTGCGCCTTCTGCTGACCGAACCCATGGGGCTGTCCTCCGTGCGCGTTGGCGGGACGCGCGATCCGGATCCGATCAGTGGCGGCTTCGGGATTGGCGGCGAGCCCCTCTCGGCGACCGGCACGCCCTATCTTCATGCCGGTGCCCATGGTCCGGTCGTGGTGCGTCTGGTCGGTACGAACGGGCTGGTCAATCTTGGCGATGATCCCGGCCCGGCGTCGCAGGCGCTATTGCTGGCGCTCGGCCTGGAGCGGGCTGATGCACAAAGACTGGCGGCACGCCTGGTCGACTTTATCGACGAGGATGACCGGCGCTTGCTGGGCGGCGCCGAGGCCGCCGATTATCCGGCTGGCCGGACGCCCCGCAATGCCCCGCTGTCCGCCGCCTCGGACGCGTGCGGCGCGCTGGGCTGGCGTGAAGAGGTGGATTGGTGCGCCGATCCGCGCCTGATGGATCTGTTTGCCTTCGCCGGCGGCCAGTCGGCCATGGGCGCGCGCCTGGTGCCGGAATACCTGTTGCGCCAGCTGGTCGGCGGTGATGTGCGCCAGCTCGACCGCGCCATGGAGGCGCTGGAGGATCGCGACCGGCTGGTGCGGTATGAGGATTTCGGAATTGACGGGCTGGAAGGTCTCGATCCCTTCAATGACAATTCCGCCCTGCCCGGGCCCAGCTTTCTGATCATCACCCATCGTCCCGACGCCGAATACATACAGTTGACGCGGATCGACCTGACGCTCGCAAACCTGTACAAACCCTATGAGATTGCGTTTTCGTATGTTGTGGGCGGATCGATTGTCGAGGGGGCGTTCCATGTCGAAGAGGCCGACGCGCTTGATGAACTTCCTCAAGCCGGTTGACCGCCGCGTGTCCGCCGCCGGCCTGGCGCCGCGCCCGGCTGGTGCGCTGGCGCGCGCGATTCTGGCCGGCGAACGCCATGTCGTCAGCCGCGCCCTGCTTCATTTTGAACGCATTGAAAGACCGGCCGGACGGGTCGATGACCGGGTGCGCCGCGCCGTCGAACTGGCGGCCCGCAATCGGGCGCCCTTCGCCGATCCCGGCCTCTTCATCGTCTGGGGTCGTCGCCATGCCGCGGCCTGGTCCTGGGACCGCGCCCTGCTGACCCGCCTGGGTGTGCCGGAGACCGCCTGGATCGTGCCGGAGCCCGCCATCACCGCGCAAGGTGACGGACAGGTCGATGGCCAGGCTGACAGTCACTGGGGTGACGGGTTCCGCCTGCGCGAATTGCAGGACGGATATGAAGGCCAGCTGAAACGCGAAGGCGAATTATTCGCCAGCCGCTTCTGGTCGCGCCAGCCGAGCCAGGCCGAGATTGATATCTTCGTGCGCAGTTGCGCCGCGCCGGCCTCCGATGCTGACAGTGCGCCGATCTCCGCCGCCGACAGGATGCAGGACCAGGCCCGCAGCTGGGCCACTCGCCTGACACCGTTGCACGCCGCCCTCGCCGCGCTGCTCCTGGTCGGCGCCCCCCTGCTGCACGCCGCCGGCACACAGGCCCGGCTGTCCTATGATCTGCATACGGCCCGGTCCGCCCTGGGCAGCGTCGTCGCCGAGAGCTCGGCCCAGTTCGATGCGCTGCAGGCCTACCAGGCCAGCACGGCCCGGCTGGACGAATACCGGTCCGCGCTCGATCTCGTTCACCCGCTCATCCCGGTGACCGATCTCGCCGAAGCCGCCCAGGCCGTCGACGGCCGACTGGAAAGCTTTGCCATCACGCCGGGCCGGGTCGACGCGGTCGTCGCCGCCGGATCCGATGTCGACCCGGCCGAGATTGTCCGCCGTCTGGAAAGCGCGCCCTCGCTCGCCAATGTCGGGATCCAGCGGGCCCGCACGCAAGGCCAATGGGAGGTTCAGGCCGACCTTGTCGCGCCGTCCGAGACCCAGGCGGAGACCCCGGCATGAGCCTTTTGTCGACAACCTTGCAACGCGCGTCCGACAGCCTGACCGTCCGGGCCAGGCTCGGCCTGATCGTGCTTGTGGCCCTGGCGGGCATTGTGGCCGCGATGGATCTGAGTGCCCGCAACACGCGCCTGGTCCAGCAATTGGCCACGGTCCGCACCGAACTTGCCGGGCGGGAAGCCGCCCTGGAACAGCGCGACTGGAACACCGTCCTGGAAGCAGCGCGAGCCGAGGTGGACGCCGCGGAATCGCGCTTTTGGCGCGGCGCGACGACCGGCCTGGCCAGCGCCCAGATCCTGGGTGCGGTGGAGAATGCCGCGCGGGTCTCCCGGCTTGCCACGCCCCGGGTGTCCGTACTGCGCAGCGAACCCCTGTCCGGCGGGGCGGTCCTGTTCGAGGTTGAGATGACCGCCCGCAGCAATGGCGGCGGCTTCGCCACATTCCTGGAAGCTGTCACCCAGGCCGAAGGCGATCTGCGACCGGCGGAGGTGGTGTGGGGTGGTCGCAACCGGCCGGTCACCATCCGCCTGATCGCACCCGCTATCATCGAAGGAGGGGCGTCATGATGTCCCTCATGCAGCTGAGATTTGGCGCCGCGGGGCTGGCCTGCGCGCTGGCTGCTGCCGCCGGCCTCCTGCTGCCACCGTCCCCGACAGCCGCGCGCCTGACCGGTCAGTCCCGCGCCCTCAACCCGCTTGACGGTCCGGACGGCGCCGATGTCGAGACACTGGTTCAGCGCCTGGGTCAGACCAATTTGTTTCCTGCCGCCCAAACCCTCGCCGCGCTCAATGGGGACGCGATTGACCCCGATGCCCCGGACCCTGCGGCCTCGGACGGTCTGGCCGCGGCCATTGCCGCGCGCCTGCCCGACATCCGCGCCCTCGTGCGGCGCGAATCCGAGTGGCGGATCCATGCGTCAGGTGAGGCGAACCTGGTCGACATCTTCGTGCCCGGCGAGGAACTATTTGACGGCTGGATGATTGCCGAGATAAGCCCGAGAACGCTCTTGCTGGAGCGGCACGGGGAAATCCGGACAATCGATGTATTTGTACCTAACAATGTAGGGCAGTGATGACTCATTTCAGGACAATCACCCTCAGCTCGATGGGTTTTCTCCTCCTTTCAGGGTGTTCGACTGCCGCATTCTCCCCGGACTCCCACCTGAATCCGGTCTTTGGGGATCGCCGCGCCGAACTTGAAAGGCAAGTCGCCGCAAGCGCAGCGGATACAGAAGCCAGCGCCGGGGCCGACACGCCTGACATGTCTGAACTGGTCACCACACGGCGGATCGTGCCGGGTAGTTCCAGCGGCATCGCCGGTGCCGGCGCGCTCAGCGCAACATTGTCTCCCGCCGGTCCCGCGATCAATGCCACCCTGCCTGCGCAACCGCTTCCAGCCTTTATCGACACGGCGCTGGGCGAAATCCTCGGCGTGCCCTACGCGCTCGGTCCCGGTGTTGCCGACCGCGACGACATCGTCGCCTTGCGCAGCGTCCGGGATATGGAGCCAGACACCTTCCTTGGCCTGTTCGGCGCCGCACTCGCCGAGTACGGCCTTGCCATCGAGGTCCAGGACGGGATGGCGCTTGTCGTCGAACGCAGCGACCTGCGCAGCAATATGCCGCAAATCATCCGCGCCCGCGCCCGCGCCGGCGTGTCAGCGCCATTGCGCCCCGTGATCCAGTTTGTGGAGTTCGATTATTCGGACGCCGCGGAAATGGACGCCATCCTGCGTCAGGCCTTTCCCGATCAACAGGAATTGTCGATCCAGGTCCGACGAGACATCAATTCCATGTCCCTCACGGGCTTGTCGGACCGCGTGGATGCCGCCATGCAGCTGATCGGCCAACTCGACCAGGCGCGCTTTGCCGGCGCCGCCGCCGTGACGCTCTCACCGCGCAATTGGGACGCTTCCGAGCTGGCACAAGCGCTCGTCGATATCCTCTCCCTGGAGGGCTATCAGGTCGGGCTCGGCACGCGCCAGGTTCGGCCCCTGTCCATGCTTGCCCTGGACCAGACCAACCAGATCCTGGTCTTCGCCCATAATGACGACACGCTGGCGCATCTGATCGCGACGGCGCGTCGGTTGGAAGACGCGGCCGAGCGTGAAGACGGGGCCCGTTCCTACGTCTACCAGGTGCAAAACACTGACGCCGAAGAGCTCGCCGGCGTTCTGCGCACCGTACTGGGCGAGGCTTCACGCCAGACAAGCGGCCCCGAGACGGAGGCGGGCGGGGACCGGAATGCGTCCGGCGGATCGCTCAACTCCCGCCTGGCAGTCGACACTTTCGGCAACCGGCTCATTTTCACCGGTTCGCGGAATGAGTACGACGATCTCACCCGTCTGCTGCAACAACTGGACACACCTGTCGCGGAAGTCCTTGTCGAGGTAACCATCGCCGAAGTGGTGTTCAGTGACAGCACGCGTTTCGGCCTGGAATTCTTTCTAAATACACTGGGCGGGGATGTGCAGATCGGTACCCAGGACGCGCTTGGCCTGTCGAGCGGCGGGCTCTCCGCTGTTGTCCGGTCCGGGCAAGTCGACATCGAAGCGGCGGCCAATGCGAGCAATTCTGCGGTCAACATCCTGTCCACGCCTCGTGTCGTCGCGCGCTCGGGCGAGTCCGCAGAAGTGCAAGTGGGTACCGATGTACCCATCATCACGTCCCAACGAGCGGCCAACACCCAGGATTCCGGCTCCACCGATATCCTGCAGTCGATCCAGTACCGATCAACCGGCGTGCTCCTGACTGTCGAACCGCGGGTGTTCAGCAGTAACCGGATCGACCTCGCCATCACGCAGGAAGTCAGTTCGGCCGATGAGAACCCCAATCAGGCCATCGGCAGTCCCATCATTTCCAATCGCAGGATGACCTCGTCGATTACCCTGCAGGATGGCCAAACGGCTGTGCTGGGTGGATTGATCAGCGAAACGGTCAATCGCGGCTCCACTGGCGTGCCACTGCTCCAGGACATCCCCCTGCTCGGCAATCTCTTCAAAACCGAAACCTTCAGCAATGACCAACGTGTGCTGCTGGTTCTCGTGACACCCTTTATCCTGAACGACCGAACAGATCGGCAAAGGATCGTCGATGCCTTCCGCGGCGAAATCAATGACGCTTTCGTATCCAGGATCGGTGCGGGCCAAACATTCTTGCAGCATGAACGTCCGATGCAGGTGAGCACGCCCGACGAGTGATGTCGGATGCGGCAAGCCTCGCTTACTGTCTCATGGCCGGATTGAGCGCCGGCCTGGCGACTTTGGCATTTGGACCCGCCGCCTTGATCTGGCGTCGCCGCCGGCGGCGATTCGCGCTTAGAGCGCCGCTGCTGGCTGCGATATTGCTGGCTGGTAGCTATGCTGGCCTCTCAGGCAGCCTTTCAGACAGCCTTCTCTTCGCGCTGGCCTGCGGCGCCGGCGCGGCGGCGGCATCACTCGACCTTACCGTCCGGCGTGTGCATGATGTGAACTCCCTCATCATCGCCGCAACCGGATTGGCGGCAGCCTCGCTCGATGGAAGCTGGTTGAGTGCCATCCCTGCAGCGATTGGTTCAGCCGCGATCCTTGGTTTGGCCGGTGCATTGACATCAGCCGCCAAGGCCGGAGCAACGCTCGGCCTTGGGGATATACTCTTTGCGGCCGCCTGTGGCCTCTGGATCGAACCCGGCCACCTGCCTTCCGCCCTTCTGGCCGCGGTCGCCGCAACGCTCGTGCTGGCACGCCCATGGCGATCATCGTCCCCGACGCGGATCGCGTTTGTACCAGGTCTGGGGCTAGGCTACGGTGCGGCAGCTTTGTTTGCAGGACTGGCTTGAGCTCGCCGTGACGTCGAAAACCAAAAATCTGCGACGCGGGTTCAGCGTGATCGAAGCCTTGGCGGCGGTCGCATTGCTGGCACTCGCCCTCGCACCACTCTACTCAATGCTTCAGCAGATCACATCGGCCACGCTGCGTATTGAGCGGTTTGTGGAGGCTCGGGAGGTCAATGGCACCGTCTCAAGCCTGGTTCAGTCAGGAATGGGCGTGCCCGAAGAAATCCAAGGATGGTACGTAACGGTAACAATGAATGAGCCCGGCAGCGAAGAAGCGGTCGATGGCTATCTTGGTGGTCAGTACTTCACGCTTCTGACGGAAAATTACACCGTCACGCTTAGAAAAAATGAATATACATTCGAGCGGCGGCACTCGCGGATTGCATTGAATCCGATATACGATTCAGAAGAAGAAGCCATATTCAGCAACATGTGACTATTATTTGAATATCTTGTACTTATCTTTATCGAAGTCGTTATCTGTAATTGTGTCGAACAACTCTGAGTGCGATTTATTATTAAGAAATATTACATCAACCTGCCACAATGCTTCGTCAAAATAGCACGGCTCGACAATATCAAATATACTGAAACCCTCCGCGGTTAAACGCGCAACCACCTCAGCCAGATTGGCTTGGGTCACCTCAACAACGATAACCGCGCAACTCGACAGGAAACTACGCGCCCCGTCGAGCACGCTGACCTCGTTGCCGTCGGTATCGATTTTCAGCAGACAATTCCGTACCGGCCCGAATTTGGCAGCCACTGAATCGAGTGCGACGACTTCGATGGCACGCGCCTCGCGCCCACCCTCAGCCAGATCGACATGGGCACTGGAATTCAACGAGCCCGCTTCTCCCAGGATGCGCATCGTCGCGACACTATCCCCGCTCCCAACGGCCTTCTGGAAAAGGGTGAAGTCCAGCCCGGCATAGACGCGCTCGATAGCATCCCTGCACTCGTCGACTGGTTCAAAGAGGTAATGATGCACACGCGGGAAATGATCGATCAGCTCCGAGGTCCCGTGGAGGACTCCAACGTCAACGACAGCATCGACCCGCACGCCCCTGCGCTTCAGCACCCTGAATGCCTCAAGCTTCTTGGGCGATCGGGTCTGTGTGGAAAGCCCCAGCCGCCGACCGAGCTGACGGACGAAATCGACCAGTTTCTCTCGGGCATTGGGAATATTGGCAGTCACTTGCGACAAGCTCCGGCGGGATTCAATTCTGCGATAAAGACAATACCGCCACAGCCCTGATTGTCCTGCACTTATTCCTGTGCAGCCGTCTGGCTCTTGCCGCTCGCTTCATAGGCGGCCAGAACATCATCTATCGGCGCGTCCATTCTGACACGCCCGTCATGCAGCCAAAGGCCGCGCGTGCAATTCGCCTGCAACAGGCTCGCACTATGGGACGCGAGGACCAAAATTCCAGCACGACCGACAAAGGTGGACATACGTTCACTGGCCGCTTTGCGAAACTTGGCATCGCCCGCCGACAGCCACTCGTCCAGAATGAGGACGTCCGGTTCAAATGCGGTCGCAATCGCAAAATTCAACCGCATCCGCATACCGGCCGAGTATGTGTCCACCGGCAGATCGATAAACTCGCCCAGACCTGCAAAGGCAGCAATCTCTGCCCGTCGCGCTTCGACCTCTGACCGTTTTCGCCCTGATGCCAATCCCCGCAAGGTGATGTTCTGATTGCCCGTCGCCTCGCTGCGCATGCCCAGATTAATGTTCACGAGACTCGTTGTTCGCCCCTCGACCGTGACGAAACCTTCTTCCGGCGGATAAATGCCCGCAAGCACTTGCAGGAGTGTCGTCTTGCCGGACCCATTGGCACCGACAAGGCCTATCCGTTCGCCCTGCTCGACTTCAAAGGACACGCCATCCAGAGCGCGGACACCCTTTATGTAGCCGCGCTTGTCCCGCACCAGTCGCTGGGTTCCACCAAAATCCTCCCCGGCATCCAGCGGAGCAGTCTGGGTATCAAGCGAACTGCGCGCGCGATTGAACAGCGGGTAGGTGACCGCGAGGTCTTGGACGAGAATGTGAGACATCAGCGGAACTTACAACCAATAGGGCAAACGGCGGCGGAAAACGGCGGCACACAGTGCTGCCGCCAGCCAGATCGCAAACGTGACGCCAATCACAACAGCCCAGCTGGTCATTCTTGGCATCTCCCCCAAAAGCGGTGCGCGAAAGATCTCAACATAGTGTGTGAGCGGGTTCAGGTCAGCCGCAAACGCCCGGGCACCATCAAGACCTTCGCGCACCCAGAGGATCGGCGTGACAAAGATCAACAGGCGCGTAATGGACGTCACCAGATGGCCTACATCCTCATAACGCGCAGAGATAAGTCCTAACAGGTACTGAACCGCGACAGCATTCACGACATAGAGCACAAGAGTCGGAACAACGAGCAGCGTCAGCAGACCAGGCACCCAGCCGGACCAGATCATGAGCGGAATGACCACCACCATCTGTAGCGCAAAAATCAAGAGTGACCTGAACAGGCTCCGGTAGACGTGTACGGAATATGGCAGGGACAAAGCCTTGATCCACACATGGGACGAGGTGAAGACCTGACAGCCGTCAATGAAGTTTCCAGAGATGAAAATGAAGGCCGCATAACCGAGCGCCACATAAACAATGAAGCTTTCAAGTTCCCGACCCGACAGGGCCGAGAAGAAGAATGATACCCCACCGACGAACATCAGGAATGACAGGATAATCCAGGAAACGCCGAGCATGCTGCGGCGATAGCGCTGCTGAATCTCATCCCAAGCGAAAGTCCGCCATAATTCGACCATTGCCAGGCCGGCCCACAGATCCTTCACGAAGCCGAGGACACCACTGGCAGCGTGAAGGTCATACCGTCTCGACTGAATGTTCATGGGTTTTCGCTGCAGAGGTGTGGCTGTGGGGAGATCATCGCTGGCCTAAATGACACGCTCCGGGATGTCCATCGTGTTCGAAGGGACACCGAGTCAATTACACACCGAACCTCCTCCTGTTCGCAGGCGCGCCGGCACATCGCCTTGCCACTCACTCGACCGTTACCGATTTGGCGAGGTTTCTCGGTTGGTCCACGTCTGTGCCTTTGAGCGCTGCGATGTGATAAGCGAGCAGCTGGAGCGGGATGGCAGTAAGGATCGGCCGAACAAATTCCGGACTGTCCGGCATGACGACAAGTTCTGCTGCGGCACCGTTCGCCTCCTCTGCACCGCGCGCATCAGTGATCAGGATCACCTCACCCCCGCGAGCAGCCACCTCCTGGATATTGGAAAGGATTTTGGGGAATAGCGCATCATGCGGCGCGGTGACAACAACTGTCATGCCTTCCTCCACCAGCGCAATCGGCCCGTGCTTGAGCTCCCCTGCGGCATAGCCCTCCGCGTGTATGTAGCTGATTTCCTTTAGCTTCAACGCGCCTTCGAGAGCCAGGGGGTGATTCACGCCGCGGCCTAAATACAGGACTTCTCGCGCCGAGGTCAGACGGTGGGCGATCTGCTCGATCTTCGGCTCTATCGCCAGTACCGCATTGATCTGACGCGGCACCTCGAGCAAGGTCCGCACGAAAGCCTGCTCTGATGCCTCGTCAATGACGCCACGCGCCCGCCCCGCTCCGATCGACATGCAGGCCAGAGCCGCCAGCTGCGCCGTAAAGGCTTTTGTAGACGCAACACCGATTTCCGGACCCGCATCCGTCAAGGCGACAACATCCGCCTCGCGGACCATCGACGATTCCGCGACATTGACCACTGCCAGAGTCGGTGCGCCAACACTCTTGCAATACCGCAAGGCCGCGAGCGTGTCGGCGGTTTCACCGGATTGCGAAACGAAGAGCGCAGCATCATTCTTCGAAATAACGGGCTCTCGGTATCGAAACTCTGAAGCGACGTCGATCTCGACCGCGAGGCGAGCATGGCGCTCGAACCAGAACTTCGCGATCGCGGACGCATAGAAAGCGGTTCCGCACGCGGTCGCGACCAGCCGACCCGTCCGGGCCCAATCCAGCAAGTCTCCCGTCCGGACCCGACCGGTACCGATGTCCAGATGACGCGATATCGTGCGCGCAACCGCATCCGGCTGCTCATGGATCTCCTTTTCCATGAAGTGACGATACGCACCCTTGTCCGCAAAGCCTGCGACGGTATGGGAAATTTGCACCGGACGAACGATTTCGTTGCCTTGAGCCGTGAAGACTCTGGCGCCTTGAGCGGTCACAATCGCCCGATCACCCTCTTCCAGATAAATCACTCGATTGGTCCATCCGGCCAGCGCCTGGGAATCCGAACCGATAAACCCCTCACCATCGCCGAGACCGACGACCAATGGACTGCCGGCCCGCGCCACCCAGATGGCTCCCGGTTCGTCTGCATAGATCGCCGCGACGGAAAAGGCGCCACGCAGTTGGTTGACCGTTTCTTTGAACGCTCCGCCCATCGTCAACCCGGCATTGAGGCGTGAGGTGATGAGATGTGCAATCACTTCCGAATCTGTTTGGCTCTCAAACGTGAACCCCTCGGCTATAAGAGATTCGCGGAGCGACATGTAATTCTCAATGATACCGTTATGGATTATCGCCACACGGCCGGATGCGTGCGGATGGGCATTCGCCTCGGTTGGCGCGCCATGGGTAGCCCAACGGGTGTGGGCAATACCTACTGGGCCTTCGAGCGGTGCGCCCGATATACAGGCTTCCAGCGCCGCGATCTTGCCGGGCGTCCGTCGCCGCTCCAGCGCGCCTAGCTCAGAAACAACAGCCACACCAGCTGAGTCATAGCCTCGATACTCCAGTCGCCGAAGACCATCGACAAGTCGCTTCACAACCTGACCGGATCCGACGATTCCAACGATCCCGCACATTCCTGGCTCCTGATAGGCAGCAGGCCGCACCCTGCCGCATGTCGATCGATTTTAGCTGAATCGGCAGCACGGACCGCGAACTTGTCGAGTGCGCACACAGACAACAATTGCTGTAGCAGGTTACAGACCCAACGAGCCTCGCGCGACACCTAAATCTGTTGGTCGAAAGCGCCGACTTCCGGGTGTTTCGCCAGCTCTGCCTGAATCTCTGAAAAGATGGCTTTTACATCGCCCGCACAAGATGGGCTTTCCACAACCACGACAAGGTTCGGCGTGTTTGAGGATGCCCGCACCAAGCCCCAGGCGCCCCCGTCCAGCGTAAAGCGAACGCCATTCACCGTATTGATGTCCACAACGCGCCGTCCGGAGAGCATATCCCCGGCCTCAACCTTGGCCTTGAACGCCGCGACCACGTTCTCCACCACCTCGTACTTCACTTCATCCGCGCAGGCCGGCGACATGGTCGGCGAGCCGTAGCTGAGCGGGAGGGCGCGGCGCAGATCCGCCATCGACTTGTCCGGATTGCGATCCAGCATCTGCAGGACGGCGCGGGCCGCGACCAGGCCGTCATCATAGCCCCGGCCGATCGGCGGCTGCAGGAAGAAGTGGCCGGATTTTTCGAAGCCGGCCAGGGCGCCCAATTCCTTGGACCGGCTTTTGATGTAGGAGTGCCCGGTCTTGTAATAGTCGGTCTTGCAGCCATGCTCGGTCAGGATCGGGTCGATCGTGAACAGGCCGGTTGATTTCACATCCACCACGAAGGTAGAGCCGGGGTGCAGTGGCGCGAGATCGCGGGCCAGCATCAGGCCTATCTTGTCGGCGAAGATCTCTTCGCCCTCATTGTCGATCACACCACAGCGGTCGCCGTCGCCATCGAAACCAAGCCCGACATCGGCGCCATGCTCGAGCACCGCATCGCGCATGGCGTGCAGCATCTTCATGTCTTCCGGGTTGGGATTGTAGCGCGGGAAGCTGTGGTCGAGCTCGCAATCCATCTCGATCACCTCGACACCCATCGCCCGCAGCGCTTGCGGGGCGAAGGCCCCGGCTGTGCCATTGCCGCAGGCGGCGACAACCTTGAGAGGCCGCTTGATGGTGACGCCGTCCGCGACATCGGCGAGATAGCGCTCGGCCACGCCAACCTGGCGGACATAGCCACCGCCGCTGCGGGTCCGGGCGTCGCCGCCCAGCACGATGGCCTTGAGCCGGCTCATTTCATCGGGGCCGAAGGTGAGCGGACGATCGGCCCCCATCTTCACGCCGGTCCAGCCATTCGAGTTATGGCTGGCCGTCACCATGGCGACACAGGGGATATCGAGATCAAATTGCGCGAAATAGGCCACCGGCGACAGGGCGAGACCGATATCGTGGACTTCAACGCCGGCCGCCATGAGGCCGACTTCAAGGGCCTGTTTGACGCTGAGCGAGTAACTGCGGAAGTCGTGACCGACGACGATTTTCGGATCGACCCCCAGCTCGTGGATCAGGGTGCCCAGACCCATGCCGAGCATCTGGACTCCGTAAAGGTTCAGATCAGGCGCCTGATCCGAACCGGGATGCCCGAACCACCAGCGCGCATCATACTCGCGAAAGCCCGTCGGCTTGATCAGCGCTTCGTTTTCAAAGGCCCGGGAATTGGCCTGCAGGCTGGCATGGGGCTTGGTTGTCATGGGAACACCGTTTCTCGTGCAACAGCTTCTTGTG
The DNA here is from genome assembly GCF_036322705.1 of Maricaulis maris. Lineage (NCBI taxonomy): Bacteria > Pseudomonadati > Pseudomonadota > Alphaproteobacteria > Maricaulales > Maricaulaceae > Maricaulis > Maricaulis maris. Next base: position 2,605,386 of record NZ_AP027270.1, read on the forward strand.
TATCAGGTTTTGTGCAACAGGTTCGTGTGTGACAGGTTCGCGGGTAACAGGCCGGGTGATACGCACGCCCCCGCGCCGGACCCGCCCGCTCGTCGTCAGCCATCGGGTCGTCCGACACTGGTATAGGCAAAGCCGGCATTGGTGGCTTCTTCCAGCGTGTAGATATTGCGCAGATCGACGAGAACCGGCGCTTTCATGGTCGACTTCAGCCGCTTCATGTCAAGCGCCCGGAACTCGTTCCACTCGGTGATGATCACCAGAACATCGGCCCCTTCCGCACAAAAGTACGGGCCGGAAACGAATTCGACATTCGGGAGGAGTTTCTCGGCTTCGACGGCGCCGGCGGGATCAAAGGCCCGCACGATGGCGCCGGCCTTTTGCAGGGCCGGGATGATCTCGAGGCTCGGGGCATCGCGCATATCGTCGGTATTCGGCTTGAAGGTCACACCCAGCACAGCCACCGTCTTGCCCTTCACATCACCGCCACACGCCGCAATCACCTTGCTGGCCATGGCCCGCTTGCGGGCATCATTGACCTCGACCACCGTCTCGATCAGGCGCAAGGGCGCATCGTATTCCTGGGCCGTGCGGGTCAGGGCGAGCGTATCCTTGGGGAAACAGGAGCCACCATAGCCCGGTCCGGCATGCAGGAATTTGCCGCCGATCCGGTTGTCGAGGCCGACACCCTTGGCGACTTCCTGGACATTGGCGCCGACCTTTTCGCACAAATCCGCGATCTCGTTGATGAAGGTGATCTTCATCGCGAGGAAGGCGTTGGCCGCATACTTGATCAGTTCGGAGGTCCGACGTGACGTGAACACGATGGGCGTTTCGTTGAGGAAAAGCGGACGGTAAAGCTCGTTCATCGCCGTCCGGGCGCGATCATCATCGGTCCCGACGACGACGCGGTCCGGCCGCTTGAAGTCGTCGATAGCGGCGCCTTCGCGAAGGAATTCCGGGTTGGAGACAACGGCGAAGTCCGCGTCCGGACGGGTCTCGCGAATGATGCGCTCGACTTCGTCACCGGTTCCGACCGGGACGGTCGACTTGGTCACGACCACCGTGTAGCCGTCCATGACCTCAGCGATTTCCTTGGCGGCTGCATAGACGTAGCTGAGATCGGCAAAACCGTCGCCGCGTCGCGATGGTGTTCCGACCGCGATGAAGACCGCATCGGCGCCCTTGACCGCGTCTTCAAGGTCCTGGGTAAAGGACAGGCGACCCTCGCGGACATTGCGCATCACCAGCATGTCGAGACCGGGTTCATAAATCGGTATGCCGCCGGAATTCAGGGTCTCGACCTTGTCGGCGTCCTTGTCGACACAGACAACCTCGTGCCCGAAATCAGCGAAACAAGCCCCTGACACCAGCCCGACATAGCCGATTCCGATCATCGCGACACGCATGGCAAAATACTCCCGAATTCACTCGCATCGGTATCGCCGACGGTGCCGCTTGGTGCAAGGAGAGATTGCCGCGCCTCCGCGTCTTGTCGGGTTTTTCGCCGTCCTGCGCGCGCCCCGTTCTCGTTTTAACCGGTGGATCGATCGCAGGCTGCCCGCTCTACGCACCTGCAGAACCGCCGCCATGCCCTCGACATCAGGACGCAGCGGCCGTTTCGATCGCGCTGCGCACATCATTGACAACAGACCGGATCAGGCGTTGCTCCCCTTCCGCCATGACCCGAATAACGGGTTCGGTTCCGGATGCCCGCACCAGCAATCGCCCCGAGCTCCCGAGGCGGGTTTCCGCTTCGGCTATTGCGCTTCGAACCTGGTCCGTGTCCAGCGGTGCCTTGCCCTTGGCGACGCGAACATTCTCCAGCAATTGAGGGGCCGGCTTGAAGACATTGAGCAACTCGCTGGCCCGCTTGCCGCTCTCGCCCAAAACGCGCAGCACTTGAAGCGCGGCGATCAAGCCATCGCCTGTCGGCGCAAAGTCCGGCATCACAATATGACCGGACGCCTCTCCGCCGAGATTGATTCCGGTCTCGCGCATGCGCTCGGACACGTATCGATCACCAACCTGCGTTCGCTCCAGCGCAATACCCCGCCCGGCCAGATGGCGTTCCAATCCCAGATTCGACATGACGGTCGCCACAATGGCGGGGTGGCGCAGCTCGCCAGCATCCTGCCAATGGCCCGCCAGCAAGCCCAGAATCTGGTCGCCATCAATGACCCGGCCCCGCTCATCGCACAAAACGACACGGTCGCCATCGCCGTCCAGGGCAATGCCGAGATCGGCGCGGAACTTCACGACTTCCTTTGACAGGCGCGCGGGGGCTGTTGACCCGCACTCTTCATTGACGTTGAAACCATTGGGTTCGACCCCGATCGGGATGACATCAGCACCCAGCTCCCACAGCACCGTCGGCGCGACCTTGTAGCCGGCGCCATTCGCGCAATCGACGACCAAGCGGAGATTGGACAGGCGCTGGGATCGCGGGAAGGACGACTTCACGATTTCAACATAGCGAGCCTGGGCATCATCGACCCGCTTGGCACGCCCCAGATCGGCCGGGGCCGCGAGTTCTTCTGACAGAGACCCGTCCATCAAGGCCTCGATCTCGAGCTCGGTCCTGTCGTCCAGCTTGCGGCCGTTCGGACCGAACAACTTGATACCATTGTCATGATAGGGGTTGTGGGACGCCGTGATCATGACGCCGAGATCCGCGCGCAGGGACCGCGTCATCAGTGCGACGGCGGGCGTTGGCAGCGGGCCAAACTGGAAGACATCCATGCCGACAGAGGTGAACCCCGCCACAAGCGCGCTCTCGATCATATAGCCGGACAAGCGCGTATCCTTGCCGATCACGACCGAGTGGCGCCCCGAGTGTCGGACGAAATATTTGCCCGCCGCCATGCCGAGGCGCAGCGCGGTTTCCGCCGTCATCGGAAAGCTGTTGGTCAGCCCCCGCACACCATCGGTACCGAAATATTTCTTGCCCATGCCGTCACCCGATCCGTCAATCTGATCCGGTATATAGGAAGGATCTGCTAAATCGAAGTGAACGGGCAAGCTGGACGATGCGGAAGTGATCGGCTACCCGTCTTGACCGATCAGCAGAGGGGCAATCACATGAAACGCGTTCGCAAAGCTGTACTGCCGGTCGCCGGATTCGGAACGCGGGTCCTTCCCGCAACCAAAACCATCCCCAAGGAAATGCTGCCGATTTTCGATCGCCCGGCAATCCAGTATGTGGTCGATGAAGCCCTTGCCGCGGGGATCGAACACTTCGTGTTCGTGACCGGCAGGAACAAAGGCGCCATCGAAGATTATTTCGATACCGCCTATGAGCTTGAAGCAAGCCTGGAGGCCAAGGGCAAGACCGAGATCCTCGCTGAAATCGCTGACACCAAGCCCGTGCCCGGCTCGATGAGTTTCGTCCGCCAGCAGGCACCGCTCGGCCTCGGCCACGCCATCTGGTGCGCCCGCGACATTATTGGCGACGAGCCATTCGCCATTCTTTTGCCGGATGTCCTGATCCAGGCCGAGCCGAGCTGTCTCGCGCAGATGATCGAGGTTTTCAACGAGACCGGCGGCAATGTGATCGCGGTCGAACAAGTCCCCGCCGACGAGGTCAACAAGTACGGAATTATTGATCCCGAATCGCGCGAGGGAAATCGCATCCGTATGCGCGGCATGGTCGAAAAGCCGACGATAGACGCCGCACCGTCAAATCTGTCGATTACTGGCCGCTACATCCTGCAGGGGGACGTTTTCGAATACCTTGCTGATCAGGCCGCAGGCGCCGGTGGCGAGATTCAGCTGACCGATGCGATGGCTCGACTGATGGCGGACCAAGATTTCCATGCGGTGGAGTACGAAGGTACATCCTATGACTGCGGAAGCAAGCTCGGGTATCTTCGTGCCTCGGTCGCTTATGCCCTTTCTCATGATGAGCTTGGGGACGGTGCCAGCGAAATTGTCCGGTCCCTGCTGCCATCGTAACGCATCAGATCTCGGATCCAGCGAGCCCCCAAGCGACCCGGTGAAACTCCCAGGCGTGGCGAACAATGTCCTCAATGCCCGCGAATTGCGGTTCAAAATTCAAAAGCTCATGCGCCAGAGTGACATCCGCATAGAGCTCTGCCGGATCGCCGGCGCGGCGCGGATACTCGTCGTAGGGCACCTTCATGCCGGTAACTTTCGCGACTGCCTCGAGTACTTCGCGCACGGTTACGCCCTGCCCAGTTCCAATATTACAGGCAAATCCACCGCTATGCGTCATTAGCCTGTCAAGCGCTGCCAGGTGCGCTGCGGCAAGGTCCATGACGTGGATATAGTCCCGCAAGCAGCTCCCGTCGCGTGTATCGTAATCGGTTCCGAACAATTTCATTGGACCGCCGATTCCCGCCGCCGCCTTTAAGGCGTTTGGAATAAGGTGGGTCTCCGGATCGTGTTCTTCACCGATTTCGCCATCTGGGCTAGCGCCAGCAGCGTTGAAATAACGAAGCGCCGCATATCGCAACCCCTCGGCCCTCGAAACATCAGCGAGCATTCGCTCGACCGCAAGCTTCGTTCGACCATACACATTGATTGTGACCTCCGACCTTCCGGTCCCTCGTTTATTTCGAGAGTCTGAGCCTTTCATATTCCATGGTTTGAGGTGTGGCGAGCGTGCCGGGAGCGGAGCCCCCGGATAGCTCGAGCGACCGGCACGCTGCGGGCGTCAGCCCGCCCAGTGATGAGTGAGGCCGGTGGTGGTTGTAGTCATGCCGCCATCGCGCCAGCGCCTTGCGGGCGTGGGCGAGGCTGTCGAAGACCTCCTCATTGAGGCATTCGTCCCTCAGCTTGCCGTTGAACGACTCCACGAAGCCGTTCTGCTGGGGCTTGCCCGGCGCGATATAGTGCCAGGCGATGCCGGTCTGGTTTTGCCATTCCAGGATCGCCCGGCTGGTCAGTTCCGTGCCGTTGTCAGACACGATGGTTTCCGGCTTGCCATAGAGCCGGATGCAACGATCCAGCTCGCGCACCACGCGTGCACCTGACAGCGATGTATCTGCCACCAGGGCCAGGCATTCGCGCGTATGGTCATCGATCACATTGAGCATGCGGAAGCGACGGGCTGCACCGAACACGTCCGCCACGAAGTCCAGGCTCCAGCGCTTGGTAGGCCCGGCGGGAACCGGCATCGGCTCTCGCGTCCCCGTGGCCCGCTTGCGCCCACGGCGGCGCTTCACCGCCAAGCCTTCTTCCTTGTAGAGCCGCCGCAGCTTCTTGTGGTTCATGGTGAGGCCTTCACGTTCCAGCATCAGCCCGATCCGCCGATAGCCGAAGCGCCGACGCACCGCCGCGATCTCACGCATGCGCGCACGCACCTGCGGATTATCCGGTGTCGCTTCTCGTCGCACCGTCTTCGGATCGACGCTGACCAGACGGCAGGCCCGGCGCTGGGATATCTCGTAGCTCTCGATCACCTGCAGCGCAGCGTCCCGCTTCATCCAGGGCGTCGTCAAGGCTTTCCCAGCAGGTCTTTCAGGATCGAGTTGTCCAGCATACTGTCCGCCAGCAGCTTCTTGAGCCGCGTGTTCTCGGTCTCGAGCACCTTCAGCCGACGGGCGTCGGACACGTCCATCCCGCCGAACTTGGCCTTCCACTTGTAAAACGTCGCCGAGCTGACACCGTGACGCCGGCACACCTCCACCGTCGCCATGCCGCGCTCCTGTTCCGCCAGGATCGCAATGATCTGTTCTTCCGAAAATTTGCTCTTGCGCATCGTCTGTCTCCCATACGACAGACTCTCAATTCAAATGCGGGACCAAACAGGGCTCAGGTCACTCCCAATTGACGAGGTGCATAGCGTTTCCGTATGAATAAGCAACGGTCCGGTCGACTTTTCCGGAGTGGGAATGGAAAAAATTCATACGCGTGTCGAGCATGATTTCGACAGACCTGCGTCAGAATCCCGCTTTCCGCAGCCACGCTGCTTCTCAATGAAGCGATAGCGCAATACGGTCCCGCTAGAGTTCAAGCGGAGGAAACTGGCGTGAAAGGTATTGTGCTTGCGGGAGGTAGCGGGACGCGCTTGGGACCGCTGACTGTCTCCACTTCGAAACAGCTACTTCCAGTCTACGACAAGCCCATGATCTACTACCCGCTTTCCGCTTTGATGCTAGCAGGAATCCGGCAAGTGGAGATCATCACCACGCCGCGGGATGAGGCGGATTTCCGGAAGCTGCTCGGCGATGGATCACAGCTTGGAATGAAGCTGAGCTACGTCGTCCAGACTGCACCACGCGGCATCGCCGACGCTTTCATCCTGTGCCGAGATTTCATTGGCGACTCCCCGGTAACCTTGATCCTGGGCGATAACTTGTTCTACGGACATGGCCTGTCCGAGCTTCTTCACCAATCCGTCTCCGGCTCGATTGCTGGCGCGACGATCTTCTCGTATCACGTTAACAATCCCCGGAGATATGGCGTTGTTTCCGTTGACAAATCCGGACGAGCAACCGCGCTGGTCGAGAAACCACAAATGCCCAAGTCGAACCTCGCTGTGACCGGCTTGTATGTCTATGACAACACTGTTGTTGACCGTGTCCGGGTACTTTCGCCTTCCGCGCGCAACGAACTTGAAATCACGGACCTCAACAAGCTCTACCTTCAGGATGGATCCCTGCGGGTGGTTCCGCTTGGGCGCGGCGTCGCCTGGCTTGACACCGGTACGGCTCAGTCCCTGCTCGAGGCCTCGGAATTCGTACGCTCGCTGCAGCGTCGACAAGGTCTGCAGATAGCCTGCATTGAGGAAATCGCCTACCGCCAAGGCTGGATCGGTAGCGCCGACCTCGATCGCGCTGCCAAGAGTTTTGAATCATGTGACTACGGTAAGTATCTTGATCGCCTTCCGAGAGTCTCGGAGTGATTGAGCGACAACTCCTGCCGCAATCCCGAAAGAGCGTGAGAGATCGAGCACCATGCCCAATACCGGCTTCGACATCACCGAACTCGGCCTCGCCGATGCGAAGCTCGTCCGCGGGCCAAAATTCGATGATGACCGCGGATACTTCGCAGTCACAGCAAATGACGAGGCTTTCGAGGCGCTTGGGATCGGACGCCGCTTCACTCAGGACAATCAGTCCTTCTCGCACACCGCCGGGACAGTGCGGGGTCTTCACTACCAGTTGCCGCCCTTTGCCCAGGCAAAGCTTGTGCGGGTTTTGACTGGCAGCATTCGCGACGTAATAGTCGACGCTCGTATCGGCTCGCCCACCTTCGGCGAACATGTCTCCGTGACATTGTCCGCGGAGAGCGGCCAACAAGTCTACGTTCCACGAGGTTTTCTGCACGGTTTTATGACTCTGGAACCCGACACCATGGTGCTCTACAAGGTCGATAATGCCTTTGCGCAAGGCCATGATAGAAGCGTGCAGTGGAACGATCCCGATCTGGCGATCCAGTGGCCTGAGGTAGGAGGCAGCCCCACACTGTCAGAGAAAGACCGGCACGCGGCACGCTGGGCCGACCTCGGCGAGCCGTTCACATACGGTGAGACTGAATTGGATTGCGCTCAACGATGAAACTTCTGATCACCGGAGGCTGCGGCTTCATCGGCTCTGCCGTAGTACGCTTGGCTTTGGCGCGCGGGCACGAGGTGTTCAATCTGGATGCCCTTACCTACGCCGCCAATCCGGCCAATCTGTCCGGCGTTGCCGATCTGCCGGCCTACACCTTTGCAAAAGTCGACCTGCGTGACGCGGCGGCAACCGCCGATGCGGTGCGGCAGGCACGGCCGGATGCCGTCCTGCACCTTGCGGCAGAAACCCATGTCGACCGCTCGATCGACGGGCCCTTGGCGTTCATTGAAACCAATGTTGCCGGCACCGCAAACTTGCTGCAGGCCGCCCGTGCGTACCGGGACAGCCTGCCCGTTCAGAAACAGGGTGACTTTCGCTTTGTGCACGTGTCGACCGATGAGGTCTATGGCGCGCTGGGCGCTGAAGGTCTCTTCACCGAGACATCGGCCTACCGGCCCAACTCGCCCTATGCCGCGTCAAAGGCCTCCTCGGACATGCTCGTGCGGGCATGGGGCAAGACCTATGATCTGCCCGTCCTGATCACCAATTGCTCCAACAATTACGGTCCCCGCCAATTCCCCGAAAAGCTGATCCCGATGGTGATCCTGTCCGCCTTGCGCGGGGTAAGCATCCCGGTTTACGGCGCCGGCGAAAACGTAAGGGACTGGTTGTTCGTGGAGGATCATGCCGAGGCGCTGCTCGCAGTACTGGAAGAAGGGCGGCCCGGCGAGGTCTACAATATCGGCGGCGACGCCGAGTGCCGGAACATCGACCTCGTCGCGCGCCTGTGTGCCTTGCTGGATACGGCACGCCCGGCAACCCGGCCGTACGCGGAGCAGATCGCCTTCGTGACCGACCGGCCGGGACATGATTTCCGCTATGCGATCGATGCCGGAAAGATCCAGACCGAACTTGGCTGGAGACCGTCAACCGCCCTTGATGTTGGCCTCGCCAGGACTGTGCGATGGTATCTCGACAATGAAGCGTGGTGGCGCCCGATCCTGGACGGCCGATACGGGCAGGAACGTCTCGGGACACGGCTTTCGATCCCGCCGGTATGACGGTGCGCCGCCTCCTCGTCTTCGGTCGATCGGGACAACTCGCCACGGCCCTGGGCCGACTTGCGGATCCGGCGATCTGGGACATTGCCCTGGTCGACCGCACGATGGTCGATTTCTCGGAGCCCCGACAGGCCTTGTCCGCCCTTCGGCAGCAGCCGGATTTCGATGTCGCTATCAATGCTGTGGCTTGCAATGATGTCGACGGCGCCGAGACCGACGCGCGGGACGCTCAGACAGTCAATTGCGAGACCCCCGGCTTGCTCGCCGAGCACTGCGCCGCGACAGGCCGCCCCTTCCTGCATGTCTCGACCGACTTCGTTTTCCGCGGCCGACCGGGCGGCGGTTACGTGGAGACCGATACACCACACCCCCTGAACGCCTACGGGCGCAGCAAACTCGCGGGCGAGCGCCGGGTCCTCGACGCCGGAACGCGGCACGCGGTATTCCGGACGGCCTGGGTTTATAGTGCTGACCGCCGAAACTTTGTCACAGCGATGCTGGACCTTGTCGGCAGACAGGAGCGCGTTCGGGTTGTCGCGGACCAGATCGGTAATCCGACCTTCGCCGACGATCTCGCCCTGGCACTGCTGAAAGCCGCCGGCGTTCTGGACCGAAGCGAGGCGAAGGGCGGATTGTTTCACCTCGCCGGCACCGGACAGACCAGCCGCAGTGCGTTGGCCGAGCGGGTTTTTGAGCTTGCGGCTCCGCTACTTGGGAACGGCCCGGCGGTTGAACCGATTACGTCAGATGACTGGCCGACGCCGGCAGTCCGTCCCACCGATGCGAGCCTGCGATCTGACAGCTTTGCCACGACCTTTTCGCATCAGATGCCGCACTGGGAGACCTCCCTGCCGACTGCGGTCCATGCCTGGTGCCGCAACGCGCTCAGCGCGCGCGCCAAACCTTGAACCACTCGGCAAAGGCCTTCAGGCCGGCCTCGATCCCGACCGACGGCTTGTAGCCGTAATCGGCCTCGAGCCGACTGGTATCCGCACAGGTCCGCGACACGTCACCGGGCTGCATGGGCAGCATGATTTTCTCGGCTTCGACACCGAGCTCACGCTCGAGGGCCTGGATCATGTCCATAAGGCGGACAGGCGATGACCCGCCAATATTGTAGACCGCGTGCCGGCCGCGGGCCGGGCTGTCCGCGAGGATTCGCGACAACGCTTCAATGATGTCATCAATGAAAGTGAAATCGCGCTCCATGTCGCCATTGTTGAAGACCTTGATGGGGCGTCCCTCCATCATGGCTTCGGCGAACAGCCAATAGGCCATGTCGGGTCGACCCCAGGGTCCGTACACGGTGAAAAAGCGCAGCCCTGTCGCCGGAATATCGTAAAGATTGCAATAGGCTGCCGACATCAACTCGTCCGACCGTTTGGTCGCCGCGTAAAGCGAGTTCGGCGATGAGGCGGGGTCGCTTTCGCGGAATGGCACCGCCGAGCGCTCGCCATAGACCGAGCTGGACGAGGCGTAGACGAGATGATCGAGCGCATCGCCGAGGTGGCGGGCAGCCTCCAGAATCGACAGATGTCCCAGAAGGTTGGAACGCGCGTAGGCGAAGGGGGCCTCCAGCGAGTAGCGCACACCGGCCTGGGCACCCAGATGCAGGATACGCCCGGGTCGCACATCCCGAACCAGACCCAGGACGGCGCTGTCGTCTGCCAGGTCCATTTTCTCGAACCGGAAACCGGGAAAACGGGCAAGCTCGTCGAGACGCGCCTGCTTCAGGGCCGGATCGTAATAGGCGTTGAGATTGTCGATGCCGACGACATCTTCTCCCGCCTCAAGCTGCGCCTTGGCGGCATGATAGCCGATGAAGCCAGCCGCTCCCGTCACCAGTGTTGTCAAGCCGCGGCCTCCTCGGCCTTGCATGCGTGTCGCCGACTATTTCGGAGTCCTGCGGACAACAGCGCCAGCCTCGTCAAATCATGTCTCTGGAAATCAGGTTTAGCCCGAAGACCGGGCCGCGTGACAGCCCCGGTCACACAGTCAGGGCCAGCGGACTCGATTTCCGCTGGCCCTGACCGGGTATGTTGGGGGAGTCGGCGCACCGGCTCCCCGTCTGCAATCAGGCCCACCCGTCAGACGCATCATCCGACAAGGTCAGCATCTGGGCTTCCCGCGCATCGAACAGCTCCGAGAAATGGTCGTCCGGGAAAGCATCAAACCCGGTCGCACCGATCGCTTCCGCCTGCGCAACAGCAAGGCCCGCGGCCGATGGCAGAGTCAGCCCCTCGAACACAGGATGCCCCTTGTCCGACTGAGCCTGGTAGGCCGCATCCGGCTCAATCTCATGATTGGCGAGTGCCTCCCAATACACGCCTCGCGGAACACCAACCAGAAGGGCGTCCGGGCCGACATTACCGCGGGAATTGCCGTCATCATGAGACAGGGTTTCCAACAGGGCGAGATCGTCATCGCTCAGATGCGGATAGATATGCGGCTCATGCCCACCATCCTTTTCATCGGCACCGAGGTCCGACATCACCGGATGATCCCAGTCGTCGCTGACAAAATGCGAGTCCGACGGCGCCAGCGCCGGCAGGTTGTCCGGGTCCAGCCCCTCGCTGCCGGAGAAGTCCGGGTCCCCGAAATACTCCGGGTTGCTGGTGCCACCGTCATAGAGAATGCTCTCGACACTGATCAGCTCAACGACACCATCGGGCGTTCCGGCGCGATTGTCGGTCACGACCGTATTGCCCGAACCGTTTGTAGTGATGGTGTAGTCGGTCGACGCGCCCGAGAAGACAGCCGTGTCATTGCCGCTACCGCCATTGAACACATCGGATCCGCCGGAGGCGTAGAAGCGGTCGGCACCGCCACCACCGGTGAGCGTATTGTTCGCATCATTGCCGACAAACACGTCATTGCCGTTGCCACCAATGGCATTCTCGATGACCGTGCCGCGGGCAATACCGATATTGCCGTCACGCCCCATCAGGCTGGAATAGGCCTGCTCGCGCAGATCGAAGATCTGGTTGGCGCCGGAACCGGAATAGTCGAGCGTATCGATCCCGCCGGTATCAAAGATGGTGAAGCTGACCGGATTGCTGAAGGCAGTGGCATCGAAGATCGTGTTGCCGGCATTCGAATTGTAGCCGTAGGTCGTATCGCCACCGCGAGTGGTGGTCGAGCCACCATACATATCGAGCACCGCAATGATATCCGCGACCTGCGGCCCGATCACATATCCGAAATCGGCAGTGATGAAGGTGTTCTCATTCTGTGAGAAATACGACATCACCGAAGCTTGCCAGGAGTCATTGAGGTAGATGGCATCCACGGCATAGTCGGCAGACCCGTCATAGGGTCCGCCATGACCAAGGCCGAGGGCATGGCCGATCTCGTGGATGTAGGTCTGGAAGGAATAGCCATCCAGATTAGTCCCGTAGGTATCCAGCCACGCCGTGCCGACATTGACACTGGCGGAGGTGATAAAGCCACCTGAGACAGTATCCGGGCCGGCAAATGCCCCCTCTTCGTCATCGTCAAACGTAATGTTTCCACCGGCCACGACTTCGTTGAACTGGATGCCGGTGATGTCTTCCCACAATTGCAGGGCAGCACGGGCCAGGATCTGACCGGGTCCGGTCAGGGCGGTGATGTTGACCGTGATGATGTCGCCTGCCGCGCGATCCCATTGCAGGCCACCGAAACCGTTGGCGTCCAGATAGTCGCCGATTTCCTGATAGTTCCACGCCGTCAGCGGGTCGGTATGACGAACCTGCAGCGTGTACTGACCCGTGAGGTTGGCACCACTACTCGGCTCGTAAGCGCCGACCGACACGTAGTAGGTGCCGGACGTCGTCGCCGTGAAACCGAGGCGGGAGTCGGTGTTGACGCCCAGCGTGATATCATCGTTTTCCGCCAGCAGGTCCCCTGACCCGTCGTAGAGACGCAGATAGGTATCAGTCAGCTCGGTCCCGGCACCGCCTGATCCGAACGCATCGAACTGGTAGCGCTGTCCCGCCTCGAGCGTGATTGCGACCCAGTCGCGGTCACCAGCGACCTCCAGCTGTCCCGTATAATCGCCGCCGGAGACCATGGCGATCTGCGTAGAAGCAGACTCGGGAACATCAGCCCCCTCAGCGCTGACATTGCCAACGGTGATTGCCACGTTCTGGCTGTTGGAATTGGTGCCATCAGAAGCGACGACCGTAATGTCATAGACATTATCGCCGCCAGCATCGCTCGGAGCTTCGAAGTCCGGCGCCGTGAGGAAGCTGACTTCACCACTTGCCGCATCAATGGAAAACAGGGCGGCGTCCGTCCCGGAGATCGAATAGGTGATGGTGTCACCCTGAGGATCCGTTGCCCGCGCGACATAAGCCGAGCTCTGATTTTCCGAGACCGTCTGACTGGCCCCCGAGTTGAACACAGGAGCATCGGCCTCGTTCACATTGGTCACGGTAATCGCAACGTTCTGCGTGTCGGTCAGCGCGCCGTCTGACGCCACCACCGTAACGTCATAGACATTGTCGCCGCCACTATCGGCCGGATTTTCGAAATCGGGCGCTGTCAGGAAGCTGACCGCACCTGTCGCGCTGTCGATCTGGAACAGCGCCGCGTCCGTACCGGTCAGGCTGTATGTGATCGTATCGCCTTCGGCGTCCGTCGCGGTCGCCGTGTAGACCGTGCCGGTGACATTCTCTGCCGTGGTCGCGGTTGCGCCGGATGTGATGACCGGAGCAACGTCGTTCTGGTTGAGGACCGAGATCGCCACGCCTTGTGTATCGGTAACCGTGCCATCCGATGCGATGACGTTGATCTGATACACATTGTCGCCATTCGCGTCGGTCGGCGCCTCGAAGTCGGGCGAGACTAGGAAGCTTACCGCCCCGGTGACCGAGTCGACGCTGAACAGCGCAGCATCCGCTCCGGAGATCGAGTAGCTGATCGTGTCGGCATCGCCGTCCGTCGCGGCGATCGTATAGACCACGCCGGCGCCATTCTCGTTAAAATTCGCGGTGGCGGCGGACGTGATGACGGGCGCCGCGTTCACGTTGTTGACGGTCACGGTCAGGTTCTGCCCCGTCGAGACCGTACCGTCTGATACCTGCAGCACCAGCTCATAAACATTGTCGGTGTCGGCATCCGCCGGATTTTCGAAGTCCGGCGGCGTGATGAAGCTAAGCGCGCCGGTCGTGGCATCGATCTGGAAGAGCGCCTGATCGGCCCCGCCGGAGATCGAATAGGTCAGCGTGTCGCCATCAGCATCCGTGGCGGTCGCGGTGTAGAAGCTGCCCGCCGTGTCCTCGTCGACCGCATCGGTCGTGGCCGAGGTAAAGACCGGCGAGAACTCGTTCAGGTTGGTGACTGAAACCGCCACGGCCTGCGTCCCGGTATTGGTACCGTCCGACGCATTGATGATGATGTCATAGACATTGTCGCCATTGCTGTCGGCCGGAGCCTCGAAGTCAGGCGGCGCAAGGAAGCTGACCGCGCCGGTCGTGGCATCAATCGAGAACAGGGCGGCATCCGTACCGGTGAGCGAATAGGCAATTGCACCGGATTCCGGGTCTGTCGCGGTCGCCGTGTAAACGACACCCGCCGCATTCTCTGCGACCGAGGCCGTGGCGGCCGAGGTCACAGCCGGTGTTTCGTCGACATCATTCACCGTCACAAGAACGGTCTGTGTGGCAGTCGTGTCGCCATCATTGGCGCGCACGACAACGCTGTAGACATTATCGCCATTTCCATCGGCCGGGGCCTCAAAATCAGGCGGCGTGACAAATGTGAGCGCACCGGTGGCGCTATCGATGACGAACAGGGCGCTATCGCCGCCAGAGCCAAGAGAATAGGTGACGGGGTTATTGTCCGGGTCTACCGCGACTGCGGTATAAACCGTGCCCGTCGCGTTCTCGTCAAAGCTGGCTGTCGTGCCCGACGAGAACACTGCCGGACCCTCGTCGACCGCATCGACCGTGATGGCGACGGCCTGGACGGTCGAATTGGTACCATCCGAGGCTGAGACGGTGATCTCATAGACATTATCGCCGTCGGCGTCGGCCGGATTCTCGTAATCCGGGGCAGCAAGGAAGCTGACCGCTCCGGTTGCCGCATCGATAACAAAGAGCGCTGCATCGGCACCGCTGAGGCTAAAGCTCAAGGTATCCCCTTCGGGATCCGTAGCTGTCGCGGTATAGACGGTTCCAGCCGTATTCTCGTCGACCGCAACAGCGGCGGCCGATGTGATCGTCGGCGATTCATTAACATCATTCACCGTCACAAGAACGGTCTGCGTCGTGGTCGTATTGCCATCATTGGCGCGCACGACAACGCTGTAGACATTATCGCCATTGCCATCGGCCGGGGCCTCGAAATCAGGCGGCGCAATGAAGGTGAGAGCACCGGTCGCACTGTCGATTGCAAACAGGGCGCCGTCGCCACCAGAACCGAGCGAGTAGGTGATGGTGCTGTTGTCGACGTCTGCGGCAACCGCGGTATAGACCGTGCCCGTCGCGTTCTCGTCAAAGCTGGCCGTGGTGCCGGAGGAGAAGACAGCGGCGCCCTCATCAACCGGATCGACCGTGATGGTGACCGCCTGGCTGATGTCATTGGTGCCGTCGGACGACGCCACGGTGATTTCATAGGCATTATCGCCATCGGCGTCGGCCGGATTTTCAAAATCCGGCGCGGCGACAAAGCTGACCTCTCCGGTCGCAGCATCGATCGCGAACAGGGCCGCATCGGCGCCGCCAAGGCTGTAGGTCAGCGTCCCGCCTTCCGGATCGGTCGCGGTCGCGGTGTAAACCGTGCCGGTGGTGTTCTCGTCGACCGAGACAGCCGCCGCTGAAGTAAAGGTCGGCGCCTCATCGACATCGCCAACGCTGATCGTGACGGTCTGGTCAGTCGTATTCGTGCCGTCAGAAGCCCGAATGGTGATCTCATAGCTGTTGTCGGCACCCGCATCGGTCGGGTTTTCGAAATCCGGCGGCGCGTTGAACGTCACCGCACCGGTCGAGGAGTTGATCGAGAAGAGCGCTGAATCAGCGCCGCCAACGATCGAGAAAGAGATCGAGTTACCGTCGGCATCCGTTGCCGTGGCGGTGTAAACCGTGCCGGTCGTGTTTTCGTCGACACTGGCCGTCGTGGCAGAGCTGAAAACCGGTGGGTTGGTATTCGGGGGCGGTGCGGGCGGGGGGGTCGATCCGCCGCCACCACCGCCGCCGGCCGCGGCACCGATCAGCCCGGCACCACCGAGCAGGCCGAGGACGGCAGCGCCGCCTCCGCCGCCTGCCGCGGCTGCCGCGCCGGCAAGGGCATTGGCCTCAATGGCCGCATCGGCGAGGTAGACAACACCATCGACGACCGAGACATCCTCGGCCGCGATCAGGACCGTCCGACCATCCGCCATGATGAGCTGGACCGAGCCATCAGCGCCCATTTCGACGCGTGACACACCTTCAAGATCGGAAATCGGTGAGAATCCGCTCGGTGGCGTTGCCGCGCCCGGCTGGGCCTGAGCCCCACCGGCCAGCAGCACGGCGCCGCCGGTTGCCAGAGCCGTGGACAGTAGCAGATTGCGTGTAGTGGATGGCCGATTGGCCTTGTTGGCAGCTGGCATGATGGATATCTCCCGACGTTTCACAATTTCCACCCATTCGTCGGGCCCGCCGGGATCGAAGCATCGATCCATGCCGGGAATACCGCCCGATTTATAGATAGTACGTACTTCCTCACGAGCCGGATTGAAAACAACCCCGCCCAACCCCGCATGGAAACCAACTGGTTTCCAGCGTGCCGCCCGCGCCAACGCGGCCCACACGCAATGTACTTCTCTCCCCGAGCCGCACGGCTCTACCGTTCATGACGGCCGCACGCACGTCAAGGCACATCCGTCATCGATCCCCGGTCTTCGCGAGGTACCGGCGTTCGCGCCGTCAATGCCATGAGTTCGAGCTGCTGGCGCAAGAGCGAGTATCGGGCGCCGATGACATCCAACTCGGCGCGTTCATAGGCCAGCCGAGCGTCAATCAGGTCCGGCAAGGTCCCCAGACCGAAATCGAACTCGCCGGAGATGGCATCAAAATACTCATACTGGGAACGCGCGACCGCTTCCCGGCGCACCAGCTGGGCGCGTAGCGAGATGGAGCGGCGAAAGGCAATCTCGGCCTGCTCGCGCAAATCCCGCTGCAGCGACCGCAAGCCGCTTTCTTCCTGGGCCATGCGCGCCACCGCCCGGTCACTGCGGGCCTGCAAGGCTTCGCCGGTATAAAGCGGGACCGAAACATCGACACCAAGGCGATCACGCGCGCCCCAGGTCTCGCTGAAATCATCGTAGACATAGGAGGCAATGCCGACCGCCTCGATGACCGGCAGGCGACTGCGCCGGGCACGCTCGCGCTGCGCATCGAGCACCCGCACCGCTTCGGCCTGGGCCGCGATCCCGGGATTCTTCGACAGGGTGTGATCAACCGCGTCATCCACGGTAACGATACCTTCAAGCGCCCGGTCCAGATCCTCGGCCGCGGCATCGGCGCCGCACAGGGCACCGGGTGCATAGCCGGTATATTCCCGAATACGGGTTTGCGCCCGATCGCGCATGAAGCTGAGCTCCAGGGCATCGGCTTCGGCCTCGGCGAGCTGGGCTTCAATCTGCGCACGGTCAGCCCGCGTCGCGCCGCCGGTCGCCAGGAGCGACTGCACAGCGGAGCGTTGGCGCTCGAAATAGTCGCGCCGGTTGGCGATCACATCAATCATCGCGGCGGCTTCCAGATGTGTCAGATAGGCATCTGCGAGACGACCGGCGGCCTCGATCTGCTGATAGCGGAGTTCATAGGCGCGCTGATCAATGGCGCTGCTGGCCGCTTCCATTGCGTAGTGTGAATCGCCGAAATCATAGAGGCGCTGAGACAGGCGAAGCCCGACCTGGTTCTCGATCTGACTGCCCGTCAAACCACTGTCGCCGGCAGCTGAGCGCCCGAAGGTAGACAGCTGCGGCAGGCGCAGGGACTCGGCCTCCCGGTAATCAGCAGCGGCCTCGTCCTGCCGCGCCAGAGCGCCCGCGACTTCTGGCGCGCGCTCGGCAGCAATCCGCAAGGCGGCCTCGAAAGACAGACAGGCGCCGACCGGCTCCTCATCCTGCGACAGGGCAGCCGATCCGAGCGCAGTGATCGCGCACAGAGCCGCTGCAATCGTGGAACAGGGCCGGACAGAGACGCGAGACACTTTCATGAACCTCACCCGGTCCGCGCGCCGCGAAATAGCGACTCGCTGATCGGTTCGAAGAGATAGTCGAGCGTCGTCCGGCTCGACCCCGAGAAGATGAAGACTTCCACCGGCATTCCGGGGATCACATCCAGATCACCAAGGCGCGCGGCTTCCTCTGCCGGAATGCGGATGCGCACCTCATAATAGGAAACACCGGTATTCTGATCGGTCTTGAGGTCGGCACTGACACTGATCACCTCGCCATCGAGGCGCGGCGTCATCCAGCTTTTGTAAGCGGTCAATCGCGTCCGAACGGCCTGGCCCTCATAGACCGAGGCGCGGTTGGCGGGCTGGATACGCACCGAAACGGTCATTTCACCGGCGGCGGGAACGATTTCGAGAATCGCCTCCCCAGGGCGCACGACGCCGCCGCGGGTCGCGAAGCGGGAATTGAGGACTTCACCGGCCACCGGCGCAACAACGACGGACCGGTTGAGGACATCCTGGGCCGCCGAGAGACGTTCACCGGCCTGCTCGAGCTGACTGCGGACCTCAAGCTGGTCTGCGGATATCTGGCGCAGGAAGGCAGCTTCGGTCTGGGCGATCTGACCGTCGAGGTCCTGCTCAAGCGTCGCCGCCTGCTGGGCATCCGTACGCAGCCGCGAAATATCGGCCTCCAGGGCCGCAACATCGCGCTCCATGCCGCGGACTTCATCGAGCCGGGCCATCTGTCGCTCATAGCGGTCCCGCAGCAGCGAACGCTGATCCTCTGCTGCGGCCAGCACACGCTGGGTGACCCGGATCTGCTGCGCCTGGAGCTCACGCGACGACCGTGCCCCGTCCCGGCGCGCGGTCAGAACCGCTATATCAGCCTCAAAAGACTGTTTTTGCTGTCGAAAAAGGTCGCCCTGTCGGGTCACGACAGCAACACGCTGCGCCGCGCTGAGGCCCAGCTCGTCGAGCGGCGAGAAGTCCGGCTCGTCCAGACCGTCGCGCAGCGCCGCCAGGCGTTGCTGCGAGCCGGTCAGGGTCGCGATTTCCTGGAGCAGCTCATCACGGACCGCCAGCGATGCGGTCTCCTGCAGCGTCAGTAGCGCCTCGCCAACCTCGACCCGATCGCCATCGCGGACAAGAAGCTCCTCGATGATACCGCCCTCGAGATGCTGGACGACCTGCCGGTCGTTCTCGACCACGACCTGCCCGGCTCCCGGAACCCCTTCGGCCAGTGGCGCCAGACCGGCCCAGGCCAGAAAGCCGCCCAGCCCGATCAGGCAGACCAGCGCCGAGCGTCGCACGAAGGGGTCACCGAGAATTCCAGCCTTGGACGACGCCTGCGACTCCATCAGGCCGCACCCCCGCGACCCGAGACGGTCGCCCCGGCGCCCGGCCCCGTGGCGAGCTTGAGAAACTGCTCCGCCGGGGCGGCCATGACATCCCCATTGCGGACCAGAAGGACAGTCTTGGCGCGCTCGATCACACGACGATCATGGGTTGCGGCAAGAATAATAGCGCCGCGCTCGGCAGCCTGACGCAAGGCATTGACGAGCCCCGGGGCCGCAGCCGCGTCAAGATTGGCGGTCGGCTCATCAAGGAGCAGCAGGACCGGGTCTCCGAAGAGCGCGCGTGCCAGGCCGATCATCTGGCGCTGACCGGCCGATAAATGGGTCCCGCCAGGGCCGACACGCGTATCGTACCCATCCGGCAGGGCGAGAATGGCCTCATGGGCGCCGGCCGAGCGAGCCGCGGCGATGATGGCATCAGGCTCGGCATTCCCGAGCCGGGCGATATTCTCGCCCACCGTCGCCGGCAAAAGCTCAACATCCTGCGGCACATAGCCGATATGGCGGCCACGATCAGGACCAGGCCAGTCGTGCAGATTGCGCCCACCCAGACTCATGGAACCGGACCCGGGCTGCCAAGCCCCGGCCAGTGTTTGAAGAAGCGTGGTCTTTCCAGCCCCGTTGCCGCCCGTCACGGCGATGAGCTGGCCACCGGATGCGCTCCAGCTGAACGGACGGATTTGCGGCGCCTCGGCGCCCGGCACGGCAACGGACAGGCGATCCAGGACAAGGTCCGGCGCGGGACGGGGCAGCGGGGTAAAGCGGGGCTCGGCTTCGGTGCCGTCCAGCCGCTCGGCCAGACCCTTCCAGGCCGACCAGGTCTGGATCGTGTTGCGCCATCCGCCGACGATCTGGTCAATCGGCCCGAGCGTGCGCGCCAGGATGATCGAGGAGGCGACGATCGCTCCGGGGGAAATTTCCTGGCTCAGGGCAAGGGCTGCACCGCCGCCCAACACGGCGATCTGCAGGACCTGACGGGTGGAGCGCGATATGGCGGAGAACTTGCCGTCATCCTTGGCCGCATCCATCGAGACGTCCTGCCCCGCATCCTGGGTAGCGCGCCAGCGCCGGTAGGCTGCAGGCACCAGACCCATGGCCGCCATGGCTGAGCGCTGGCGCTCCAGCCCGGCGGCGAAATCGCTCGCGCTGCGCAGGGCACCCTGCGAGAACTGCCCGGCCTGACGCGTCGTCAGCTCGGCGGTAACGGCCACGCCGAACACAATCGCGGCCCCGACCAGTCCGATTACGCCGAGGACAGGGTGGATCAGGAACAGGACAACGAGAAAGAGCGGGGCGAAGGGCAAATCCGCGAAAGCCATCAGGCTGCCCGATTGCAAGACCGACTGCACTCGCTGGATTGCCCCGAGATCACGCGACAGCTGCGGTGATCCGGAGTCTGTTTCGAAGCGGGCAAAAACCAGCGGCACGAGCAGCTTGTCGAGTTCGCGGCCCGCGAGCGCGCTAACCCTGCGTCGACCGGCCTCGGCGGCACCATAGACACCCAGCAGGAAAACTGCCAGCACCGACAACCAGATAAGCGTGTCGATGGATCCCGACGAGAGGACGCGGTCGTAGACCTGCAGCATGTATAACGGAGAAACTAGCAACAACAGGTTGGAGGCGAGCGAAAACCCCGCCAACGCCGCGATGTGCGGGCGAAGACGCTGCCTGACCTGCAAGCCTAGGGGTTCCTGCATACTCACTCCAACCAGGCTGCGATGCTCGCATCACATCCACAAGATGATCACGGCATCTGCCCAACCTATAGACAGGAAGGATAGCGCCCGCCTTGCCCTTTCACCAGTGCCGACAGGGAAATCTGTGTAGAAACCGGATACTATTTCAGTCCGACCCGCAGCAAATCATGCAGGTGCAAGATCCCGGCCGGTCGGTTTTCGGCATCGACGATGAAGAACTGGATGATCTTGGGCTGACCGGCCGTCATGATCCGCAGGGCGTCGGCCGCCAGCATGCCGGCACTGCCGGTCCGCGGACTGCGCGTCATCACATCTGCGGCCCGCTTGTCGACCAGTCCGGCCCCCATATGCCGCCGCAGGTCGCCATCAGTAATGATTCCGACGAGCCGCCCCGCTCCGTCGACGATGCCGGCACAGCCGAAGCTCTTGGTCGTCATCTCGATGAGCACATCGCTCATCGGCGCATCGACCCCGATCAGGGGCATGGCATCACCCGCATGCATGATGTCACCGACGCTGGCAAGCGCGGCGCCAAGCGCCCCGCCGGGGTGAAAGGTCTTGAAGTCAGCGGCGGTGAAGCCGCGCGCTTCCAGAAGGGCTACGGCAAGGGCATCGCCGAGGGCCATCATCAGGGTGGTCGACGTGGTCGGCGCGCGGGTTTCGCCGCAGGCTTCCGGGGCTGGCGGGATGGCGAGCAGGAAGTCACCGGCCCGGCCGAGCGTACTGTCCGGCTCCGCGGTCATCGCGATAAGGGGCACGCCGAACCGGCGGCAATAGGCGATCAGGTCGCCAAGCTCGCGGGTTTCGCCCGACTTGGACAAGGCCAGCACGGCATCACTACCGGCAATCATGCCGAGATCGCCGTGGCTCGCCTCGGTCGGGTGGACGTAATAGGCGGGCGTCCCGGTTGAGGCGAGGGTCGCCGCGATCTTCCGGGCAACATGTCCGGACTTGCCGATACCGGCGCAGATCAGTCGTCCCTCGAGCGAACGCAGGCGCTCGACCGTGGCAGCAAAATCTGCAGAAATCGACTGTTCAAGGGCGTCCATGCCCTCACGCTCTATCGCGATCACGCGACGGGCGGAGTTGACGGGATCGATATCGGGCATGCCGGCTCCTCGCAGTCAGTCAGGACAGGAATGCCCTTCACAGGGATGACCCCATAGCAGAACCGCGCACATCCGGGGAAGGGATGTGCGCGGCTGGCACGGCGTGAGTCGACAAGGCCCTTTGGGGACAAAAAAACCTCGGATCCAGCCGCCGTTCATCGGGACGCTTGCGTCAGCGCCTGAGCCTGGGCTCGAATGGTCGAGCCGGACCCGCCCCGAAAAATAGGGTTTTCTTATACCACAAAGCCGTCGCTTCGCGAGAGTCATTTGATGGGCCGCTTCGTCAGACCCGTTCTCCGGCCGACTGCCTTGCCCTGCAGGCCTTCACAAGCTATCGCTGCGCGCGACGGGACATTTTGGGAGTCGACACCATGCCGCAACTCGCCCTCATCCGGCACGGCCAGAGCGAATGGAACCAGCAGAACCGCTTTACAGGCTGGGTCGATGTCGACCTGACTGACGAAGGTGTTGCCCAGGCCAAGCGCGCCGGCGAGCTGCTGACCGAGACCGGTTTCAAGCCTGACCACGCCTTTGTCTCTGTCCTGAAACGGGCGATCAAGACATTGAGTTTCACCCTCGAGGGCCTCGACCGCCTGTGGATACCTGTCGAGAAGTCCTGGCGACTGAACGAGCGGCACTACGGGGCCCTTGCCGGGCTCGACAAGGATGAAACCCGCGCCAAGCATGGCGACGACCAGGTCAAGATCTGGCGACGGTCCTTCGACACCCCGCCGCCGCCTCTGGACAAGACCCATCCCTACCACCCGCTCAATGACAGCCGCTATGCGGGCATTCCGCCTGAGCAGCTGCCGGCTTCGGAGTCGCTGAAATCCACACTCGATCGCGTCGAGCCCTATTGGACGACCACCATTCTGCCGCGCCTGAAAGCCGGCGAGACCCTGGTCGTCGCGGCCCACGGCAACAGCCTGCGCGCGCTCGTCAAGCTGCTGTTCAAGGTCTCCGACGCGGATATCATGGAGATCGAGGTCCCGACCGGTAACCCACTCCTGATCGATCTGGCCGATGACGGGGTGACCCTCAAGGCGGCGCGGTATCTCGACCCCGCCCGGGCCAAGGCGCTGCCGCCCATCCCCGAGGCATGAGCGCCACCGACGACGCCCGTTACATGGACCTGGCGCTCGCAATCGCCCGCGCCCAGCAGGGGCGAACGGCGCCCAACCCGGCGGTCGGCTGCGTGCTCGTCAAGGACGGACGCATCCTGTCCACCGGTTCAACCCAGGACGGCGGGCGGCCGCACGCCGAACGCGTCGCACTTGATGCGGCAGGAAGCGCTGCCAGGGGGGCCACGGCCTATGTCACCCTGGAACCCTGTGCCCATCATGGCCAGACCCCGCCCTGCGCAGACGGCCTGATCGTGGCCGGGGTCGAGCGGGTTGTCGTCGCGTGCCGGGACCGATTTCCCCAGGTTGCCGGGCGCGGCATCGCGATGCTGGAAGAGAGTGGTATCCCGGTTGAGATCGGCATGCGCGAAGACGACGCCCTGATGCTCTATCACGGCTTCTTCATGCGCGTTGAGTACGGTCGGCCGCTCGTTCGTGCCGATGGACGCCGCCGGGGCTTTGATGCCGAATTGACAGCGACAACGCTGGAAACCGCGAAGGCAGAAATCCTCGCCCACGGCGCCGCCGGCAGGAACCGGGTCCGGATCGCTCCCGGCCATCCCCTCGCCGGTCAGGACTGGACGACTGTGTTTGTCGACTAGGCGGCAAACAGCCTGTTAACCGTCTTTCCGTAGGCTATACCGCTGGATAACAGACTGACAGGACCGCGCCGATGACCGGCCGCAAGATTGAATTCAAGACACTGACCCAGGATGACGTGGACGCCATTTGCGAGCGTCATGAGCGCTTGTGGTCAGGTCGATCCGGCGGCGCGCGCGCCAATTTATCCTACACGATCCTGGAAAACCTGGTCCTCGCCAATCGTGATCTCTCCGATGCCGACTTCAGCGGAGCCGTCCTGCGGGGAACAATTCTCTCCGGCGCGACCCTGAACAGCGCGGTTTTCTTTGCGGCCGACCTGCGACGCGCCAACCTCGAAGGCGCCTCCTTGCGACGAGCAGACCTGCGTGGCGCCATCATGCGGGGCGCCAACCTGACCGGGGCTGATCTCACCGAAGCCGACCTGCGAGAGGGCGCGATTGCCCAAATGGACAAGGAGAAGGGGCTCGCCGTCCTGACCCACAAGACCCAGGAAAACGATGCCGGAAAGGCCAATTTCACCGGCGCCAACCTGTCGCGCTCGAAAATGGCGGGCATCACGGCCCAAAAGGCGGACTTCACGGATGCCATGCTTCTGGGAACCCGCATGATCCGCGCCAATCTCCGGGGCTCATCCTTTCAGGGCGCCAATCTCGAAGGCGCCGACCTGTCCGGCGCCGACCTCACCGATACTGATTTCAGTCAGGCCGTGCTGATCGGCACCAAGACCGTTATGGCCAAGACCCAAGGCATGAATACCGATGGCGCCCTGACCAGCGCGCCCGTCGGCATCGACGCCAAGGCGCTCGACCATCCGGTCGCCGACCAGATCGCGGAGCATGTGCGCTGGTGCGACACCAATGGCGCCGAAGGCAAACCCTCGCTGTTCGACGGGACAGATCTGCGCGGGCTCACATCCTTGGCCGGCAAGACCCTTACGGCTTTCCATGCCCGCGGAGCGACCCTGTACGGTCTCGATCTGGAGGGAGCCCAGCTTCAGGGCGCACGACTGGAGAAGGCTGATCTGAGAATGGTCAGTCTCCGCGGGGCCGATCTGCGCGGGGCTGACCTGACCGGAGCCAACCTCTCCAATGCCGATCTGCGTGACTGCCAGCTCGGGCCGCTCCTGCTCGATGGCAACCGGCTGTTACCAGCCTCGCTGGCCGGTGTCCGCGCCCGCTATACAGACCTGCGCGGTGCCGACATGCGTCAGACCAAGGCGACCGGCGCCGACTTCTCCTATGCCACCCTGAATGGCGCGAATGTGCGCAAGGCCAGCTTCAACGGCTCCTGCTTCACCGGAGCCCGCGTGGACGAGGAGTTCCGCGAGCAAGCCGAGTCACTCGACGGCGCCGTTGACCTGGACGCTGCCTGACGTCCCTGGCCTTGAATGAAGATGAATACCGACCAAGAAAAAGGCGGCGAGCTTTCGCTCACCGCCTTCAGGGGCAATCGGAGGGGAATCAGTCTTTGTCAGTCCGGATCAGGCAGCCTTCGTCTTGCTGCCTTCGATCAAAGTGGCGCGGGTTTTGCCGACGCCTGACTTGATTTCGATCCGCTTCGGCTTGGCAGCCTCGGGGATTTCCCGAACCAGCCGGATTTGAAGCAGGCCGTTCTTCAGGCTGGCATCAGCCACTTTCACGTGGTCGGCGAGGTGGAAGCGACGCTCGAAGGAGCGCTCGGCAATCCCGCGATGCAGGAAGCGGCGGTCGTCCGCATCGGCTTTCTCGCCAATTTTCCCTGAAACGGTCAGGACCGCCTCCTGGACCTCGACAACCAGGTCCTCATCACCGAAGCCGGCCACGGCTAGTTCGATCAGGTACTCATTGTCTTCGACGTGCTGGATATTATAGGGCGGATAACCCTGCGACTCGATCTTGGTGGCAGAGTCCATCATGTCCGCGAGCCGGTCAAAGCCGACAATCGAGCGGTAGAGCGGGGTAAAATCAACTGTACGCATATCAGTCCATCCTCCTTCAGAGCGATAAACAGGCCCGGCTTCCCGGGCGTTGGAGACAAGCCAGATCCGATGGATCCTGGCCGGGTTGACGGGCCCCGTCTGGCGACCCGCGCATGCTATTTGGGTAGCCGGTTTGGGCGCTGCAACCCCCGAATTGATGATTTGCGCACCGGCTCGGGCTTGGGTACCAATTGCCGGTCCCACCAAGGAGTTCAATATGCGTCACCTCTCACTTCTCGCCGTTCTCGCTGGCACCGCGGCGCTGTCTGCCTGCGGCGGCGAGCCCACCGACCCGGCCGACGCTCCTGCGACGGAGATGACGACCGTTACCGATGGCGAGGTCATGACCGAAACGGCGGAGGCCCCGGCCGGACCTGACCTGTCTGTTCTGGCCGAAGTGATCGACGCAGACTGGCGCGACGCCAGCCGTGATCGCGATACATGGCGCAACCCGCAGGCAACAATCGAGTTCTTCCAGCTCGACCCGAGTAGCACGATCGTCGAGATCTGGCCGGGCGGTGGCTGGTATACCGACATCCTCGCGCCCTGGATCCATGCCAATGGCGGTCAGTACGTCGCGGCCCATTTCAGCACCGAATCCGAAAGTGAATACCGTCGTCAGTCGCGTGCCGCCTTCGAAGCGCGCATGGCCGACAACGAGATGTCTGGCGACGTCATCACCGTCGGGTTTGACGGTACCACGCCCCTCGACCTGGACGCAGGCTCGGTTGATGCCGTTCTGACATTCCGCAATGTGCATAACTGGATGTCGGGCGGCTTTACCGAGCTGGCCCTCGCCGACTTCCACAGAATCCTGCGTCCCGGTGGCCTCCTCGGGGTTGTGGAGCACCGGCTGCCATCGACCCGCGAACAGGACCCCGGCGCATCAACCGGCTATGTCCAGCAAGCCTATGTCATCGCCCTGGCCGAAGAGGCCGGTTTCGAGTTCGTCGGCGCGTCCGAGGTCAACGCCAATCCCGCCGACACCGCCGATCATCCGTTCGGTGTCTGGACGCTCCCGCCGGTCCGCCGAAATCCACCGGCTGACAGCGAAATGGCGGCCGATTTTGACCGTGAAGCCTATGACGCCATCGGCGAGAGCGATCGCATGACGCTGCTCTTCCGCAAGCCTGCTGCCAGCGAGTAATGCGGAGAGCTCTGCTGATAGCGGGCCTTCTGGCTGGTCTCGTCTCTTCGGCAGCGCTTGCGCAGCCCGTTGAGCGCGAGGCCGGCCCGCTGCCCCGTTTCTTCCCGCATCGCGAGACCTATCTCGGGCTCGACCCCGATCAGCGCACGCATTTCCAGCTCGCCTACCGGGTCTCCTCCGAGGCCGATATCGCGCCCGGTGAGATCGAGATGTGGTTCACGCAAGGGGAGGACAGGGTCTCCTTCGAGATCGACGCGACAGGACAGATCAACCACCTGCCCGACCTCCGGACCCTGGAGGCCGCGCCGCCGGTCTGGATCAATCAGCCCAGCGGCGGCATGTCGCTGTCGATGCAATTCGAGGCGCGCCTTCCCGGCGGTCCCGCCTATGCGGCCGAGGATCTTGAACTGGCGCTTAGCCAGGCCAACAACGCGATCCGTCAGGCGGCTGGTGTTGCGGCCTTGTTTGCGCCGAATTTCAAGACACTCATTTTTGTGTATGACGGGCCAGCCCCGACAGCGGATGCTATCCACGAAGACGGTTCGCGCACGCCCCTGACCGCCCAGGAGAACCGGGTGCTGGTTCGACCGCGGGACCGCAACATGCGCGATGTTGTCCGCATCGAATTGGGTGGGATGCCGGTTCGGGTCTTGCTGGACAGCTAGGCTGCAGCGGACGCCAGGTGTTCAAGCGCCTGCTCCAGCAGGTCCGCGCTCGCGGCAGCGACCACCTGACCTCCACCCGAGGGATCACCGCCCGACCAGTTCGTGACGACGCCGCCGGCGCCGGTTACAACCGGTATGAAGGCCTGGACGTCATAGATCTGCAGCCCGCTTTCGATCACGAGATCGATGCCTCCGGCGGCCAGCATCGCGTAGGCATAGGCGTCGAACCCGTATCGACAAAGCCGGACCCGCTCGCGTACGGCGGTGAAGGCGGACTGTTCCGCCCCGGCGAACAGATAAGGGTCGGTCGTCGCGAGAATGGCCTGGTCAAGCCGCTGGCAGCTCGAAACCTGTAGCGCCCGTTGTTCGCCTTCTCCATCAAAACGCGCCCCGCCGGGCCAACCGGTGAAACGCTCGCCGATATGAGGCTGATCAATCAGACCGAGCCGGGGCCGACCACCAACTTCAAGCGCGACAAGCACGGTCCAGCTTGGCAGGCCCGCAATGAAGGCCCGCGTGCCGTCGATCGGATCGAGTACCCAGCGACGCTCCCCGGATGTCGATTTGGTACCGAACTCCTCGCCGAGGATGCCATCATCCGGCGCGAGTCGCGCCAGAACCTCGCGCATGGCCGTCTCGGACGCGCGATCGGCAATCGTGACAGGGTCAAAGCCGGTCGACAGCTTGTTGTCGACACTCAATGGCGTTCGGAAATACGGCGCGATCGCTGCACGCGCGGCGTCGGCCATGGCATGAGCAATCGTCAGGTCGGTCTGGAAATCGATATCGGACATGCAAAGGCGCCTAGCACGGGCTGCGAGCCGGTGCCAGACGCCATCGCGTTCCTGTCTGATTCACGCCGCGTCGTTGGCCGCTTCTTCGGGCTCGAGGGACTTGGCCAGTTCGAGGAGCCGTTTGCGCGGGCGCTCGCCGAGCCTGTAATAGGCCCGAATGAGATCAACGGTCTCTTTCTGTGACAGCACATCGGCCGCCAGCGTTTCATCACCATTGACTTCGTCGCGCTTGGACAGGCCCTCGTAAAAATACTGTACGGGAACATCAAGCGACTCAGCCAACTCGAACAAGCGGCTGGCGCTGACGCGGTTGGCACCGCATTCATATTTCTGGATTTGCTGAAAGCGGATACCGACCGACTCGGCCAGTTGCTGCTGGGTCAGACCCAGAAGGCGGCGCCGGCGGCGCAACCGTTTACCCACGTGAAGGTCGATATCATTCGTCATAACTACTCGCCGCCTAATCTTCGCGTCTCAAAATGCGCCGCTATGGGACGCACGCCTCACAGGGGAGCAAAGCGCGTGCCGGGCGAAGGCAAGCTCCAGCCTTCCCCTGAAATGGGCATGAATATGGCTATTGCTGCGAGGCCCAGTCGATCTGGGTTAAGGCACTGATAAAGTGCCGCATTTTTGTCATGAAGTTGACGTGGTCCGGGGACAGCGTTACCCGGGTTTCATTCATGTAGAGACCGCGACTGATCTCGATCTGGATCACATTTACCCCATCATGGGGCCGACCGTAGTGTTCGGTCGTGAAGCCGCCGGCATAGGGATTGTTCCGGACTGTGACGAGTCCGAGTTTCTGAAAGATCGCCTCAACCTTGTCGGTGACCGCCTGACTGCAGGAGGTGCCGTAGCGGTCCCCGAGCACAATATCGGCGCCGCGCCCGCTGAGCGCCGGCATGGAATGCATGTCGGCCATGACCACCATGCCGAAGCGCGACTTGAGATCAGAAATCTCAGCCTGCAATGCGGTGTGATAGGGATGGTAGAAACGCTCAAGGCGCGCCCGGGCCTCTTCGTAGCGCAGCTTTCGCTGATAGATGGAGCGCCCTTCCGCGCCTGTGCGCGGGATGACGCCCAGCCCGGAGGCTGCGCGGCGCGAGGGCTGCAGCGCCGCTGCCGGAACACGATCGGAAAACATGCCCGGATCAAGCTCACCCGGGCCCCGATTGACGTCAACAAAGACGCGTGGGAACTGGGCACAGAAGAGGGTCGCACCATGGTCAGGCGCGCAAGCGACCAACTGGTCGACATAGGCATCTTCCGATCGCCGGAGAATTGCGATGGGGAGCCTTGTCGACAGGCACAATTCGGGATCATAGTGACGGCCAGAGTGCGGTGATGCGAGCAAGACCGGGCACGCCAGATGCGGCTCGGGACGCCCGACCACAACGACTTCATCGACGCGCCCAGGCTCATTGACACGCTCTGGTCGGCCGGACGCGCCCGGTGAGATCGAGGTGTGAATCGGCGTGTCCATGGGCGAACAGTGGTCAGCTGCTTGTCGCGGGTCAAGCTTGCGCCGCGTTCAGGCCGTTTTTACCAGATGGCTGTAAAGTGCCGTCACTTAGAGATTTCGCAAGGGTGGGAACCAAGATGGCTAAGATTCTTCTCGCGGAAGACGACGACTCGATGCGCGACTTCCTGGCCAAGGCGCTCAAGCGTGCCGGTCACGACGTCCTGGTGTGCTCGGACGGTGAGGAAGGCCTCGACGCAATTGGCGAGCAACCAGCCCAGTTCGATCTGCTGCTGACTGAT
Source organism: Maricaulis maris (assembly GCF_036322705.1). NCBI lineage: Bacteria > Pseudomonadati > Pseudomonadota > Alphaproteobacteria > Maricaulales > Maricaulaceae > Maricaulis > Maricaulis maris. The sequence goes on from NZ_AP027270.1 coordinate 2,635,317, forward strand.
ATCGTGATGCCCGGAGTCGATGGAATCGAGCTCGCGCGCCGCGCAGCAGAGATCGACCCGGCTCTGAAGATCATGTTCATAACCGGCTTTGCTGCGGTCGCCTTGAACCCGGGTTCGGGGGCTCCGACAAATGCCAAGGTTCTGTCCAAGCCTTTTCACCTGCGTGAGCTGGTGGATGAGGTGGCCCGCGTCATCGCCGCCTGATCTGACACGAACCATCGCAGAACGAGAAGCGCTGCCCGCACGGGCGGCGCTTTTTTTAGGTTCCGGTTCCGCCAAGGGCGGCCCGTCATGCGGACAAAGAAAAAGGGCCGCCCAAACGGGCGGCCCCAATCCTGTCGTCAAGGGTCTGGGTCTTACCAGGCCTTGCGGACGTTCATGTACAGGCGACGACCGATGAGGTCATAGCCCGAACCGAGAACCTGGCTACCATTACCGAGGGTCGCACCAGAGGCGTTCTGGTCAACCACGGCCGGACCTTCGTCGGTCACGTTGTTCAGAGCAACGGTGATGCCCCACGTGTCCGATTCCCAGTTGACCGAGAGGTCGTGGTAGTAGGTCGCATCCCAGCTGTCGACGGCATCGCCACCGAGCTCGGAAGCGGCCTGCAGACGCTCGCCATAGTTGACACCAACCACGTTGGAGATCGAAGCCTGCTCGCCGATATAACGGACGCGCCAGTTAACATTCCAGTCGCCGCGGGTGAAGCGGTTGTTGACCGAACCGCGCCATTCCGGGTTGCCCCAATCGCCGACAGCGTTGGTGACATCAGAGGTCGACGTGGTCTGGCCGAGGATCTCTTCCGACTTCGTGAACGTGGCATTCATGTCGTAGTTGAAGCCACCGAAGAGGTCGATATCCATGTTGAAACGGCCGTTGAAGTCCCAGCCGGTTGCTTCCTGCGTCGACACGTTGAACGGCGTGTTGTCCACGATCAGCAGCGCGCCGGTAGCCGGGTTACGCGTACGACGTGCACAGAACGGATCGTTCGGGAAGTTGGTCGAGTTGTAGCACTGGGCCAGCGAGAAGGCCGTACCCGGGATCGCGATGGAGTCGTCGACCTGGATGCCCCAGTAGCTGACGCGGATCGAGGCGTCAAAGGCATCGGTGAACGGCTGGTCAAAGACGAAGCCGAGCGAGTAAGCGTCCGAGGTTTCCGGATCAAGACCCGGGTTACCAGCACGGAAGGCCTCGATCGAGGACACACCGTTCAGGCCCAGAGCGGTCGGGTCAACGCCTTCAGAGACACAGTTGGCCAGGACGATCGGATCACGGCCGTCATTGGTCGGGTCGTAGGTGCCGCTGTTGTTCGCTGCGGTCGGAACCACGCACGGATCGGCGAAGCCTGAGGAGAAGCCGGTCTGGCCGCCCAGGAAGAGCTCACGCAGGTTCGGTGCGCGGAAGGACGTACCCATGGTGCCGTTGAAGGTCAGCGAGTCGTTGACGACCCACGAACCACGAACCGAGTAGGTCGAGTTCTGACCGTAGTACTCGTGGTCCGTCAAACGACCGGCAACGTCGACAGTGATGTCTTCAGCGAAGGCAGCACCGGAAACGAGCGGGATCGACAGCTCACCGTAATATTCGGTCAGTTCGGCTTTACCCACAGAGCGACGGTCGGCGAAGTAGCCAGCCGCACGGCCCTGGGAGGCCACAGTATCCGTGCCGGAGTCGAGCGAGTCACGACGCCATTCAATACCGATCACCGCGTTCACTTCACCAGCCGGGAGTTCGAAAACCGGACCCGTGGTGAAGCCGCCCATGATCATCTGATCAACAGTCGTCGTCGCCGTACGGTCAATACGCAGGAAGTCATATTCTGCTTGCGTATTGAAGAACGGAGCAGACGCACCATCGGTCGGGTACAGGCTGCTGGCGAACATGTTGATCGGCACGCAGTTGCCCGGGTTCAGGAAGCCGAACAGGGTGACGTCGGTGTTATCGTAACCACAGACGATCTCGCCGCCTTCAACGCGGGTCGTAGCAAGAGCCTGCGTCAGGCGGGCCTCGTCAACCTGCGGGCGACGCGAGTAACCGATCGACCGGGTGTAGCCGGCGAACATTTCGTACGACCAGGACGGAGCAAAGCTCCAGTCGCCCTGCAGACCCGTCATGAAGCGGGTGTACTGGGTTTCCACGTCGATGTTGGACCGCTCGATCGGAGACGCGACGATCGGAACGACATCGAAGCCGAACGGGTTGAACGGGTTGCTGGCACGCACGGTCGGGAAGAGCTGACCGTGGTAACCGGAGCGGTAGGTCGTCTGCGAGTTGGTGTGAAGCAGCTCGGTGAAGACCGTCACGTTTTCCTGACCCAGGATACGATCGATCGTGTAATCGCCCGTGAACAGGAAGGAGTAACGCTGGCTGTCCGGGATGATGTCGGTCGCCTGGTCCAGATACGCAGACCGGTTGATTTCCGCGTTGGTGTCGCCGGTCGACCAGCCCATGAAGCCGATGTTCGTGTCGCCCGGCGTGGAGTACACGTCACGATTGAACAGGCCCGGATTGGCGAAGTACGACGCCAGGCTCGGAGAGCCGTCAACATAGTAGTTGAAGGTACGGATGCGGTTGATGATCGAGCCTTCGCACTCGGACAGCAGCGAGCCGTCAGCCGCGATTTCGATGTCACGCGAGCAGTACAGGTTGTCGGTCGGATCGAAGTTGGCGTCGCGATCTTGAACCTGAAGGCGCTGCTGGTGGAAGTATTCCATCGAGAACAGGAAACGGCCGTTCTCGGACGAATCACCAATCGTCATGTTCCAGCGATGCGAACCACCACCGGACTCTTCCGGCGTGGACGTCACGGCACCAACGCGGAAACCGTCGAACTGGTCGTTCAGGATGACGTTGACCACACCGGCAACGGCGTCAGAACCGTAGACCGAGGATGCACCATCCAGAAGGATGTCGACGCGAGCGATGGCGTCGGTCGGAATGATGTCGAGGTTCGGCAGCGACGGAGCGCCTTCAACGCCCGACGGAGCGACACGACGGCCGTTGATCAGCAGCAGCGTCTGGTCTGCACCCAGACCACGCAGCGTGACCGTGTTCGAGCCCGGGCCGGCGTCGGTGACGAAAGCACCGGCGATGGCGTTGTCGAGCTGAACGCCCTGGGCCACAGACGACGTCTGCAGGATTTGCGCGGCGTCGATCAGACCGGCGTCGCGGATTTCCTGGCTGTCGATGACCTGAAGCGGTGCCGGCGAGCTGAACGCGTCGCGGCGGATACGAGAACCGGTGATGACAATGGTGTCATCGCTGGATTCTTCAGCTTGCTCGTCTTCGTCCTCGTCCTGGTCTTGTGCGTAAGCCGGCGACATGGTCAGACCGACCGCAGCAAAGCCTGCGAGGATGGTGGAGCGCAGAAGACGCTCACGATCCCAAATATTGCTCACGATAGTACCCCTTTGTTTCGTGTCACCCGGATCCGCTTTGGCGCAGAACTCGGGATGGTCGGGTTACACCCTACCTGTCGGGACTATGTCGAAGGGCCGGGACACATGAAAGCGGGAGTCGCGGTATCGCCGCATTTCCGTCGCAATTGTTGCAAAAAAGTCATAGGCCGTTCAGGCTCAGGACAGGCGGCGGACAGGCGAGCGCGGCAGCTTGTGGCCGACGGCCGCCGGATCCATCTGCAAGCCGTGTGTTATCGGGTGCGCGAGATGTCTTGCACTCCGCCGACGCTGAGGTTAGAACCCCGGCTCTCTTGAGACGGATGGGCGATTAGCTCAGCGGGAGAGCACTTCGTTGACATCGAAGGGGTCACTGGTTCAATCCCAGTATCGCCCACCATCAAGTCTCAGGTTGTCATGACACAGACCAACTCCCCGCCATCAGCCGGCATAAGCAGCGCGGCCCATGCTCCGCAAATTCCGGCGACCGCTGGCCTGCCCTACCAGACCATGGCGGAGATGTTTTCCCATCTGGCTCAAGAAGGGGTCGATCAGACCGGCGACCCGCTTGCACTCGACGGCGTTGAGCTGACGAAACGCTATGCGATCTGCCTCGTGCCGCGCTCGGGAAGCACGTTTCTGGCTCACCTGCTCAAGGAAACCGAGGCTTTCGGCTTTCCCAATGAGTGGCTGGCTGTTGCACTTGCCGAAAAACAGGCGCGCGAGACCGGCGCTGCGAACTGGGACAGCCTCTTTCACCGGGTGATGGCCCGCCACGCCTCGCAGAACGGGGTCAGCGGGATCGAGTTGGCGCTGGCTCATCTGACCTGGGGGCGGCAGGCAACCGGGCGTCGGGACATTCTCGATCCGAGTTGGACATATTTTTACATGCGCCGTCGAAACATCGTGCGACAGGGCATATCGATGCATGTCGCCCACCAGTCCGGCGTCCTGCACTCCTTCCAGCTCAATGACGAGGCGCAAAAGGTCCGCGACGCTGTCATCTACGACACCGCCGCGATCCGAAACTGGATCAAATTCCTGCAGGATGAGGAACTCAAGTGGGAACGCGAATTCGGACGGCTCGGAATCGAACCGGTGCGCCTGTACTACGAGGACGTGACCACCCGGCCCGAGCGCGCGGTGCGACTTTTCTCGAATGTCCTCGGCCTGCCGGAAACGCCGGCCATCAAGACAAGCCCCATCAAACGTGTCGGCAATTCGCGCAGTGATGCCTGGGAAGACCAGTATCGCGCCGAGGACGCCGACTTCCTCACGGCGCTCGCCCATCACCGCCCCTTTGTCCACACACCGGTCTCGATGACCTGAACCCGAGGAGGCCGGACTGCGTGTCCGCCCTACCGCTGGCGGGTCGGCCTCGCTATCTCTGAACGGCGACAAGGGAGAGAGTGATGGAAGATCGGCTGCGCGACGCCCTCAAGACGATTACAGAGCAACAGTCCGGGCGCGATCTTATCGATGCCGGGCGTATAGAGGCGGCCGGCATCGCTGGCGATACGGCGACCATTATCGTGAAACCGCCGGTCGCCGGCTCACCCGACCTGGATCGCCTGCAGCCGCAGATCGAGGCCGCCGTCGGAAAGCTGGGCGGCATCGAGCGCGTCCGCGTTGTCATGACCGCGCACCGCGATGAGCAATCCCGGAAGCCGGCACCGAAACAGGCCAAGACCGGCGCTCCCAAGTCTGCCAAACCTGCCAAACGCATTATCGCTGTCGCCTCAGGCAAAGGGGGTGTCGGCAAGTCGACTGTGGCCGCCAATCTCGCGGTTGCGCTGGCTCGCGAAGGCCTCAAGGTCGGCTTGCTTGACGCCGATATCTACGGACCGTCCGTGCCACGCCTGTTTGGTCTCAATGACGTGCCGGGCCTGCGAAAGACCGATGCCGGCGTGCAGCCGATCGAGGCCCATGGCGTCAAGCTCATCTCGATGGGTTTCGTGGTCAAGCCCGGTGCCGCCGTGGTCTGGCGTGGCCCCATGGTCCAGGGCGCGATTCGGCAATTCATGATGGATACCAACTGGGGGCAGCCCGACGTCCTTATTCTCGACATGCCGCCCGGAACCGGCGACGCCCAGCTTGCCATCGCGCAGGACCTGCCGGTCGATGGCGCGGTGATCGTCTCGACCCCGCAGGATCTGGCGCTGGACGACGCCCGCAAGGCGATGAGCCTGTTCGAGCAGACCCATGTCCCCCTCCTCGGCATGGTCGAGAATATGAGCGTCTTCCTTTGTCCGCATTGCGGCGAGAGCAGTCATATCTTCGGGGAAGGCGGCGTGCGCGCCGAGGCCGAACGGATGGGTCTCGCCTATCTTGGTGAGATCCCGCTCCACCCGGACCTGCGCGTGCGCTCGGATGCCGGCGAGCCGGCCGCCCTCGACGACGGGCCGGTCGGAAAGGCGTTCCGAAAGGCCGCGCTGGCGGCGCTGGAGGCGGCAGAGATGGTCAGCAAGCCCGCGCCGGAAATCGTGCTCAGCTAGGCAGGCGAAGCCCGCCGACCGTCAAACCATCGGGCGCCACCACACCGAAGGTTCGTTCAAGAATCGCCGGCACCAGCGCCCGGTCTGGCGGCCCGTCCGCGACCACCTGACCGTTATCCAGAACGACCACCCGGTCAGCATGACGCGCGGCCAGGTCGAGCGCATGCAGTGAAACAATGACCAGGGCGCCGGCGCGCGCCTCCGCCGCGAGGATCTCCATAACCGCGAGCTGGTGGCGCACGTCGAGCGCCGCCATCGGTTCGTCCAGCAGAATGATCCGGGCTCCGACCGCCAGCGTCCTGGCCAGCAGGACCCGCGCCTTCTCGCCGGACGACAGCGTGTCAAAGCCACGTTCCGCGAGGTGAGCAGTTCCGGTTCGGGCCAATGCGGCCTCAATGGCGCTTTGATCGTCTGGTGTGAGTGTGCGCAGGGGTTTGAGGTGCGGGATACGCCCGAGTGCGACCAGACGGCGAACGCTGATCGGCCAGGCGGCGCGGCCCTCCGGCGGCAGATAGGCAAGGGTTCGGGCCCGCTCGCGCTCATCCATATCCGAGAGCGGATGGCCATCGAGGCGAACATGACCGGCATTGGGTTCAACCAGACCGGCCAGCAAGCGCAACAGGCTGGACTTGCCGGCCCCGTTGGGGCCGGCCAAGGCGACCAGTCCGGTGCCGGAGATCGTCAGCGAAAGCTGATCGAAGAGCGGCGCGGTCCCGGGCTGAAACCGCAGCTGATCCAGTGTCAGAATGCTCATGGCGCGCGCCTTTGCGTCTGTCGCACGAGCCAGAGGAAGAAAGGCGCGCCGATCAGGGCTGTCAGGACACCGAGATAAAGCGGGATACCGGGCCCCGACAGCAGCCGGGTCGCCAGATCCGCGATCACGATGAGAAGAGCCCCGCCCAGAGCTGACGGGACCAGGAGCGCACCCGGGCGGTACTGGACGGAGGGTCGCAGGACGTGCGGAACCACCAGCCCGACAAAGCCGATCGCTCCGGCCACGGCAACACCGCCGCCAACGGCGAGGGCCGTACCGAGGACAACAGCCAGCCGCAATCGTCCCAGCTCGATCCCCAGTGATCGCGCTGTCTCCTCGCCGAGCCCCAGCGCATCGAGACTCCGCGCCAACGGTGCGAGGACCACAAGTCCGGCGAGAACAACAGGGGCGGCGAAACCGACCTCGGTCCAGCTGGCATCATTGAGCGACCCCATCAGCCAGTAGGCAATCTCGGCCAAGGCCCACGGGTTCGGGGCCAAGTTCATCAGGAGGGCGGTCAGCGCGCCGGCCGTCGCATTGACCGCAACACCAGCCAGAATGAGCGTGCTGGCACTCGCCCCGCGCCCGGCAATGGCGAAGAGCGCCGCCACACCAGCCGCCGCCCCCACCACCCCGGCGATCGGCAAGGCCAGGGCAAAGCTGGCCGACAGACCGAAGTAAAGACAGAGCACAGCGCCCATCCCGGCACTCGCCGACACCCCGATCACCCCGGGATCGGCCAGCGGATTGCGAAAATACCCCTGCAGCGCAGCGCCCGCCATGCCCAGCCCGGCCCCGATCAGGGCGCCGAGCAAAACCCGCGGAAGCCGCAGTTCGCGCAGGACGAGACCACCCAGTGCATGGTCACCGCCGAACAAATCCAGAGTCGTCGCGCCTCCGCTGCCGAGAAATACGGCGCCGATCATCGATACACATAACGCGACCAACAAGGCGAGGTGGAGGCGAAGCTGGCTCATTGCGTCTCTTCCCACGCGTCGATCGCGTCCGCGATCCGTTCCGCGGCCTCCATCAAACCCGGTCCCGCGCAGGACCACAGGCCAGCGGGCACATCGATACGCGCCGGATGATCGAGCAATCGACGATAGGCCGCATGGCGACGGGCCCGGTTGAATGTGCTCGCATAGCCATCGACAAGAAAGCTGGTCAGGACGATATCCGCCTCCAGGGTCAGCGCGAATTCCGGGTCAGACCGGGTCCAGCCGGTCGCGCCCTGTTCGGCCACAACATTGATCGCGCCCGCCGCAGTGATCGCCGCATCGACGAATGTCCCTGCCCCGGCCGAACCGCCCGACGCACTCAGATAGACAATGCGCGGCTGACGGGCACGCATTGCCCGGCGCGCGTCCAACGCAGCAAGGCGCCGGTCGATATCGGCCACGGCATTCTCCGCGCGGTCGGGATAGCCGGCCGCCTCGCCGAGTGCTCGAAGATTGGCCCGGACGCCGTCGAAGTCGTCCGTCCAGATCAGCTCCAGATGGGGTAGTCCGGCACGATCGAGAAGCCGCGCCGTTCGCCCGCCCTCGCCGGCCGCAAAGACGGTCAGGTCCGGCGACAGAACCAGGAGGCGTCCCGCGTCCGGCCAGGCCTTGGGTAGCGCGCGCGACCATGGCGGGGCGGCAGACACCGGCTGGTCCGCCTGCCATGACAACGCACCGACTTCCTGCCCGGGGATCACCGCGAGCACGTAGGCATCGGCGCACAGCGAGGCCGAGGCAACACCGGCATGCGGTGTCGCCTCCTGGGCCAGGGCCGGGCTAGCTATGGCTGAGACGCAGGCCGATATACAGGCCGCGACCCGGCGTGTGATAGCCGAAGACATCCTGATACTCCTCGTCGAGCAGGTTTTCCCCGCGGGCATGGATTTCCAGCCCGGGACGGACATGCCAGCGCAGCTGACCGCCAACCAGGGTGTAGGCATCCAGAACAACCGGCTGGAAGCTGCCAAAATCGGTGTCGGTCTGGTCACCGGTATGATCAAGCGTCGCCGAGGCCGAGATCGGGCCATCAAGGGGCGACCATGACACAGTCAGCGATGCCAGTCGTTCCGGACGACGGATTTCTGCAAGCCCGTTTTCCTCACTCTCCAGCAGGCTGAGCGATCCGAACAGCGACCACGCGGCGTCAATCTCCCATCCCCCGGAAACTTCCAGGCCCTGGCGCTCGGACCGTGTTCCTGCATTGAGCGCCGTGGCGGGAAAGACCCCGAAATCGGTGAAGATCTCATTCTCGAGCTGCGAGCTGAACCAGACGATCGAGAGATTGGCATCGCCATCGAGCAAAGCCTGGTCCCAGGCGACCTCCCAGCCTTGCGAGCGCTCCGGTGTCAGGTTGGGATTGCCGACAAAGACGCTGGGGAAGAAGCCGTACAACTCATAGACGCCCGGATTCTTGACCGCTTCGCCGAAATTGGCCCGAAGCCGGCCATCAAGGGGATCGATGGCCCATCCGGCCCCTACGCGCCAGGTCGTGGAATCCTCAAACAGGTTATGGATGTCACGCCGGGCAGACGCGGTGATATCGAGAGCGCCGCGCGAAACACCATAGTCGAACGCCAGCGCATCAGCCGTCAGCTCACGACTCTGGTTCGAGCCGACGCCGGGTCCCGAGAATGATTTCAGCCGGTCTTGGTCATGCTCGACCAAACCCGTCAGTCGGTGTCGGTAGGGGCCGGTCTCCCAATGTCCGGTCAGTTGGTAATGCGCCTGCAGGCGCTGACCGATGGCCCGTGATGTTTGGATGCTCCCCGACAGGGACCGGGAGGTGTCATCGGTGAGTTGAACCGCGGCCTCGTGACTGAGGCGAACACTCCGCCAATGGTGTTCCCCCAAGGCTGCCAAACGGGCAAGGACCGTCCTGCCATCAGTCCTCAGATCGACATTGTCGAGGCGGCCATCGAAATCCGTGTCACTGTCATAATCGCTTTCGCTGACAATGCGGCGTACCGAGCCCTCCAGACGCCAGGCCTCGCCAAGAGGAAGCCCGCCCGACAAGGCAATAACGGAGTTGGCATAGCCATCACGCTCGCCACCCAGTCCCGCGACGTCAATCCCGTCGCTTTCATAGTCGGAGAGCGAACCACTCAACCAGCGATCATCCCAACTACCACCGGCCTGCAGGCTGAGACGCGTCGTCCCGAAGCTGCCACCCTCCGCGCGGGCGCCGGCGGTAAAAGCCGACAGGGGCCGCGACGAGTTGAGGCGGATCACACCACCGATCGCATCCGCCCCCCACAGTGCCGACTGTTCGCCTCGCGCAACCTCGATCGAGGCGAGATCATCGAAGACATAGTGTGAGAAATCAGCCTCGCCGGTGAAAGGGTTTGAGGCTTCGACCCCATCGATCAGGACGAGCACGTGATTGGCTTCAGAGCCTCGGGCCCGGATCTGGGTCAGAGACCCCGGCGCACCGGAGCGCGAGACGGCTAGGCCGGGGACCGCGCGCAAGGCGTCAGCGGCAAAGCTGGCGCCGCGCGCGTCCAGCATGTCGGCATCGAGCAGGCTGATGCTCGACGTCGCCTGTTCGGCGGGCAGCGCGATCCGCGCTGCGGTAACATAGATCACGTCTTCCTGATCGGGGGTTTGGGCATGAAGCTGGATTGGAACTGTTAGCCAGGTGGCCGCCAGACAGAGCTGGTGCCGGGTTCTGATACGCATATGCCACGTCTCCATAGCAGTCTGGCCGATGCCCGGAGCGGCCATCGGCGGTTGCAGAGGAGTCGTCAGAAACGGATATCACCGCGCCAGTCTCGTGAGCTCCCGCACGAGCGGACAGACGACAGTGACGGCAGGTCTTCCGGCTTGCGGGTCAATGCGAATGGAGCGCCTTCCCAGGGTCGCCCCCAGTGGCATCATGCTCCACCGCTCGCCGCCTACGGCTGCGGGAACAGCGCTGGACTTGGCCGAGGCCGAACCAGCTTCCCTATTAATCCCGTGAGGGAACCATCACGACGCGGACGCTATGTCGCGACCGTTCAAAAGGCAATGCAGACGGGTCAGTCGCGCGCGGCCAGCTGGCGTTCGAGATCACGCAGGCGGATATGGAGATTGCGCTCCCTGACCCGCTCGGGCGAACCCAGGGTCTTTTCGAGCTTGCGCATCGAGTGGCGTGTCTTGCGCCAGCGGCGCCACAACAACAGGATCTTGGGACCTTCGACGAGGTAGCGGCGCCACATGCGCGCCGGCTCCTGGGCGAGGCGATGCAGCCATTCGAGGCGCGCGCGCTGCATCCAGACCGGTGCCCGCTGCGCCGCTCCGGCGAGAAAGTCGAGCGAGGCGCCGACGCACAGGCCAACGCCGGTACAGTCACCGCGGTCAAGGCAGGCCTCGGCGATCATTTCCTGCTGCGGTGAGCCGACACAGAAAAAGGTGAAGCGCGACGGATTATCGGCGACAAATTTCGCGCAGGCCTCCACGGCCTCGCGATTGCCGCGAAGACCCATTGGCGGTTCATGCCAGCGAATATCGGTCAGACCATAGCGTGTTCGCACCGCATCAATCACCTCGGCATTGCCGCCGATCACCGTAACCGTCTCGTCGGGCGCGATGACCGTTTCAAACAGGCGCTCGGTCAGATCCGAGCCGGGTGTTACTTCGATGGTCTCGCCGGAAATCCGGCCGATTATCTCGAGGACACGACTGTCACAAACCGTCAGCCAGGCCTGGGCGTACAGCGTCGCCAGAACAGTGTCGGTCTCCAGACGAACCAGATGATCGACATTCGGCGTAACGACAAAGGCGAACGGACGCGTCGCGTCGCGCTCGGTAATCCGGCGCAAGGCAACATCCATGCTGATCTTGTCGAAGGCCGAGTTCAAGAACCACACGTGTCGCGAACCGGAACGCCGGTCGACAAAGCCTTCACCCGTAACCATGACCATGTTGCACCACTCTTGTCTCGATACGCGTCAGATCGCGCGCTTGCCCGCGTCCCGTGCAAAACCCGCGCCGAGATTTTGGCTGCCGGCGCATCCAATCCGAACAGTGGCGGCATCCAAGGTTTCGAAGCAGCGGTTGAAGCGAGGACAGGCGACATGGCGAAGTCAGTGATCATTGCGGGTCTGCTAGCCGTCGGGATCGGCTTACCGGTCGGTTTGCCTTATGCGGCTGGCGGCGCGATCACGGTCTCAATGGGCCCGGCGGTGATCGAGATATCACGGTCGGGCGGCGTGGATTTCGACCTTGATGTCACCTGCATCAATGCGTCCTGCCCGCTGGCCACGCTGCGCATCGCGTCGGCCGACCAGCGGTCCTATCCCGTCGCATTGTGACCGGATTTGCGCGCCCGCCGCTCGGCAAAGCGTGACGGAGCCAGAGCGGCACGGGCGTCACGCGACAAGGCCGCTCGCCCCCCCGTCAGTTGACTGGCAAGGTCCTCCGCGAGCAAGGGGGCGTGGGCGAAACCCCGCGATCCGAGGCCCGACAGGATCGACACGCGGTCAGACAGGGGACCCACAACGGGCAGCCGGTCTGGTGTCGATGCCCGGACCCCGCTCCAGCGCCCGAGAACACCCCCGAGCCCGATATCGGGCAGACGCTCGGCGACGGCCGCGCGGAAACCGGCTTCGGCGAGATCATCAGGCCCCGGCGTTTCGCCCCGGATATGGGTCGCGCCAACCAGTACACCGCTCCCGGCCCGGCAGGCGTAGTGGCCCCAACTGACCGGTATGGCCGGTGGCTCACCGGCGAAGACGGCGAGTTGCCCGGCGCTTGGCTCCAGATCGGGGTGGAAATGCCCCGCGCCCGATCCTGCCGCGATGACAAGATGCGCGGCCTCGGCCCGGCAGACCCCTTCGGCATCCAACAGGCGCACCCGGTCCGGCTCGATCGCACAGCGCTCGATGCGAGCCTTCACACACGCCACATCGCCAGCGAGGTCCGCGACCAGCGCCCGTGGATCAAACCGCCCCGCATTGGCGAGGATCAGGCGCTCTCCGGTCCAGACAAGATGATCCGGCATCCAGTCCGCCAGGACAGAAAAGCGCTCGGCTTCGCGGGCGTCCTTGGGCAAGCGGTGCACCGTCTCGGGGGCGAAACCGGATCGTCCGGCATAAAGCCGGGCAGCAAAGTCGAACGCCGCCAGGGTGGCCCGCACATGCGGTCGATCGGCCTTTTCCAGCCGGGGTGTCAGCAGGCCGGCGGGCGCGCCGGAGGCTCCGCCGGACAGGCCCGCGGCATCGATCAGGATCGTGTCGACACCCCGCGCCCGCAAGGCGTGGACAAGACTCGCACCGGCAATGCCGCCGCCCAGAACCGCGACGGGTCCGTCCAGCCGCAAGGCCGACCGGACCTCCGGCTGCACCGGCCAGACCGCCTCGAGCCGTTCGCGCTTGCGGCCGAAACCGGGACGCTTGGCGACCTCGAAGCCAGCCTCGGCCAGACCGCGCCGGACAAAGCCGGCCACGGTGAAGGTCCCGACGCGCGCGCCGGGTGATGACAGGGCGCCGATCCGGTTGAACACGGCCTGCGACCACATGGCGGCATTGCGATCGGGCGCGAAGCCATCAAGGAACCAGGCATCGAACGGGCCGTCCATCTGCTCAAGAGCGGCCTCGACATCATCCTGATAGATGGTGATGGCGAACCGGTCCTCTGGAAAAACAAGGCGCTGCGGCCCGCGCAGGCGGCTCGGCCATTGTGCCAGAAGCCGGTTGGCCAGATCGGAAAGCGCCGGCCAGGCGGCGAAGGCCCGGGCCGCGGCAGCACGGTCCAGCGGATGTTTCTCGATCGAGACCAGGTCCAGCCAACCATCAGGGGGGCCAGCCTCACGCCAGAGCTGCCAGAGCCCCAGCGCATTGAGGCCGGTGCCGAAGCCCAGCTCGGCAACCGCAAAGTTGCGCCTGCCCGCCCAGGCTTCGGGCAGGCCACAGCCCTGCAGGAAGACAGCCTTGGTCTCTTCAAGACCATCTTCGGCGGAGAAGTAGACATCGCCATAATCGCTGGCGCGCGGCCCTCCGGGCTGCGACCAGTCGAGCGCGGCGGGCTCGCAATAAAGCCCGTCCACCGTCACGGCGCGGACGGATCGAGGGACTGGGTAAACTTGGCAAAGGCCATCAGGCCTTCCGGCCAGGGCCCGTGACCACTCTCCGGTTCGAAATGCCCCGCCTCGCCGGCATTGCCGAACCGGACATCCCAGGCGCTTGCCCAAGTCTCGGCCTTGGCAATGTCGCAGGTCGGGTCATTGGAACTGGCGAGCATCAAACCAGGGAAACCCAGCGGTTCAAGCGGGACCGGCGCAAAGCCGTGATCGCCATATGTGTCGGCGAGGGCGGGTCGCTCCCAATCAGAGGTCCCGACGAGGAAGGCGCCTGCGACCTTGCCGACCAGGGCCGGCGCGGCATGGGCAACGGTCAGCACGCCGACGGAGTGTGCGACGAGAATGACCGGTTTTTCGGCCAGATTGACCGCCTCTATCAGGCGCTGCGTCCAGGCCTCGCGCTGCGGGTGCTCCCAATCATCCTGCTCGACCCGGCGCGCGGTGGACATCTTGTCCTGCCAGCGGCTCTGCCAGTGGAAGGCCGAGGCATTGCCAAGCCCCGGAATGATCAGAATTTCGCTGTCCTTGATTTTCATGTCGCCCTTCTAGACCCAAATCGCGTGGCTGCCAGCCCCGACATGGTGAGCGATCACACAAAAACAAAGGCGCGGGATCTTTCGACCCCGCGCCCGCAACCCGGATGGTGTCTTTTCTGGATCAGGCCGCTTCGGCGGGAATAGCGTCCAGCGCCGTTTCCAGCTCCGCAAAGCTGGGCTGCATCTTGGAGGGCACACCGCCGCGACCAATCTCGACCGAGATCTGGGCAGCATTGCCATGCAGGTGCGCGACCAGCACGTCCTGGATGATCTTGTAGAAGGAATGTTCCTCGTCATAGACGGCCTGCATGTAGGCCGCAAAGGGGCCGATGAAGCCATAGGCGATGAACACGCCGAGGAAGGTCCCGACCAGCGCGCCGCCGATATACTGGCCCAGCACGGCTGGCGGGCTTTCGATCGCGCCCATCGTCTTGATCACGCCCAGCACGGCGGCGACAATGCCCAGGGCGGGAAGGCCATCGGCCATTGTCTGCATGGCGTGGGCCGGATCAGCCGCCTCGTGGTGGTGCTTCTCGAGCTGCTTTTCCATGGCGTCTTCGACCTGGTGCGGATCTTCCAGGTTCATCGTCATCATGCGCAGCGTGTCGCAAATGAAGTCGATCGCAAAATGGTCCTTCATGATGCGGGGATAACGCGTGAAGATCGAGCTTTCCTTGGGATTCTCGATATGGCTCTCGAGCGCGATCACGCCCTTTGTCTTCATCGTTTTTGTTAGCAGAAACAACAAGGACAAGAGGTCTGTGTAATCCTGCCCCTTCCATTTGGGGCCGGTGAAGACCTTCGAGATGTCACCCAGCGTCTTGATGACCGTTTTGGGCTTGTTGCCGATCAGGAAAGCCCCGACTGCGGCACCGCCGATCATCATCATCTCGAAAGGCAAGGCCTTGAGGATCACATCGAAATGCCCGCCGGCGAGCGAGAAACCGCCGAACACCATCACGAAAACGACGACAATGCCGATAATCTGAAACATCTAACCGTCCACCACATCTGCCGGGCGGTTTTTCCACCCGATTTGAGCGCACTATGGCGCGGTAAGCTTAATGTCCGGTTGAACCGGCGTTAGATGGCTGTTTACCGGTGGCGCTCGGCAAAATCGGATAGCGGCCAGTCCCTTTTGATGTTGGACGGTCTGCCAGACGCGGGCTAGGTGTGAGTCCATGACACCACCCTATGATGCTTCCAACCCGTCCAGCCAGACCGAGCGCCGCGGTGCGTTCCGCCTGCTTTTCCTGTGCCTGATGGCGACCGGGATCGGCAACAACATGCTGTTTGCCATCCTGCCGCCGCTGGCGCGCGGCCTGGCCGTACCGGAATACTGGGTCGGCGCGATCTACACCGTGTCCGCTGTTCTTTTCATGACCATGACCCCGATCTGGGGCGCCCTTTCGGACCGCCGCGGACGCAAGCCCTTCATCGTCTTCGGCCTCTCGGCCTTTGCCTGCTCGACCCTGATTTTCGCGGCCGCGGCCTGGGCTGGCGAGAGCGGCTGGGTGCCGCCCCTGGCAGCCATCTTCGCCATGGCACTGGCACGCTCGCTTTTCGGCTCACTCGGCTCGGCGACCAATCCCGCTGCCCAGGCCTATGTCGCCGACCGCACCTCGCCGGCCGAACGGACCGAGGCCCTGGCCGGACTGACCGCCGCCTTCGGCATGGGCGCCGTGATCGGACCAACCCTGGCGGCAACGCTGGTCGAACTCGTCGGGGTGCCGATCTTCATGGTGATCATCTCGGCCACGGTCGCGCTCGGCGCGGTCGCCGTCTGGTACAAGCTGCCGGAGCAATCACCGCCCAAGCAGCAGAA
This sequence comes from Maricaulis maris, assembly GCF_036322705.1. Classification (NCBI taxonomy): domain Bacteria; kingdom Pseudomonadati; phylum Pseudomonadota; class Alphaproteobacteria; order Maricaulales; family Maricaulaceae; genus Maricaulis; species Maricaulis maris. Next base: position 2,651,375 of record NZ_AP027270.1, read on the forward strand.
CCGGCCCATCAATCCGTTCAAGCAGTTTGCCTTTGCCGCAGATCCACGCATCGCGCCCTTTGTCGGCTATGGCGGGGTGACCTGGATCGTCCAGTCGCTGAGCCTGTCGACCCTCGCCTTCTTCATCATGGATTCCCTCGGCCTCGACGAGCGTGACGGGTTGCAGATGTCCGCCATCGCGCTGGCCGCGGGCGCCGGAGCCCTGATTGTCGCCCAGCTGGTCGTCATCCCGGCGCTCAAGGCGAGCGCCCGCGTGCTGATGTCGCTCGGCGCCCTGATCACGGTCGCCGGCTTCGGTCTGATGATCATCGCCCCGAATTATGCCGGCATCGTCACCGCCTACATCCTGATCAGCTTCGCATTCGGACTGTCACGCTCGGGCTTTGTCGGCGGCGCATCCATCGCGGTTGAACCCGAGGAACAGGGACGTGTGGCCGGTCTGACCACAGCCACGGCCGGCCTCGGCTTCATCATCGGGCCGGTTGGCGGTCTCTTCATGTACAACCAGCTGGGCCACGTCGTGCCTTATTACGTCGCCGCGGTCCTGAGCCTCATCGCCCTGGTCATCGCCTGGTATCATCCGGGCATCCGGCGCGCTGTCGAGGTTGTCGAGGTCGAGCCGGACGTCTGATCACTCAGCCCGGACCGCCTGCGCCGCCAGCACGGCCTCATACATCGCGCGTCCCAGATAGCCGTCGGCCGAATGACCATAGGCACGCTGGAAGTCGCGCAGGGCCGAGCGTGTGTTCGGACCGGCCATCCCGTCCGGCGTACCGCTGTCAAAGCCAAGCGCGTTGAGCGCCGCCTGGACCTCACGGGTCTGGCTGCGATTGATCGGCGGGTTATCTTCGGGCCAGGGACCGACCAGGGCCGGCTCACCGGCGATCCGGTCGGCCAGATGGGCCACGCCGATCGCGTAGGATGTCGAGTTGTTGTAGCGCTTGATGACCCGGAAATTGGGGAAGGTCAGAAAGCCCGGCCCCTGCCCGCCGGCCGGCAGTTCGAGCCGTGCCGCGCGCATCAGGTGATCAGCCTGCCAATCTCCGGCCGAGGGCGTCAGGCCGCGCATGGCCCATTCGCTGACGAGCCGCGACTGCCCAGGATCCCAGCTGGAAAAATCAAAATCGGCCGGGACCCGGACTTCCAGAATGGTCGGGCCTCCCTCGCGCCAGCCTTCGCGCGCCAGAAGATTGGCTGCCGAGGCCAGGGCATCACCAGGATCGGTCCAGATATTGCGGCGACCATCGCCGTCCCAGTCATGCGCGCGATCAAGATAGGTGGTCGGGATGAATTGCATCTGCCCCATCGCGCCAGCCCAGGAGCCGGTCAGCTGTTCGCGGGTCGCGTATCCCGACTCCAGCATTTCAGCGACAGCGATGAGCTGGGCCTCGGCCCAGCTGCGGCGACGGCCTTCCCAGGCCAGCGTGGCGAGCGCCTGAACGATGTCATTATTGCCCGGAATGGCGCCGTAGGAGCTTTCCAGCCCCCAGATGGCGATCAGGATTTCGGCACGCACGCCGAAATGAGCCGCGATCGCATCGACCTGGTTACGATTGTCCGCAAAGGCGCTGCGGCCATTGCTGATCCGAAGATCCGACGCGGCGATGTCGAGATAGGACCAGAGCGGCCTGACAAATTCCGGCTGACTGCGATCACTCTCGATGATCCGCATCTCCGGCTGCAGCCCGTCGAGCATGGCCGAGGCGGTCGTCTCCTCGACACCGGTTGCGATCAGGCGTCCGCGGAAATCTCCGAGCCAGTCGGCGAAACTCTCACCCTCGGGCTGGGCGAGCGCCGGGGTCGAGATCAGGGTAAAACTGGCAGCGAGTACAAGCAGTCGACGGATCATCCATTCCTCACATGCGGGGCCGGCTCGCGGAAAAGAAGGGGGTCGAGCCCGGCGATTTCGATAATAAGCTTGCGCCGAAGCGCGTCCACGAAATCATCATGCTCATTACTGGGCGAAATGAAGGCGCCCGGGCCGGCAATCACCTGATTTTCAAAATAGGCGCCGACATCGATGGAAACCGAGGGCCGGAACGGATGCTGGCGACCGCCCGTTATGGGCAGGCCATTGACCGTGATCGACCCGGCTTCAGCCCGTTGACGCGCGGCGCTCAGGCTGGGCCCGGCATTTTGCGGCCCGTCACCGGAAATATCGATGACACGACGGACGCCCTCATAGGCGTTCTCGTCCATCAGCGTCATCGCACTGTCCATCGCGGCACCGATCGCCGTCCGGCGACCCGAGATGAAGGGTGCGGTTGCGAGCGTCGCCGCGAAGACCTGCGCGTCTTCTTCCGTCTCGATCACCGTCCAGGGCGCGACAACACGCTGGAAATCGGCATCCGCCCATTCAAGATAGACAACCGCGATACGCCCATAGCCACCGCTTTGGATCGCCGAGATGATATCGGGGTCGGCGAGCGCCGCGACATGACCCTCGCGCTGCCGGCGAGCTTCAGCCTCGTCGATCGAGGACGAGACATCGACCGCCAGGACCAGTTCGAGATCGACATATTCCCGACCATCCGCCGTATATTCATGCGGACGCGGTTCGGCGATCCAGGGCGCCGGTTCACGATGCCCTCCGCCCAGCATCAGGCCGACAGCCATGGCCCCGACAAGCGGCAGGCCCCTGTTCACGGCGCGCGGCTCACTCGGTTGCCATATTCCGCGTCCACCTCACCGGGTGACGGCAGGGCCCCAGCGATCTCGATGATCAGCTTGCGCAGGATCGCCTCGCGGAATTCGGCCTCGGTGCGGGCCGGAAGCACGAAGGCGCCGGGCCCGGTGATCACATTGTCGCGGAAATAGTCATCCAGATTGACTTCGACCGGACGGACCCAGCGACCACTGGCGGCCGAGATCACAGGCAGGCCGTTGACCACCACCTGCGCAGCATCCGCCATGGCCCGCGCCTGCTCGAGCGGCAGGCCCTGGTTCTGCGGGCCATCGCCGGAGATGTCGATGATCAGGCGCGGCGCGGTGTAATCATTGGTCTCGATCCGGTTGACCGCATCCGCCAACGCCGCCCCGATCGCGGTATAATGGCCACGCTCCAGTGGCGCCGACGCAACGCGAGACGCAAAGCCGAGCGCGTCCTCTTCCGACGCGATCACGGTCCAGTCGGCAGCGGCGCGCTGGAACCCGCTATCGGCCCACTCGACGTAGGTTACGGCGATCCGGCCCAGCGGCCCGCCCTGGATCGACCGGATCACGTCTTCGGATGCAAGCGCGGCGACATAGCCCTCGCGCTGGCGCCGGGCCTCTTCCTCGTCGACGGAATAGGAAATATCGACGGCGAGCACGAGCTCGACATCGACGTCAATCGTGCCGGGCTGGGCCGCTGACGCAGCGGACGCAGCCACGAAAAAGGCCGCCAGAACGGCGGCACCCGTATTACCCAAGCCTGTCATGGCGCGCACACTATGGAGCGTGCCCGGCGCGGGCAACTTTCGAAGCTGTAAGGCGGCCATTCGGCAGTCGGGTGTTACCGCCAAACCTCATTTCCACGCCTCAGCCCCAGACCGCGTCATACAGGGCCACGATCTCGTCGGCGGTCGGAATGCGGGGATTATTTCCCGGCGAGCCGGAAGCGAGCGCCTGCTCGGCCATCAGCGGGCGCAATTGCTGCCAGCGCTCGGGCCGGATACCAAAGCCGGCGGGTGTCGGCACACCCAGTTCTGCATTGAGCGCCCGTAACTCATCCAGAAGAGCATCGTTGGCATGGGCGTCGCTGACGCCCTCTCCCGCCAAGCCCATGGCGCGGGCACAGTCGGCATAGCGGCGCGGGGCCGCCGGGATCGACCAAGTGGTCACGGCCGGCAGCAACATCGCGTTCGAAAGACCGTGGGGCACATGGAAGAAGGCGCCAATTGGCCGACTCATCCCGTGCACCAGGGCGACCGAGGCGTTGGAAAAGGCGATCCCACCGAAGCAGGCCCCGATCAGAAGCGCCTCTCGCGCCGCCCGGTCCTCGCTGTCATGGAAGGCCCGGCGCAGGTTGGGCGCGATCAGACGCATCGCGGCCAACGCCTGTTGGTCGGAAAAAGGCGAGGCCTTGCGGCTGACATAGGCCTCGATGGCATGGGTCAGTGCGTCGATACCGGTATCCGCCGTGACGCGCTTGGGCAGTGACAGGGTCAGGTCCGGATCGAGAATTGCGGCGACCGGCATGAAGGCGAGCCCCATGCACAGCATCTTCTCGTCATTCTCCGGATCGGTAATCACGGTGACCCGGGTCGCTTCAGACCCCGTCCCGGCGGTGGTCGGAATGGCGATCACGGGTAGGCCCGGCTCATCGACGATGCGGGGCACCTTGTAGTCGCGCATCCGGCCGCCATGCGGTCCGAGCACGGCCAGCGCCTTGGCAGTATCGATCGCACTGCCGCCGCCGAGGGCGACCAGACCGTCATAGTCTCCACCCTCCGCCCCGGCGCGCAGCACAGCCTCCGCCGCGATCACCGATGTTTCGGTCGGTTCCGGCTCGGTGTCGCCGAATGCGCCATACGCAACACCGGCAGCCGCCAGCGCCTCGAACAGCCGATCCGCATAGCCCAGCGTGATCATGGTCGGATCGGTGACGATCAAGGGTCGCGTGATACCGCAGCGCGTCAGCACATCGGCAATCTCACCCAGGGCGCCCGAGCCGGTGCGGATCAGGCGAGGCAGTACGATAGTCGCGGTCATGCGCGCTCCGATCTTCGGCGATCAACCGATATGGCGGTCGAACCAGTCCAGCGTCCGCGACCAGGCGAAGGTCGCAGCGGCCTCATCGTAGCGGGGCGTGGTGTCATTGTGAAAGCCGTGACTGGCACCCGGATAGACATGCGCCTCATAGGTCTTGCCCGCAGCCTGCAGCGCGGCCTCGTAGGCGGGCCACCCGGCATTCACGCGATCATCATTGCCGGCATACTGCAGAAGCAGCGGGGCCTCGATGGCCGGGACATCCTCGCTTGCCGCCTGTCGGCCATAGAACGGGACCGAGCACGCCATCTCCGGATAGGCCACCGCGAGTGCATTGCACACGCCGCCGCCATAGCAGAAGCCGACCGCCCCGACCCGTCCGGTCGAGAGCGGGTGATCGACCAAGTGCTCAAAGCCGGCAAAGAAGTCGGCCAGCAGACGCTGCGGATCGAGCGCGCGCTGCATCACCCGACCGTCATCATCATTGCCGGGATAACCGCCGAGCGAGGTCAGCCCATCAGGGCCAAGCGCGAGATAGCCGGCCTTGGCACAGCGCCGCACGACGTCCTCGATATAAGGGTTGAGCCCGCGGTTCTCATGCACGACCAGGACCGCACCGAACGGTCCCGGACCGGTCGGCCGCGCCATCAGGCCACGGACCTCGCCATGCCCGTCGGGCGAGGCATAGCTGACGCGTTCCGTGATGATGTCCGGGTCGTCCGGTGCGACCTGCTGGGCGAGCGCATAGTCGGGCTGCAAGGCTTCGAGCAGGGCGGCGGCACTGACGCCCGCCAAAGTGAACTGGCCAGCCCGGCGCAGAAAATCGCGCTTGCTCATCTTGCCGTGCACATAGCCATCGAACAGATCGAGAATGCGCGGATCAAAATCGGCTGCTGTCTTGCGTGTTATGTCTTCCCCTCCCCGGGCTTTGATGGGAGAGTAGACCGCAATGGCGCTGCGGCAATCATCCTGCGTCGGCGGGGCTGCACGATCTGCGGCTCAAGCACATCAGATACGTTGACAGGCCGCTTCGCCTCCAGTATCTCCCGCGCTCCGTTGAATTACGCTTGTAACGCGAAGGCCACACGATGAAAGTCCGCAGCTCGATCAAGTCGCTGAAAAACCGTCACCGCGATTGCCAGGTCGTGAAGCGCCGTGGCCGTGTCTACGTGATCAACAAGACCGATCCGCGCTTCAAAGCGCGCGCCGGTTAGTCGACGCGTCGGCGCTGTCTTTTACAGGCGCGCTTGCTTCCCAGCTTTTACGCCGCTTGCCCCGTGCATCGAAAGGTGCGCGGGTTTTGCGTTGAGGAGATGGCATGACGACGAAAGCCGTTCTGTGGGATCTCGGCAATGTCCTCCTGGACTGGTCACCCGCCTATCTCTACGAGAAACTGTTCGCCACCGAGGCCGAGTGCCGGAACTTTCTCGACACGGTCTGTACGATGGAGTGGCATGCTGCGCATGATCGCGGCGTCTCCATGGCGGACAACCGCCTGCCTCTGATCGAGGCCTATCCGCACCTCGAAGACGCCATCCGCGCCTGGGAAAGCGGGTTCGAGCAGATGCTCAATGGCGCCATCGACGGCACGCCCGAGATCATGGACGCCCTCGCCGCAGCCGCCGTCCCGCAATACGCGCTGACCAATCTGCCTGCCGAATGGGTCGAACCGGTCAATCGGCTCTACCCGCAAATGCGCCACATGAAGGACGTGATCGTCTCGGCGCATGAGGGCGTGATCAAGCCGGATCCGAAGATTTACGCGATCGCCGACGCCCGCCTGCCCTACCGTCCGGAAGACGTCGTCTTTTTCGATGACCGGCAGGCCAATGTCGACGCAGCGCGCGCCCATGGCTTTGACGCCGAGCTGTTTAACGGGCGTGAGGCCCTTGTCGCAGCGCTCGAAGCGCGTGGCTTGCCAGCCTCCGCCTGACCCCGCAAACCGGCGCTCCGGCTTTCCCCTTACGTCACCCGCGCCTGCGCCGCAGCGCCGCACCAAATGCTGCACCTGCGCACTATTCACATCGGCGGGTTTTGATTTACATACATACCCAGTCATCGAAAGCGGATCGGACCCGGCACAAGACCGGGCCTCGCTTTTGTCCTGAATACGGTCGATACAAAGGCGCGAGGAGAGACATCATGGATCTGAATTTCACCCCCGAGGAAGAAGCCTTCCGCCAGGAAGTCCGCGACTTCCTGAAGAGCAACCTGTCCGAAGAGCTGGCCACCAAGGTTCGCAATGGCCGCGATCTGAACCGCGACGACATGGAAAACTGGCACGCCACCCTGAACGCACAGGGTTGGCTGGCGCCAGGTTGGCCGGTCGAGCACGGCGGCACGGACTGGGACTCGGTCCGCATGCATATCTTCGAGGAAGAGTGTGCCCGCGCCAACGCCCCCCGCACGGTCCCCTTCGGCCTCAACATGCTCGGCCCGGTGCTGATCAAGTTCGGCACCGAGGAGCAGAAAGCCACGATCCTGCCGCGCATCCTGTCCGGTGAAGACTGGTGGTGTCAGGGCTATTCCGAGCCGGGTGCCGGCTCCGATCTGGCCAGCCTCAAGACGCGCGCCATCCGCGATGGGGACGACTACATCATCAACGGTCAGAAGACCTGGACCACGCTGGGCCAGTTCGCCAACAAGATCTTCTGCCTGGTCCGCACCTCGACCGAGGGCAAGCCGCAACAGGGCATCTCCTTCATCCTCGTTGATCTCGACACGCCGGGCATCGAAATGCGCCCGATCAAGCTGATCGAGGGCGGCTTCGAGGTGAACGAAGTCTTCTTCACCGATGTCCGCGTTCCGGCCGCCAACATGGTCGGCGAAGAGAATATGGGCTGGACGATCGCCAAATACCTGCTCGGCCACGAGCGCACCAATATCGCCGGTGTCGGGGCCTCCAGCGAAGCCCTCAGCCAGCTCAAGTCGCTGGCCCGCAAGGTCAAGCGCAAGGGCCAGCCGCTGGCCACAGACCCCCTGTTTGCCGCCAAGGTTGCCGAGGTCGAGATCGATCTGGAAGCCATGCGCATGACCAATCTGCGCATGCTGTCGGGCGTCGCCGACGCGCAGGGTTCAGTGTCGTCCATGCTGAAGATCAAGGGCACGGTGATCCGTCAGGCCATCAACGACCTGTCGCGCCGCGCACTTGGTGCCACCGCAGCTCCCTTCCCGTCCGAGGACGTGATCGGCAATTACGCGATTGCTCCGGCGGAGGCGGCGTCCAACGCGGCCAACTACTTCAATAATCGCAAGCTCTCGATCTTTGGCGGATCGAACGAGATCCAGCGCAATATCATCGCCAAAGAAACCTTCGGAGCCTGATCATGGATTTCACGCCGACTGAAGATCGCCGCATGATCGGGGATAGCCTGCGTCGCTATCTCTCGGACCAGTACCCGGTCGATCACCGCAACAAGGTCGCCTATGACGGTGACTTCCATGACCCTGCCAAATGGGCCGAGCTGGCCGAACTGGGCATTCTCGGCGCGCTCGTGAGCGAGGATGATGGCGGCTTTGGCGGTGCCGGTTTCGACATCACCACCGTGTTCGAGGAGCTGGGCCGGGCGATCTGTCCTGAACCCATGCTCGGCAATCTAATGGCGCTGCGTCTCTACGCCGCCCATGGCGAGGCCGAGCGTATCGAGGCAATCATCGCCGGGTCGGAGAAGGCGGCCTTCGGCTTTGACGAGAGCGACACCTATGGCGATCTGGACTCGATCACGACCACGGTCGACGGCGAGACCCTGACCGGCCGCAAGACGGTGGTTTATGGCGGCAATAGCGCCGACCATATCCTCATCGCGGCCAAATCAGCCTCGGGCGCCCTGGGCCTCTATGAAGTCGCCGCGAGCGACGCCGAGGTCCTGCCCTATGCCATGATCGATGGCGCCGGCGCAGCCGAGATCATTCTCGACAAGACCAAGGCGCGTTGCCTTGCCGAAGACGCCCGGGCCGCCATCGAGGCCGCCCTCGACGCCGGACGGGTTGCACTCTGCGCCGAAGCTGTCGGTGCCATGGATGTCCTCAAGGTGATGACCAAGGACTACCTCATGCAGCGCCAGCAATTCGGTCGCCCGATCGCGCTCTTCCAGGCGCTTCAGCATCGCCTTGTCGATTTCTCGATCGAGATTGAACAGGCCCGCTCGATCACGATCTATGCAGCCTCCAAACTCGACGCGGACCCCAAGGCCCGAGCCCTCGCTGTCGCGCAGGCGAAAAACCTGATTGGTCGCGCTGGCAAGCTCGTCGCCGAGGAAGCCGTGCAGATGCATGGCGGAATCGGTATGACCTGGGAGTATTCCGGCTCTCACTATGCCAAGCGCCTGATCATGATTGACCACCAGCTGGGCGATACCGAGGACCAGCTGCGCACCGCCATGGCCCTGTCGGATATCGCGACGGCAGCCTGATGTGACTGATCCGGGCCGGCGCATGCGCCGGCCCGCTTTCGGCCTCCCGCGCAAATAATTGTCGTCACGACAAAATTGCGCTTCTATCGAACCCGAAATGTCGCACGGGTACCGGGGCGGGAGGCGATTGCGCCAATGCGTGATCTCAAATCGAGCGCAATCATTGTTATTGCCTACCTGATTGCGGGCGTCGCCTCCCTGTCCATGGCCATCCCGCCGGGCTTCCTGGCTCCGGTCTGGCTGCCCGCCGCAGTCGGGCTCGCCGCTGTCCTGACCATCGGATACCGGGCGCTGCCCGCGATTTTCTTCAGCATGATGGTCCTAACGCTGCCCTTCGGGCTGTTCGTGCTGGACGCCGGCCCCTAGAGCGTTTTCATTTTAATCGGGGTCATATCCGCAGGCTTTGAAGTAGTTGACGCACTCAGCCGGTGTGATGGCGTCGATGGCGTTGGCGACGGCCTGGTGGAGATCATCGACGGTGCGGGCTGCAGCCTTGCGAAGCAGGGCCTTGAGCTTTGAGAACGCCTTTTCGATGGGATTGAAGTCCGGGCTGTAGGGCGGCAGGTAGAGCAGGCTGGCGCCGGCGGCCTCGATGGCGTCGCGCACGCCGGCGACCTTGTGGGCAGGCAGATTGTCCATGATCACGATGTCGCCGGGCTCAAGTTCGCGTACCAGCATGCCTTCAACCCAGGTCAGGAAGGTCTCGCCGTTCATGGCGCCGTCGACCAACGCAGGCGCGGCGACACCGTTCAGACGCAGCCCGGCGGTGAAGGTGATCGTCTTCCAGTGCCCGTGCGGGATCGGGGCGCGGCAGCGCTCGCCCTTGGGGGAGCGCCCGTACAGACGCGCCATCTTGGTCGACACGCCGCTCTCGTCGATGAAGACGAGGCGTTCCGGATCGAGATCCGGCTGGCGTTCGAACCATTCTACGCGACGCTCGTAGACGTCCGGCCGATCCTGTTCGGCCGCGTGGCCCGTCTTTTTTTAAATGTCTGCCCGCGTTTATCGAGGAAATACCAGAGCGTGCTTTGTTGAACGCGCAGACCGTGATCCGCCTCGAGACGCTGCGCCATCTCCGCCAGCGTGATGTCCGCCCGTTCGTCGATCAGGCCGAGAATGAAGGCTTCGTGCGCATCCAGGCAGGAGCGGCCCGGATTGCCCTTCTTGCGCGGCGACACGCCTCCGGTTCGTCGGAAAAGCCGAACCCAGCTACCAACCGTCGACTTGCCGACCCACATGCGCTGCCCCGCCTCGCTCGTCGACAAACCCTCGTCGACGACAAGACGAACCACCCGCCAGCGCAAATCCTCGCTCATCGCTCGTGTCATCCATGACCTCCCGGCTCAATGATGACACACTAAGAATCACACTTCGCGGCCCAAGTGAATCCCTTCGCGACTCTAAGATCGATGGAAATGCCCTAGCGCACGATCGCCGGCAGCACCGGCGTCGCGGCAGCCGCAGTCATTCAGGCCCTGGTTGCCAAACGCCTCGTTCCCACGGACTCCAACGGGGGCCTGTCGCTCGAGAAGGGCGCACAGCTCGCCCGCCTGATCGGCTATGGCGCGATACTGGCCGGTCTGTGCGGGGCCGCGTTCGGCTCGGCTTGGGTAACGCTGACGGGAGCGGCGCCCAACAATCTGGATCTGCTCACCACCTTCGCCCGAAACTGGGTTGGCAATGCGGTCGGGGCCGCCGCGCTGACACCGGTTATCCTGCTTTTGATGGACAAGACGCGGGTCAGCCTGCCCCGCAAGCGCAGTATTGCGCTGGTCTTCACAATCCTCACCCTGATCGGTGTCACGACCTTCGTTCTGACCCGGATGAACGCACTGGATGAACGCCGTAAAACCTTCAATTCCCAGGTCGTGGAGGATCACATCGCCCTGCAGGAGCGGATCAATGGCGCCCGACGGAGACTGGAATCCCTGCAAGGTTTCTTTGCCGCATCGGAAAACGTGACCGAGGAGGAGTTCGCCACATTCGTCGACATTGCCTTTGGCCAGTTCGAGGGTGCCAGCTCGGTCCATTGGCTGGTCAACGGCACAAGCGGCCGCCGACCCAGCCACGCCATTATTGCACCGCTGGAGGGTCTTCAGTTCGATACCGGTCGCACCGTCCCGATCGGGTCGGATCAGCGCATCGTGACCGACTACGCCTTTGATGGCTTGAATCAGCTGATTGATCAGAGCCTGAGCACCGGCCTGCTCGCCAGTTCCGGTCTCAATGGCGAAGGCAGCTCCGCCTGGATTGCCTTTGCCATACCCGCATTTTCCGACCGGCAACTACCGGCCAGCCTCGCAGAACGGCGGGCTCGGCTGACCGGGGTCGCCGTCGGCACCTTCCGGATTGATGCCCTTCTCTCCGATGCCTTTTCCCACGAGCGAGAGGTCTACACCCACCGGGTCCAGGGCATCGATCAGCAGGGGCGTGTATTCTGGACGGTCGGGTCGGTCCCGGATCTGTCTCGCCTGTCGACACAGCTCGATCTGTTGATCGGCGGACAAGTGTGGCGCATCGATTACGTCGCGACTGACCGCTTCCTCTACGCCCAGCAGGACTGGGTGTCCTGGGCCGTCATCGTGATAGGGCTGTGCTTCGTCACCGTCCTGAACGCCCTCGCCCTGCTGGCCACGGCCCGCACTGACCTGGTCCAGCGCCTGGTCGATGAGAAGACAGCCGAGACGCTGACCCTGTCCAACAACCTGTCGCTGGTTCTCGAACACGCGGCCGACGCCATCCTCAGCTTCGACGGCGAGGGCCGTGGCGTCCTGATCAATCCGGCTGCGGCGAAGCTGCTCGGCTATCGCGCCGAGGAACTGACCGGCAAGGTCATTCACGACATCATTCACCCGGTCGACAGATACGGACACCCTCACACTCGTGCCGACTGCGCCATGATGCTGGGCGAAAGCGCCGAGGCCCAGCACAGCGGAACAGAGCGCTTCCGGCGCAAGGATGGCAGCGACTTCTTTGCCGAATATTCGACAGAGGCGATCCGGGACGGCGACGGCAAGCGGATCGGCTCCGTGACCGTGCTGCGCGACATCACGGACCGCATCGCCGCCGAGGCGGATCGGGAGCGTTTTATCGAGCGCCTGACCCGCGCCAACGAGGAGCTGGAACGGTTCGCATTTGTTGCCAGTCACGACCTGCAGGAACCCCTGCGGCTGATCTCGAACTTCACCGGCCTGCTCGCCAGCCGACACGGCGACACACTTGAGGAGAGTGGCCGGACCTACATCCGTCACACGCTGGATGCGACCGCCCGCATGCAAGGTCTGATCACCGACCTTCTGACCTATGGCCGGCTGAATTCAGACACCGACATGATGAACAGCGATGTCGATCTCGGCACCCTTATTCCCGAGACACTGGATACGCTCGGACCGTCGGTCCAGGCGGTCCGCGACAGGATCAGGATTGGCGACATGCCGGTCGTGCGGGCCAATCCGGCCCGTATGCGGCAACTGTTGCAGAACCTGATCGGCAATGCGGTGAAGTTCCAACCGGTGGACCAGGACGCAGAGGTCGCCATCAGGGCCCATGATCTCGGCGACAGGTGGGAAATCGAGGTCGCTGACAACGGCATCGGGATCAAGCCGGAATACCGCGAACAGATCTTCATGCCCTTCAAGCGACTACATTCACCGGACAGCTATCCCGGAAGCGGTATGGGGTTGGCCATCTGCCGAAAAATTGTTGAATCCCACGGCGGCGTGCTAACAGTTTCATCCAATGGTGATAGCGGAAGCATTTTCCGGTTCACCCTGCCAAAATCCGATCTGCCAGAATCTCGAATTGATCCGCAAGACGAAGCCATCATCAGCCCAGACAAAGCAGACCCATGAAGATGCCGCGCTCCGCCAAAATTCTGCTCGTCGAGGACAATTCCGGTGACGAGTTTCTTGTCAGGGATGCATTCGAACGGGGTCGCGTCCGCCGCGAGCTGGAAGTCGTCCGGGACGGAGAAGCCGCACTCGACCGCCTGCGCGGGCTTGGCGAGTATGCCGACACCCCTGTTCCGGACCTGATCCTACCCGATCTGAACCTGCCGAAGATTGACGGGCGCGATGTGCTGCAGACCCTGAAGTCGGATGACCGGCTGGCCAATATCCCGGTCCTCGTGCTGACAACCTCTTCATCGCAGGCTGATGTCACGCGGTGTTATTCCCTGCACGCCAATGCCTATCTGACCAAGCCGTTCGACGCCCTCGGCTATGAAGAGATCGTCGATGCTGTCGAGCGTTTCTGGTTCTCGACCGCCATTCTGCCGCCTGAGGGTTCGACGCGGCACTGAGCCGGTCTTAATTCTCATCCATCATATGGTCTGACCATCTGGACGCGGCGGCGCTTGGGTTTATGTTTCGGGTATGACACCGATCCTGATTTCCGGCCTTCTGCTCGTCACGTTTGCCCAAGACACCGGGCCGGCAGAGGTGCAGATCGCGCCTCAAACCGAATTCCAGAGCCCGGAAGTCCGCCTGGCCGAACGACTGGACGCCCTGGCTGAAGCCGGTCCGCGAGAGGCCCGCCCCCTGATCGATGAAATCCACGCCCTGTGGTCCCATTCCGGCAGCGACACGATCTCCCTCTTGATGGATCGCGGACGGGCTGCAGAGGACGCCGACAACGCCGATATCGCCGCGCGCATGTATAATCATGTCACCCAGCTCGACCCGAATTTTGCCGAGGGCTGGCTCGCAGCAGGACGCATGGCGGCCGCGGCGGAGGATTGGGGTTATGCGCTGGAAACCCTCAACACCGCGCTCACTATCGAACCGCGCCGCTACGACGCTTACCTGACCATTGCCCGCCTGCTGGAGCGGGCCAACGAGCTCGACGCGGCGCTGGAGGCGTATGAGGACGCTCTGGCGATCTACCCGGCTCATCCCGGTGCGATCGAGGCACGGGACCGGCTACTGGCCCTGAGAGCCGGACGGGCCCTCTAGGCCGATGCTGTCCGACGCCACCCTTCAGATCAGTCTCGCGGTGATCGTCTGCATCTTCATCGCCGTGATGGTGTTCTACGGGTGGCGGGCGCGGCGTGCTATTGCCCGGATCGAGGCCCGGTTTCCGCCACGGGCCGAGTTCACGACCGTTGACGGCGTCCGGCTGCATGTCCGCCGGACCGGACCTGCGACTGGCAAGAGCGGCGAACCGGCCATCCTTGTCCTGCACGGTGCAGCCTCCAATCTTGAGGAACCCTATCTGGCCCTCGCCGAGACCTTCGCCAGCGAGCCGGTCATCTGGCTTGACCGGCCTGGCCTCGGCTGGAGCGAACGCCCGGAAGGTGCGTGGACACCCCGGAATGAAGCCGCGCTGATCGCCCGCTTGATCGAGACGCTGGACTGCGGGCCGGTCACCGTTGTCGGGCATTCCTGGGGCGGCGCAATCGCCATGAGACTGGCCATGGACCATCCCGACCGGGTCGACAGCATCGTGCTGATCGCCCCGGCGCTGTCGGCGTGGATCGGCGATGCGGCCTGGTTCAATGCCGCCAGCTTCTGGCCGGTTCTCGGACCGTTGATCACCCACTTCATTGTCCCCTTGATCGGCGAGCGGCAGGCGATGAGCGGCGCACACAGCGCTTTCCACCCGGAACCGGTTCCGGATGATTATCTCAACAGGACCGCCCTGCCGCTGCTCCTGCGCCCTGCCACCTGGCGGGCCAATGCGCGTGACATGATGCAGGTGAATTTCCACCTGGAAGCGCAGGAAGATGGCTACGAGGACATCACCCAGCCGACGGAGATCATCGCGGCGAAGGGCGACACGGTCCTGTGGTCGCATCGTCATGGCGGAATGGTCGCCAAACGCTTGCAGCGTGGGGCCCTGCGCTGGGTCAATGGAGCAGGCCACAACCTGCACCACCACCACCCCCGGATCGTGCTGGACGCCATCATGAATGTCCGCAGCCTGTCGGCAGACAGCGCTGGAAAACCGGCCATGACTGGCCCAGCCGCTTGAGGCCTTTCCGGGCTGGAACTAGTCTCCCGCTCCGTCCACCAGAAAGGCTTCCCCCATGGCATTCACCGACACCGCGCCCGAAACCCATAAAGACGAATCCGACGCCATCGGCGCTGCGGCCCGCGAACAACTGAAAGCGTTTGTCGCGCGGATTGAACGCCTTGAGGAAGACAAGGCCAATGTCATGGCCGACATGAAGGAGGTCTATGCCGAGGCCAAATCGTCCGGCTATGACACCAAGATCCTCCGCAAGGTCATCGCCCTGCGCAAGATCGACCGCCATGAGCGCCAGGAAACCGAGGCGCTGCTGGAATTGTATCTCGGCGCTGTCGAGGGCTAAACTGGCGGCCTTCACCCGGAGGCCCGCGTGGTTCGCAAGATCGACGAGAAGAAGACACGGCGTGCCTTGCGTCGGCTCGAGAGAGCCCGCAAGGCCGCAGCCGCGTCTGACGCCGACAAGCCGGACCTCTCCGATTGGGAGGGCGAATTCCTCGGCTCCCTTGAAGAACGCCTCGAAAAATTCGGCTCGGCCTTCAATGATCCCGACAAGGGCAATACCGAGGATGCGCTCTCCTCGCGCCAGGCCCTGAAGCTGCGGGAGATCGAGAACAAGGCCAAGGGCAAGGCTCGCAAACCCATGTCCCGAGGTCATGGCTTCAAGCGCAAGTCCGGCAGTCCGGTTCCGCGTGGCCGCGACATCTATGACGATCTAGATGGGCCAGCGGATCCCGCGCCGCGCCCGGCGGATCCGGTCCGTGATCACCAACCACCCGACGCGCCCGAGGCCCGGCGCGCGAGTTTCCGTGTCATTCCCGGCGGCGGCGGCAGCGACGTCGGCGATTAGCCTTTCGTTCAGGATTAATCCGGCTTGCGCGCGCGCAAGCCGCTGCGCCCGCCTATTCTGGTCACCGGTAACGATCAGGATGGATGCCATGTTTCAGGACGTCGATATCTTTGACCATCACGAGCAGGCCCTTGTCGCCGCGCTCGATCGCGCCATGGCCGAAGGCCTCGCCAGCGACACCGGCCGCGACGCCTTCTCGGATGCCATGGCGGCCCTCGACCAGCTGGTCGAGGAGAAGGAAACCCATATCTATTCGCCGCTCGCCGCAGATCCGCTGACCCGCGACTACATCTCCCGTCTCGATGGCCAAATCCACGGCCTGTCCAGCCGGATCGACATCCTGCGGACGCATATCGACCTTGGGCTGATGGATGAGGATCGCAATCGTCCCGATCTGGACGCCTCGCTGGCCCGGCTCGTCAAACAGCTGCGGTCACGCTTCAGACGCGAAGCGGCGTTGATCCCGGTCTATGCCGGCTGGCTGGATCGCAATGCCAACGCGGCCGCAGCGGCCGCCTGACCCGATCGGCGCGGGTCAGGCTCAACCGGCCCGCGCCTCACCCCCCGGATCGCCATGAAAAACGGGCCGGCGCGCATGGCAGCGCCGGCCCGTCTCGTCCCCCACCCCGCGGGGCAGGCCTCCTCCCGTGGCGGGGAGGCATTTTTCGTGCTCAGCCGGCGGCGCGAACGCCGTCGACATCCAGCTCGTATTCCCGAACCTTGCGGTACAGGGTCGACCGACCAACACCGAGGCGCCGGGCCACTTCACTCATGCGCCCGGCATAGGTCTCGATCGCGAACTCGATCAGATCGCGCTCGATATCCTCGAGTGAGCGCAGGTGCCCGCCCTCATCCATGATCTCAACCGGTCCCAGCTCGCTGGCCACCGATGTGTCACCGGCGGCAATCGAGCTCGCCATCGCGGTCAGCGCGCCGGTATCCGGCATCTCGCCGATCTGCGGCGTCAAACCGGAAATCTGCGGGAAATCGGCCGGCGTCAAATGGTCATCGTCCGACAGGACAACCGCGCGGAACACCGCATTCTCGAGCTGGCGGACATTGCCCGGCCAGTCATAGGTCGTCAGTAGCGCATGGGTTTCCGGCACCGCGTCGATGATCGACTTGTCTTCCTGGGCGTTGAACCGGCCAATGAAATGGCGGACCAGAGCCGGGATGTCGTCCTTGCGAGACCGCAGCGACGGCACTTCGATCGGGAAGACGTTCAGGCGATAGAACAGGTCCTCGCGGAAGGCGCCGCAGGCAACCTGCTCGGCCAGATCGCGATTGGTGGCGGAAATGATCCGGACATTGACCTTGACCGGGCGCTTGCCACCCACCGGGTCAACCTCGCCCTCCTGCAGGGCCCGCAGCAGCTTGACCTGCATGTCGAGCGGCAGCTCGCCGATCTCGTCGAGGAAGAGCGTCCCGCCATCGGCTTCCTGGAACTTGCCCATATGCTTGCCGACAGCGCCGGTGAAGGCGCCTTTCTCGTGACCGAACAGGGTCGACTCGACCAGGTTTTCCGGGATCGCACCGCAGTTCACGGCGACGAAGGGGCCACCGGCGCGCTTGGACGCCGCCATGATCGACCCGGCGACCAGCTCCTTGCCAACGCCGCTCTCTCCGGTAATCAGGATGGGAATGTCGGACTGCGCCGCGCGCTCACCCAGACGCACCACCTGGCGCATCGTCGGCGCTCCGGCGATCATGTCGGCAAAGCCCAGCGTGCCTTCCGCCTTGCGGCTGAGACGCTTCACTTCACCGGACAGGTTCTGGACCCGAAGGGCATTGCGGATCGAAACCGTGATCCGTTCCGGGCTGGCCGGCTTCACGAAGAAGTCCACCGCCCCGGCCCGCATGGCCGCCACAACGGTCTCGATACCGCCGCTCGCCGTCAGCACGATGACGGGAAGGTCGGGCTGTTTGCGTTTGACCGCCTCCAGCGTCTCCATTCCGTCCATGCCCGGCATGATCAGATCGAGGAGCATCACGTCAACGCCCGGAGACGCGACGCGATCCAGGGCGGCCTCGCCGCTTTCCGCGGTCTCTGCCCGATAGCCCTGCTTCTCGATCACCGCCTGAAGAAGGCGGCGTTGTGTCGGATCGTCATCGACGATCAGAACTGATTTCACCATCACCCACGCCTTTTCGGTCGCCTTGTTATTTCGCCGGACCTTCTGGCCTCACCACCCTTGCGGGCGGGGCGTCTATGCGAACCGTTATGGGACACTTGTCTAAATTTGACGTTTAAGAGGCGGCAACGACCGGTTAAGCATAACAATCAAGACCGTCTTAACGGACCGGCCCACCAGGACGACCACGACACGACATGGCTGTATCGCAAGGATCCCCGACCCGCTGGCCGTTTGCGCGCCATGACGTTTTCGCCAGCCTGTCGGAAGAATACCGCATGCGGGTTATCCGTTCCCTGCCGGGCATGATCGTCTGGCCGGCGCTGATGTTTGCCCTGATCATTGCCGCCCAGCTGGCGACATTGATCAGCTGGAGTGTGGCGGGCGGGCCGGGCACGGGCGTCAGCGAGGGCAGCGCAATCTTCCTGGGCAATATCATCGGCTATTCCGGCCTTGCCCTGGTGATGTGGGCCTGGATGAAACGCTACCAGGCCCACCGCCCGGTCTTCGCCATCTTCCCGCTCCGCCTGTCGGATTTCGGCGCTGCCGCGCTGGTCATGGTCTTCATGATCCTGATCGCCAGTCCCCTGACCCTCAGCTTTCACGAGTTCGCCATGAGCGATCCGCAACTGACGTTGTCGGGCGGGGCGACACGCGATGACCTGTCCAATGTCGACGATTTCGCCGGCGCGGGGGCCAATTTCTGGCTGGTGATCGGCCTGACGCTGATTGCCGCCCCGATCGTCGAAGAAATCCTGTTTCGCGGCTGGATGCTGCCGATGATGATGGCGCGCGGCGTGCCCGCGCTGTTTGCCATCATCATTTCGGCGCTGGCCTTCGGCCTGGTCCACATCACCCAGGGACTGCTGGTGATGACCTCGACCTTCTTCCTCGCCCTCGCCCTCGGCGCGGCGCGGGTCTGGACCGGACGGCTTGCAGCGCCGATCCTGGGTCATATGGCCAATAATGCATGGGCCGTATTCGCTGTGCCCTATCTGATCTCGCTGGCTCCGGCGACCGGCGGCAATTGACGCCGCGCGCGCCCGGGGCTAGCGCTAGACAATGAGCACAAAAGCCGCAACCTCCCCCCGCCCGCCTGCGCCGCTTGTCGCCTTCAACGGAAGCCGTCCGCCTGCACCGGACTGGTTTGCCAAGGCGCTGGCCGTCCCGACCGACGCCGGCGATGTCGTGGTGGACGGAGCCAGGGTCTGCTGGAAGGCTTGGGGTCAGCGCGGCGCGCCGGGCCTGATCCTTGTCCATGGCGGGGTCGCCCACAAGGATTGGTGGGACAGTATCGCGCCCTTCCTCGCCGATACGCGCCGCGTGGTGGCGCTTGATCTCTCGGGCATGGGCGACAGCGATCATCGCGACCGCTACCGGATGGAGACCTATGCGCTGGAGGTTCTCGCCGCCGGCCAGGCAGGCGGTGCCTTCGAGGCCGGCAAGCCGTTCCTGGTCGGTCACTCGTTTGGCGGTTTTGTCTCCCTCGCGACCGCGATGGAGCATGGCGAGCAACTCAACGGCATCGCCGTGCTGGACAGCCCGATCCGCCCCAGTGACGAGCAGCGCCGGTCGTCACCGCCCTCGCGCGGCGGCACGGTTTACAACAGTTTCGATGCCGCCCTGATGCGGTTCCGCCTTCTGCCCGAACAGGATTGCGACAATGCCTTCCTGCTCGATCACATCGCCCGCCAATCTCTCAAAGAGGTCGAGCGCCCGGATGGCTCTGCCGGATGGACGTGGAAATTTGATCCCAAGCTCTGGGCCAAGCTCGACTATGACCGACCGCCACCGGCCGACATTGTCGGCGCGCTGAAGACCCGGATCGCCCTGTTCCGGGGCGCCGAGTCGCGACTGGTGACTGACGAGGTCTGGGACTTCATGCGCGAAACCTTCGGACCGGACACGACCATGGTCTCGATTCCGCAGGCCGAACACCATCTGATCCTCGATCAACCGATCGCGGTTGCGGCTGCGCTGGAAGTCCTGACAGGTCCGGGCTGGGGCTAGCCGCAGCTCCGGGCCGGAAGCCTCGGCGCGCTAGTGTTCCGGGTGCCGACGGATTTCCTGTTCCACATCCTCGGGCAGGGCTTCAGGGCGCGAGGTCGCGGCCTTGCGGATACCGGAAATGATGGCCATCACGACCACCAGGGCGAGCCAGACGCCAGCGATTTTCAGCCCGATCGGCCAGAGATAGCCAAACTCGATGGCACCGAAATTCAGATATTCCCGTCCCGCCACGACCGCGAAAGCCAACAGGGCAAGAAGGCCCGACCAAAGGGCGAAGGGAAGACGCATGCGAGGCTCCGAAGTTCTGCAGCACAGCCAGTTTAGGGCAGCGGTTTGCCTACAACCACCCCTTTTGTCGGGCCAGCCTTGCAGCCTCGATCCGGTTGGTGGTGCCCAGCTTGCCAATGGCACTGTGCAGATAATTGCGCACCGTTCCGCGGGCCAGCCCCGAGGCCTCTGCGATGGCATGACTGTCCAGTCCGGCCTCGGCGAGGCGTAGCAGGCGGCGTTCGGCATCGCTCAACGGATCCGCTTCATCCCAGGCCCGGGCAGCCAGTTCAGGGGCCACAACACGCTCCCCGGCCGCTACCCGGCGGATCGCACCGGCAAGGTCTGCAGACGGACCATCCTTCAGGATAAAGCCCGAGACACCCGCCTCCATGGCCCGGCGCAGATAGCCGGGACGGTCGAATGTGGTCACGATCAGGATGCGGGGCCGCACCGTCTCGCGCTGGAGAAGATCAGCCAGCTCAAGCCCGGTCATGTCCGGCATCTCGATATCGGTGAGCAGGACGTCGGGCTGATGCCGGCGGACCAGCGTATGGGCCTCCCGGCCATTGGCCGCCATGCCAACGATCTCGATATCGGTCTCCAGACCCAGCAAGGTCGCCAAGGCATCCCGCAGCAGCGTCTGGTCCTCGGCAATCACGACCTTGAGCATGCGTCGTCCTCCAGCCGGATCCGCGCCTCGATACGGGTGCCCGCCGCGGCGGAATTCGGGCCGACCGACAAGGTCCCGGACACCGGTTCCAGGCGCGCCCTCAAACCAGACAGGCCACCGCCCGCCGGATCGGCACCGCCCTTGCCGTCATCGCAAACGGTCAGCCGGGCTTCTGCCGCATCGACGGCAAAATCGAGGTCCGCCCGGCTCGCCTCGGCATGGCGCAGGATATTCGTCACCGCCTCGCGCGTCACCATGGCGAGCGCCGTCGATGCGGCGGTGGTCAGGTCCACCGCTGCCGTTTCGCCGCGGACCGTCACCGTGAGCCCCGCATCGCGCAGCCTTTGTCCGGCGTCAGCGAGGGCCTCGGCCAGGTTTCGGCCACGCAGACCGATCACCGCCTCGCGAACTTCCGCAAGGGCATCGCGGGAGATCGTCTGGATCGCCTGCAACTCGGCACGGGCCCGCTCCCGGTCCTGGTCGATCAGCCGCTCGGCAATCTCGGCCTTCAGCGTGACGACGGAGAGGGTGTGGCCCAGCAGGTCATGGAGATCGCGGGCAATCCGCTGGCGCTCGGCTTCTGCGGCCTCATGAGCCGCCCGGGCCCGGGTGGCCTCCGCCTGCTCGACCTGCCTTTCATTGCGGGCCGCGAAGGCGGACCCGGCGGCCGCAACGGCGCCCAGGCCCAGAAGGACCACAGCCATCAGCGGGGTTGGTGCAAGGACCCAGACGCTGCTCACGCCGGTGATCGCGAGAACAGCAAGGGCTGACCAGAGCATCGGTCCGAACCGCAACCGCCCCAGCATGGCCGCGGCGAAAACGAAGTAGACGGCGCCGCCGATCGTCGAGGGCAGGAAGGCCAGTCCAAGCAGCGTGCTGGCCAGGGCTGCCGGATAGATGGTCCAGTCCATCCGGCGCATCACAAAGACATAGACTCCGATGAAAGCGGCCATGGCGACCAGGGATATCGCCGCCTCGACCGGGCTGGGCGGGGCGTAGAGCCAGCCGAAGAAGAACATGCCCAGATAGAGGAGATGTATCCACGGCCGGTTCGGCGATATCAGGTCGCGCACGGAGATCACGGGATCAGCCTTTCTCATGCCTGCGCCGCTATTCGGCCGGAACCGCCATCATCTGGCGATAACGGTTTGATTCCCATGAAAGCCCGGCTGCCGCCAGCAGGTAAAGACCGCTGACCACGAGCGGGATGGCCACAAAGCTGAGTTCCGGCAGGCCGAAGAAGATCACCGTGACGGCCGCCGTCCGAACCACGGCATGCGCCATGCACACCCGGCTGGCATAAGCCCAGCCGATGATTGGCCAATGCAGGGTCATGCCGATGGCGAGGGTCAGCGCGGCTGCCTGGGGCACGGTCCAGATGACAATCATGTGGACGGGCCAGAGCAGATTGATGGCAATGATCGCCGCCATGGTGACGCCGGAGAGCGGCGACTTGGCCTTCATGAAGGGCGACCGGAACGCGCCCTGCAGCAGAAGGCCGATCGGGAAGATCACGCCGGAGAAGGCAGCAGCATAGAAGGCCCAGCTGGCCGGATCGAGAATGGCCCCGGCGACAGCCAGCCCGGCCCAGTAGATCGCGCCGGCCACCGGCAGAGAAACACCACCACCCGATGCGGCACTGTAGCGACGGCGTTCATTGAGGAAGTCCTGATTGATATCGGTCATGTGATGGCTCCATTTGTCTGCAGGCAAACTGCACCGCCGACTTCGGGCGCGGCAGAAGCAGGCGTCACCGATCGGACATGACAGCTGTCACTTGCGGCAAATGGCGCTGGTATCTTGGCGGCGCATTCAACGCGTGCTATCCGCTCCAAAACCAATTTGACGGAGGCTCTGCACCGATGGCGTCTGATTATGTTCGTGGCGAAATGGATATCGCCGACCAGAAATCCACGTTTGACGGCTTTATCGCGGTTTCCGTCTGGGGCGGCCTGCTGACCGTCATCAGCGTGCTTTACCTCACGCTTGCCTTTGCGGTCGGCGTTGACTGGCTGGCATCGCTGATTGCGACAGCCATCGTCGGCGCTGTGCTGGGTTTGGCGCTCGGCATGAAGACGTCCTGGTATGTCACGGTCGGCGGCCTGTTCGTGTTCGGCCTCGTCTGCGGCGGCATTGTTCAATTGTTCGGTATGGCGATCGGCGGCTGATTTTTTCACCCCGCCTTCGCACTGCACAATTTTTCTGAGCTTCGGTCTAGAAATCACTGGGAGGGGCCTTCCCCTCACGGGAGAATTCGCGCATCCTCGCGGCACTTAGCCAAAAGCGGCAGGATGAAATGCGAATTGCCATTTTGAAAGAAAGACATGCGGGCGAAACCCGCGTGGCAGCCACACCGGAAACCGTCAAGAAATTCGTGGCCGCCGGCCACGAGGTCGCCATCGAAAAGGGCGCGGGCCTGACCGCCGCCGTCACGGATGACGCCTTCGCCGACGCAGGTGCGAAGATCAGCACGGCCGCCGCGACCCTGAAGGGCGCTGACGCCCTGTTCGCGGTCCGCAGCCCGGACGAGGCCACACTGGCCAAGCTGAAGGGCGTGCTGCTGGTCGCCCATCTCAGCCCGCACGGAAATACCAAGATGGCGGAAAGCCTGGCCAAGGCGGGCATTGATGCCCTCGCCATGGAATTCGTGCCGCGCATCACCCGCGCCCAGGCCATGGACGCCCTCTCCTCACAAGCCAATCTCGCCGGCTATCGCGCCGTGATCGAGGCCGCTGAACTGTATGGCCGCGCCTTCCCGATGATGATGACGGCGGCGGGCACCGTGGCCCCGGCCAAGACCTTCATCATGGGCGTCGGTGTCGCCGGCCTTCAAGCCATCGCCACCGCCCGTCGCCTCGGCGGGATCGTGACCGCAACCGATGTCCGTCCGGCCGTGAAGGAACAGGTCGCCTCGCTGGGCGCGAAATTCATCGCCGTCGAGGACGAGGAATTCAAGCAGGCCGAGACAGCTGGCGGTTATGCCAAGGAAATGTCCAAGGAATACCAGGCCAAACAGGCCGAGCTTGTGGCCAGTCACATCGCCAAGCAGGACATTGTCGTCACCACCGCTCTCATCCCGGGCCGCCCGGCCCCGACCCTGGTCACCAAGGCCATGGTCGAGAGCATGAAACCGGGCTCGGTCATCATCGACCTGGCCGCGCCCAATGGCGGCAATTGCGAACTCACCAAAGTCGACGAGATCGTCGATCACAAGGGCGTCAAGATCGCCGGCTGGAGTAATCTCGCCGGACGCCTCGCCGCCGATGCCTCCGCTCTTTACGCCAAAAACCTCGCCAACCTCCTGCCGCTCCTCGTCAATGAGGAAGGCGGACTCGCCCCGCACTGGGATGATGACGTCATCCAGGGCATGGCGCTGACCAAGGGCGGCGACGTCATTCATCCGACCCTGACGAAAAAGGAGTCCTGATCATGGAAGCCGTTGATCCCGTCATCTTCCGCCTCGCGATTTTCGTGCTGGCGGTCTTCGTTGGATATTATGTCGTCTGGTCGGTGACACCGGCCCTGCACACACCGCTGATGGCCGTCACCAATGCCATCTCCTCGGTCATCATCGTCGGCGCGCTTCTGGCTGCCACGGCGACCGCGACCGGGGCTGGTGAGGTCGCAGCCACAGCGGCCCAGACCGGTGGCGCCGGCTTCTCGCGCGGGCTGGGCTTCGTCGCCATCATCCTTGCGAGTGTGAACATCTTTGGCGGCTTCCTGGTGACCCGGCGCATGCTGGCGATGTACAAGAAGAAGGAGCGCTAGACATGTCAGCCAATCTCGCTGCCCTGCTCTATCTGGGCTCCGGCATTCTCTTCATCTTCGCCCTGCGCGGCCTGTCCAATCCGGAGACGGCCCGCCAGGGCAATATCTTCGGCATGGTCGGCATGGCGATCGCCATCATCACCACGCTGCTCGCGGTCAATCTGGACGGGGCCTCGATTGCCCTGATCATCGGCGGCATCGCCATCGGTGGCGGCATCGGTGCCGTGATCGCACGGCGCGTGCCGATGACCGCGATGCCTCAGCTCGTCGCCGCTTTCCACTCGCTGGTCGGTCTGGCCGCCGTGCTGGTGGCGGCTGCCGCGCTGTTTGCGCCGGAAGCCTTCCACATTGCCGATGCGATGGGTGATCTCAAACCCCTGTCCCTGTTCGAGCTGTCGGTCGGCTCGGCCATCGGCGCGATCACCTTCTCCGGTTCGGTGATCGCCTTTGCCAAGCTCAACGGCAACATGTCCGGCGCGCCGATCATCCTGCCCGCCCGCCACCTGATCAACATCGCCATTGGCGCCTTCATCGTCGTGATGGTGGCCTTCCTGATGGCATCGGGCGGCGACGCCAAGACGGCCTTCTGGCTCATCACTCTGGCCGCCTTTGTGCTCGGCGCGACCCTGATCATCCCGATCGGTGGCGCCGACATGCCGGTCGTCGTGTCGATGCTGAACTCCTATTCCGGCTGGGCCGCCGCGGCGCTCGGCTTCACACTGGAGAATACCGCACTGCTGGTCACCGGAGCCCTGGTCGGCTCATCCGGCGCGATCCTGTCCTACATCATGTGCAAGGCCATGAACCGGTCCTTCATCTCGGTGATCCTGGGCGGGTTTGGCGAGACCGGTGACAGTGCTGCTGCCGCTGGACCGCAAGGGACTGCCAAGCAGGGTTCCGCCGAGGACGCGGCCTTCGTGATGAAGAATGCCGGCAAGGTCATCATCGTGCCCGGCTACGGCATGGCGGTCGCGCAGGCCCAGCACGCGCTCAAGGAAATGGGCGACATGCTGAAGGCGGAAGGCGTGGAAGTGGCCTATGCCATCCACCCGGTCGCCGGACGCATGCCCGGCCACATGAACGTGCTGCTGGCTGAAGCCAATGTGCCCTATGACGAAGTCTTCGAGCTGGAGGACATCAACTCCGATTTCTCCAATGCCGATGTCGCCTTTGTGATCGGTGCCAACGACGTCACCAACCCGGCCGCCGAGGATGACCCCGGCTCACCGATATATGGCATGCCTGTGCTGCAGGTGTGGAAGGCGCGCACCGTCTTCTTCATCAAGCGCTCGCTGGGCTCGGGCTATGCCGGCGTCGAAAACCCGCTCTTCTTCCGCGACAACACGATGATGCTTCTGGGCGACGCCAAGAAGATGACCGAAAGCATCGTCAAGGCGCTCGACTAGGACCTGTCAGCTGCGGTTCAGCTTTGCTCCGGCAGGCTGAACCGCATGCTCGCAGAACTCGCTCTCGCCCTCGCTCTTGCACACGCCGCCAGCGACGCGGTGGCCGAGGACTGCACGTGGAACGGCATCGCGCTCTACGGTGATGTCGAGGTGGTCGAGAGCTTTCCCGATATCCGGGTCCAGGTCGTGACCAGCTTCCCCGACCTCAAGGTAAAAACCGTCACCTCCTTCCCCGACCGCTGCGGGGAATGGAAGTTCGTGACCAGCTTTCCCGATTTCACGATCCAGTTCGTGACCAGCTTTCCCGACATCAAGATCGAGTATGTGACCAGCTTTCCCGGACGTCCCTGACAGAACCCCCGCGCGGGCAAACCGTCAGCGTACGCCGGCCAGCCCGCGATAGACGAAGCCGGAGAATTTCGGGGTCTTGGGCGTGTAATCGGCTTCGAGACGGTCGATCCGGAAACCCCCATCCGCGATCAGCTTGTCCATCGGACGGGTCAGGTGACAGCCCCCGCCAATCGCCTTCCAGACCGGCTCCACCCGTCTCTGCCAGCGCGCGATCCCCGCATCCGCCGCCAACCCGTGCTCGACGAAGACCAGCTTGCCACCCGGCTTCAGAACCCGCCGCATTTCAGCCAGTGCGGCCTCATAGTCGGGGATGGTGCACAGGGTGAAGGTGAGCAGAACCGTGTCGATCGAGGCGTCCTCAACCGGCAGGGCCTCGCCCGGCGCGTCGATCAGCTCGACCGGGATGGACTGACCATCGATCGCGCGCCGCGCCTTGATCCGCATGCCCTCGGAGGGTTCAACGCCAACAATCTCGCTGACCCGCTCGCCGTCATAATAGGGCAGGTTGGTGCCCGACCCCATGCCGACCTCGAGCACCCGGCCTTCGGCCTCGGGCACCATGATCCGGCGATGCTTGAGGATCGGCTTCGACCCGCAGGCGCAAGCGATCAGATTGGGCAGGATGCGTTCGTTGTAGAATCCCATATCGCCCCCCTTTTCTTCCATTGATGCCGCAGGCTGGTCGTAGCCGGCCGACTTGTCCATCCAGATGATTGACAGCCAGGCCACATCGCGCGAGATCGCCACCATGACCGACCGTTTCCTGCCCTGCTCCGAAGCGCGCCGGATCCTGTCCAGAACCGGGCTGATGCGTCGCCTTGCCGCCTTCACGCCGCGCTGGGTGGGCTCCATCCCGCTCAATATCCACGGCTCCGGCGCCGACATCGATATTGTCTGCAGCGCCACCAATGGCCTCACCGCGTTTCGGATGGCACTGGAAGCCCTCGCTGCGGGCCTCCCGGGGTCCCGCGTCGATGACAATGAGCACGCCGGCGAAGCCTCGGTCATCGCCCGCCTCGTGGTCGAGGAAGTCCCGGTCGAGGTCTTCGGTCGCGAGCGACCGGTGGAAACCCATGAAAGCTATGTTCACTGGCTGGCCGAGCATCGCCTGCTCGGGCTCGCCGAGGACCGGCTCCGCGTCGATATCCGCGCAGCCAAGGCCGACGGCCTGAAGACTGAACCCGCTTTCGCGCACTGCCTGAAACTGGGCGGCGATCCCTGGGTCGAGCTGTTGAAGCTGGCCTCACCCGGCGATGACGCCCTGCGTGGCCTGATCCGCCGCGCGGGCTATACGACGCGCTAGCGCACCCCGGCTTCCGGACCCGGATCACGCCCCGTCCGCAACCAGCCCGTCACCGAGACCCGGTGTGCGGCGACGCCTGCCGCGACCGGGGTGACTTCATGCGGCTGCGGGACCTTGAACAGCGAGAGCGTATTGCCGCGCGGGACGAAACAGTCGGCGACCAGCCCGTCCCGGGTCTGGAACTCGAGCACACCGCCCCACTCACCCTGCCAGCCCTCGGACAGGGTCAGCACAAAGGCGGCCACGCGGTTCTTGCCGTCAACGCCATCATCATGCGTGGTCAGGAAATGGCCTTCGCGGTAACGCGTCAGCTGGGCGTCGGCAAAGCTGATCTCCGGCGCGTCCAGCAAATGCCGCATCGGATCGAGGAAGGCCGGGCTGTTGAGGGCTGCAAAGAGCTCGGCGAGCACGGGGGCCTCGGCGGCCAGCACACCGCCGTGGAACTTGTCGTAGAGCGGATAGGTCTCATAGAGATACTGGAAGCCCTTAGCCGCATCAGCCTGCACACGCAGATCAAACTCCGCGCGCTGGGCGGCGGGTAATTGCGCCATGGCGGCGGCATCAAGATCGAGATGGCGCCCACCGAGACGGGTCACCAGGGTCCAGCGCGGAACAGCCTCGATGGCTGCCAAGACGCGCGCGCTCGAAGCGGCGGACAGCGCGCCCGCAATCTGGCACCGCGTCAGGGCCCGCATCTGGTCGTGCGCTTCGCTTTGTGCCTGCGCTGACAGATCAAACATGCCTATCTCCCTCCAGCGCCAGTCTTCCAGAGACCGATGGCCGATTGAAGTGACAGGTCAGCAATTCACCGCCTCAGGCGCAGCCGGCACAGCGCGGCACGGCCGGGTCAATCTCCAGGCGAGCCGGCTCGATGGCCTCGCCGCACTCGACACACCAGCCGTAATCATCCTCGTCAATCCGCGCCAGGGCAGCATCGATCCGGCGTGTCTCCTGGACCCGCCGGGCATCGGAGGCCCGGGCCATGGCCTGGATCTGCATGGAATCCTGCCGCGACAGACGCCCCACCGATTGTTGGTCCAGTTCGACCGGCTTGCGGTCGTCTTTCGCGGCGCTGGAGAGGTCGAGTAATTCCTGGCGCAGGGCCAGAAGCTTGTTTCGGGCGTCTTCACTGCTCATGCGTGCTCACCCTTGCGTGCTTTTGCAACAGGGTCAGTATCGGCCCGAACAGGCCCGACGGCCAGTTGCATCAACACAGGCCCGACAGGCCCAGACGCGGAGATCGACGGATGCGCGACCACTTCCTTCAGCTGGCCGACTATAATGCATGGGCCAATTCCCGGATTTATGCCGCCACCCGCGCCATCGGACCCACCGCCCGGACGCGCGATATCGGCGCCTATTTCGGCTCCTTGCAGGGCACGCTGGCCCATATTCTCGTCGCCGACCATTTGTGGATGGCCCGCCTGCTCGACCAGCCCCCGCCCCATGCAACGCTGGACGCGACGCCAACCTCCGATTTCGACACCTTGTGGGCGGCCCGGCAGGAGCAGGATGCGGCGACACGGGCCTTCATTTCCGATCTGGGCGATCACGACATCGCTGCGGTTCTGGACTATCAGGACATGTCGGGCACCGCGCGGTCGTTGCCGCGCCGGGTCATCCTCACCCACATGTTCAACCACGCCACCCATCACCGGGGTCAGGCGCATCACCAACTGACACAGCTGGGCATGGCCGAGCCGCCAGCGCTGGACCTGCCCTACTTCGTGCTCGACCTGTTATGATCGCCCCGAAGCAGGGGACGGGTCGCTGTCCAATACCGGTGGCATCTGTCCACACGCCTGACTAGGCTTCGCTGCGACCATGATAGGGGGCATTATGTCCGAGACCATTCTCGAGCTTTCGAACGTTTCAAAGACCTATAGCGGCAAGCCGGCCGTGCGCGATGTGAGCTTCTCCGTCCAGCGCGGCCAGATTACCGGCTTTCTCGGTCCCAACGGCGCCGGCAAGACGACCAGCCTGCGCATGTCGCTCGGCATCCTGACGCCGGATAGCGGCACGGTGAGCCTGTTTGGCGGCCGGCCGCGGCCCGAGGCGCTCGACCGGGTCGGCTTCCTGCCGGAGGAGCGCGGCATTTATCGCAAGATGAAGGTGATCGATGTCATCGTCTTCTTCGCTCGCCTGAAAGGCGTCAGCGCCGCCGACGCCCGCAAGCGCGGGCTGGCCATGCTCGAGGAGTTCGGCCTGCCGGACGTGGCCGAGAGCAAGGTGAAGACGCTGTCCAAGGGCATGGCCCAGAAGGTCCAGATCATCTCCACCCTCGTGCACGAGCCGGAATTCATCATCCTCGACGAACCCTTTTCCGGTCTCGACCCGGTCAACCAGATGGCGCTGGAGCAGATCGTCCGCCGACAGGCCGAAGCCGGCCGCACCGTGCTCTTCTCGACCCATGTGATGGAGCATGCCGAACGCCTGTGCGACCAGATCGTGCTGGTCGCCAAGGGCCGCAAGGTCTTCGATGGCAGCGTCAAGGACGCCCTGGGCGAGGTTCCGCGCCGGGTCACGGTTGAAGTCACGTCCGACCATGACCTCTCCAGCTTGCTGGCAGGCAAGGGTGAGATCGCCCGCAGCGAGGAGGGCGGTCACACCGTCTGGACGATTGACCTCGGCAATGGCGTTGATGCCCAGGACGTGCTCAAGGCCTGCGTCGATGGCAATGTGAAACTGGCCCGCTTCGAGCCGGTTCGCGCGCATCTGCATGATGCCTTTGTCCATCTTGTCGGCGCCAGCGCCGCGACCGAAACGGAGGCCGTGTGATGCGTGCCATCTATCTCATCGCCCGCCGCGAATTCCTGTCCTATGTCGCCACCTGGGGCTTCTGGCTATCACTGGCCTCGGTGCCGCTCTTCATGGCGCTGGGCATCGGCATGCCGATCCTGATCGAGAACTCCCAGCCAACCCGCTACTACGTCCTCGTTGACGAGACCGGCGGCTCACTGGAGGCGGCCATCGAGGCGCAGGCCGAGGCCAGCCGGGCGGAAGACCTGGAACGGGCGCGCGAGGCGGCGCGAGACCTGTTTGGCGACATGCCGCAGATCGAAGCCGCGCTTGCCTCGCAGCCACAATTGTCCGATGAGCGCTATATTCGCATCGACGCCGGCACCACCAATCTGGACGAACTGCGGCCCTACCTGACCGGTGATACGACCTTCACCGCTGCCGATGGCGAGCATCGCCTTTTTGCGGCGATCTATCTGCGTCAAGGCGCGGATAGCGCGATCCAGATCGATTATTGGAGCGCCAATGTCTCGGACGGCGGCCTGCGCTCGCAGATCCGCAACGCCCTGCGCGCCTACATGCAGACGCAATTCCTCATTGATGCCGGCGTTGACCCGGGCCTGATCGAGACGGCAGACGACCTGACACCCTCTGTTCGCGAACTCAATCCGGAACGCACCGGTGACACGGCCGAAGTCACCGACGCTGAACGCATCCCTTTGGTTGTCAGCGCTATGACGGCCATTGGCCTGTGGGTGATCATCTTCTCCGTGGTCAACATGCTGCTGACGGCGATGATCGAGGAGAAGGGCAACAAGGTGCTGGAAATGATGCTGGCCTCGACCCGGCACCATGAAATTCTCACCGGCAAGCTGATCGGCGTCGCCGCCGTCTCTGCAACCCTGCTGGTGGTCTGGGGCGGGGTCGCCCTTCTTGGCACATTGGGCGTGCAACAGGTCGCGGCCTCGGCTGACATGCCAATCGCCGATATCCTCGCCGCCGTGCTGGATCCAGGCCTGCTTCTGCCGGCCCTGGGCTATTTCATCATCGGCTATCTGATGTATGGCGCCGTCTTCCTGGCCATCGGCTCGCTGTGCGAGACGCTGCAGGACGCCCAGACCCTGATGAGCCCGATGATGCTGATCATGATGGTCCCGCTGCTCCTCGTCATAGTGGCGCTCAAGTCGCCCGACAGCTCGATCGTCGCGATCGCCAGCTGGGTGCCTCTGTGGACGCCATTCATCATGCTGGCACGCTTGCCTCACGACATCGGCATCGTCGATATCGTCGGCACCACGGCGGCAATGATCGCCATGGCCGCCTTCGTGATCTGGGGCTCCGGCGTCCTGTTCCGCATGGGCGCCCTGAACCAGGCCAACCAGGACACGGTCAAGGGCTGGTTCGGGATGGGCGGCAAGAAAAAACCGGCGGCGTCCTGACGCTGCCGGTTACCGGCCGGGGCACATGTCCCGGCTGACCTGCTTGCTGGATTTCAGGCAAAAGGAAACCGCCGTGCCCGATCGGACACGGCGGTTTCACTTTATTCGCTTCAAGTCTGGCGACCCTAGCGGCGGGCTGTTCCACCACGCTTGGCGATAAGGCCTTCGCGTTGTGCCCGCTTGCGCGCCAGCTTGCGCGCGCGGCGAATGGCTTCAGCCTTTTGGCGAGCCTTCTTCTCCGAGGGCTTCTCGTAATGGTTACGACGCTTCATTTCGCGGAAAGTACCTTCCCGCTGCATCTTCTTTTTCAGCGCGCGGAGCGCTTGCTCCACGTTATTGTCGCGCACAACGATCTGTACGATGGCTCTCTCTCCATTAGGTTGGACGCGAGGGCCATTCCTCACGCCGCTAGTTCGCCAGAGGCGGGGCTACTAGCAGAGCTGCGACCACGTGTCCACACTGTCAGCACACACGGGTGAGGTGACGAAGTCACCGCACTGGTCTAGACAGATCGACATGATGGAAGCCGATACCCTGCCCCGCTCCGTGAAGGATAGCACACGCGACGCGCTTTTAGAGTCGATTCTACCGTTGGCCGCCTTTGATGGCTGGACCGAGGGAAGTTTCGCGGAAGCCTGCACCGATGCCGGCATCGACAAGGGCCAGGCCCTGCTGGCCTGCCCGCGTGGCGCGCTCGACCTGATCACCCACTGGTCACGGCAGCTGGATGGTGCCGTTGTGGCTGCTGTCCGGGCCGCAGACGTCAAGGCCATGAAGATCCGCGAGCGGGTTCGATTCGGGGTCATGGCGCGCCTTGAAGCCATCGGCCCGCATGAAGAGGCGGCCCGCAGGGCGCGCTCACGGCTGATGCTGCCCGATGCCGCCAAGGACGCGCCGCAACTGCTGTGGGCCACGGCAGACACGATCTGGCGGGCGATTGGCGACACCTCGACCGATGTCAATTTCTACTCCAAGCGCACCATCCTCGCCGGCGTCTATGGCTCCACCCTGTCGACCTGGCTCAACGAGGCCGATGCCGGGAAGGTCGACGCGCAGGCTTTCCTCGACCGTCGCATCCAGAATGTGATGGATTTCGAGAAGACCAAGGCCAACATCACCAAGCTCACCGCCGACCTGCCTGACCTGGCCGGTCTGCTTGGCAAGCTGCGCCACGGACCCGGCCCCCGGGTCTAGCTCAGCCCCAGCGCGGTGAGTGGAAGTAGGCTTCGCTGGCCGGCACCTGGACATAGTCACGCTCCGGCCAGCGCAAAGCGGTCAGGTGGCCGCCAAAGACGCAGCCCGTATCAATGCAGACGACATTGTTGCGCTCGCGGACCTCGGGTTCTGCGACATGGCCATGGACCACGGTCGGCTCGCCCCCGTAATTGCGGGCCCAGTCCATCCGGATCGGCAGACCGTGCTCGTCGCGATCACCAGACACCTCGCCATACATGGCAAAGGCCCGAACCCGCTTGCTGTCCTCGCCATGCATGTCAGCCGTCACGCCGGCATGGGCGACAATGAGACGACCCTGATCGAGCACCAGGTGATGGGGCAGCGTATCGAGAAAACCGGCCATCTCGCGATGGAAATGATCCGGCTCGGCCTGCATCTGCGCAATCGTCTCGGCAATACCGTGCGAGATCTTGACGTCACGCCCCATCAGCCAGCGGCGGAATTTGTCGTCATGATTACCGACCACGCAATAGCCGCGACCGGCCTCGACGGTGGACAGCACCGTGCGCAAGACGCCCGGCGTATCCGGCCCGCGGTCGACGAGGTCACCGAGAAAGACAAGGCGGCGGTCGTCAGGATGATGCCAGTCGTGATGGTCGCGCTGATCATAGCCGAGGCGTTCGAGCAGACGCTTGAGCTCGTCGAAACAGCCATGAATATCGCCGATCAGATCGAACGGGCCGCGATCATCGATGAAGGCACGCGGGTCGGGAGGTGTTCGGATCATGCCCATAACATAGGCAGTCCGGCCGGCATTGGAAGACGCATCAGAGCGGCGACAGACGGTTCACATGGCCCATCTTGCGGCCATCGCGGGTCTGGCGCTTGCCATAGAGGTGGAGCCGGGCCTGCGGGTCGGCCGACAGGGCTGGCCAGTCATCGGCATCATGGCCGATCAGATTGGTCATCACGCAGGCGGAGTGGGCCGACGGGTCGCCCAGCGGCCAGCCGGCCACCGCCCGCATATGCTGCTCGAACTGGTCACAGCCGCAGCCGTCCATGGTCCAGTGGCCGGTATTGTGAACGCGCGGCGCGATCTCGTTGACGATCAGGTCGCCATCGCCAAGGTCGAACAGCTCGACGGCAAACACACCGACATGATCAAGCCCGTCGCCGAGCGCCCGGGCAATCTCCAGGGCCCGTTCCTGGGTCGCGCGATCGACACCGGGGGCCGGCGCCGTGGTGGTCTTCAGGATGCCGTCACCATGCACATTTTCGGACAGGGGAAAGGCCAGGACCTCGCCACGGACCGACCGCGCCGCCACGACAGAGAGCTCGCGCGTGAAGGGCGCGGCGCCCTCGAGGATGGCGGGCTGCTCGCCGATCGCCTCCCACGCGCCGCGGGCGTCTTCCGCGTCACGGATCCAGGCCTGGCCCTTGCCGTCATAGCCGAAACGGCGGGTCTTCAGGACGGCCGGCAGGCCGATGTTTTCAATGGCCGCTTCCAGGCTGTCGATATCATCGACCTGGGCGAACGGAACTGTCTTCACGCCCTGCTGGTTGATGAAATGCTTTTCGATGAACCGGTCCTGGGTCAGCTCCAGTGACTTGGCACCGGGGCGCAAGGGCGCTGCGGCGGCCGCAATGGCAACGGTCTCGACCGGTACATTCTCGAACTCATAGGTGATCGCATCACAGCGACTGGCGAAATTCGCCACCGCACCGGCATCATCCCAGGGCGCGCAATAGCTGCGGGCGGCGACGCGGCTGGCCGGGCAATCCGGCTCGGGGTCATAGATATGGACGTCAAACCCGAGCGACGCTCCAGCATTGGCGAGCATGCGACCCAGCTGGCCGCCACCGAGAATGCCGATCACACTGCCGGGAAGAAGCGGCGCCTTGCTCATGTCGGTCAGTCCTCGACCGTCACCGGAACGCTATCGGTCTGGGCCTGACGCCAGGCGGCCAGTCGGGTGGCCACGCCGGCATCCATCAGGGACAGGATCGACGCCGCCAGCAGGCCCGCATTCTTGGCGCCGGCATCGCCAATCGCCAGCGTGCCAACCGGCACGCCGCCGGGCATCTGCACGATGGAGAGAAGACTGTCCTGGCCACTCAGCGTCTTGGATTTGACCGGCACACCGAGAACCGGAAGCGTCGTCATCGAGGCCACCATGCCTGGAAGGTGGGCCGCACCGCCCGCTCCGGCGATGACAATCTTGATGCCGCGATCGCGCGCGCCCTTGGAAAAATCAACCAGACGGTCCGGCGTCCGGTGGGCGGACACGACCTGCGTTTCATAGCCGATTCCCAGCTCGTCCAGCATGTGGGCGGCCTTCTTCATCGTCGGCCAGTCCGAGCGCGAGCCCATGATGATGGCGACGTCGACGGCCTGCGCCGAAGCGGGTGTGGAGACGGGAGTGGAGTGCGGCGAAACTTCGCTCATGACGCTTCCTGCGCGTGAAAAGGAAGCGCGCGACCATAGCTTCGCGCGCGTGCACGTCAAGAACATCCCGCAAAGCAAGGCAATTTGACCGCGTTTGACCGTTTCTTAACCACACTTGGCGAGCCTGAGCCTGAACAGAATCGAACTGGAACGTGCCATGCGCATCGGACCGACCGGCCCTACCGGGAATGTTTCCCGCACCAGCAAGACCGAAACTGCCCGTCGCGGCGGCCAGGCGAGCGCCAGCAGCGCACCGTCGGACAGCGCCTCGATCATGGGTGTCCCGGAAGCCGAGCTGACCCCGAATGTCCAGCGCGCCCTGTTGTCGCTGATGGGAGAGGTCGACCAGCTTCGCAAGGAAACCGAGCGCCTGCGCGGGCGTGTCCGCGAGCTGGAATCGCTGGCCGACCACGATGTCATGCTGCCCGTCCTTAACCGCCGCGCTTTCCTGCGCGAAGTCAGTCGCGCCCTCGCCTTGGCCGAGCGCCACAATGCGCCGTCAGCGCTGGTTTATTTCGACCTCAACGGCTTCAAGGCGATCAACGACCAATATGGTCATGCTGCCGGCGATGCCGCCCTGCACCACGTCGCCAACCTGCTCACCGCACATGTGCGCGAAACCGATGCTGTGGGACGACTGGGCGGTGACGAATTCGCGGTTGTTCTGACCCTGACAGGTGCCGACGGCGCCGAGAACAAGGCCCGTGAACTGGCCGAGCGGGTCTCGACGACGCCGTTCGACTATGCCGGACGCAAACTGACCGTCGGAACCGCATGGGGCTGCCAGCCCTTGCAGGCCGGTCACCGCGCCGAGGACATCATGGCGAACGCCGATGCCGCCATGTATGCCTGCAAGGAAGCCCAGAAAGCCGAGCGGACCCGCAAGCAGGCCTGACCGGGCCTGCCGCATTGGCTCAGGCGATGATGTCAGGCGTGAGCTGGTCTTCCAGGTGCGAGATCGTATCCTTGATCCGCAGCTTTTCTTTCTTCAGGCGCGCGTATTTGAGCTGATCGACCACCCCGTTGACCGTGAGGGCGTCGACTTCAAGATTGAGGGATTCATGCTGCTCCCGCAGGCGCTCGATCCGTTCGGTCAGGGCCTGCTGGTCCAGGTTTTCTCCATCCATTCCTCAGCCGTCTCTTTCTGGTCTGTTCCCGGACCGGTCATACCGGACGCGTGTTCGGTGTCGCAGCGACGACCGTCGTGCGGGCCGACCGGGCCATGCGCTTAGGCTAGCCGCATTCGGCGGTCAAATAAATTGCCGATCACGCTGCAGATGCGAACTGGGACCTAGCGCCGTCCACCCTCCAGGTCCTCGCCCCAGCGTCGGGTGCCGTCCCAGTCGAGCCCGAACAGGTCGAGCGCCCGACCCACGGACTGGTCAACCACATCGTCGATGGTTTTCGGCAGCGCGTAGAAGGCCGGCAGAGGGGGACAAATCACCGCACCCATTTCGGTCAGCGTTTGCATGGTTCGGAGGTGTCCGAGGTGGAAAGGCGTCTCGCGAACCATCAGGACGAGGCGGCGACGCTCCTTGAGAACGACATCGGCGGCGCGGGTCAAAAGGCTGGACGTCACCCCGGTGGCGATCTCCGACATGGTCTTCACCGAGCACGGGGCGATCAGCATGCCGCGGGTCGCAAACGAGCCCGAAGCGATCGGGGCGCCCACATCAGGCATCTTGTAGACATGGTCGGCCTTGGCGCGGAACTCCTTGATCGAAAACTCTGTTTCATAACCAAGCGTCATCTCGGCGGCCTTCGATGCAACCAGATGCGTTTCGATGCCAAGCACCTTGAGGGCTTCCATCGCGCGTATGCCGTAGATGATCCCCGAGGCGCCCGAGACACCCACAATCATCCGGTCCGGTTTCATCATAATATAACCTCGAAACGTTTCGTGAGTAGACATAAGGCGGGAACCTGTTTCAATCGAGCCTACCACTTCACAAGAGGGAGACGTCTCCATGCCCATCGAAGCCCGCATCCGTGAGCTCGACGCGAAACACATGCGTCTGGATACTCAACTCGACGAGGTCAAAAAGCACCCGTCGGCGGATTCCCTGGAACTGGCGCGCCTCAAGAAACAAAAGCTCCGAGTCAAGGAACAGATAGCCAGCTTGCGAACGCCGCCGCGCGAGACGCTGACCGGCTAGCTGATGACAATCGCGCAATGAACAAGGGGGCGGCTTTCGGGCCGCCCTTTTTGCGCGCTAGACTGCCCGAAACGACGTTTTTGGAGTTATCGATGCGATTGACCGCCCTTCTTGCTGCCAGCCTGCTGCTCATGCCGGCCCTGTCGTCGGCGAGCCATGCCCAGAGCCCGGCGGAAACCGCCGAATGTTCGGCCGGCCGCGCCGCCTTGGACCTCGGCAATAATGAGGAGGCGATCCGCCTGTTCCGCGCCTGCCTGGACGGCGCCGACCTCGACATGAACCAGGAGATCGGCGTCTACGCCGCGCTTGGCGCGGCCCTGCTCTCCGAACAGGATTTCCAGGCCGCCCTCGAGGCCTATAACTTTGCCTTCGCCATTGTCGAAACCAATGGCGCGCGCATGGTCGAGCCGACACTCTACCGCAATCGTGGCATCGCCCGCTCCGAGCTGGGCCAGTATGAGGGCGCGCTCAATGACCTCGAAACGGCCGCCGCCGCGGCTCCGAACGACACCCTGACCCAGATCACGCTCGGCGTTGTCTACCAGGCCCTGGATCGCGATGCCGATGCGGTTGTCGCGTTTGACACCGTGGTTCGCCTCGAACCGGACTGGATTGGCGCCTGGATCAACCGGGCCGGCGCTCTGCTGGATGTCGGCCTGACCGGACCGGCCGTCGACGATGCCCGCCGCGCCGTTGAACTCGACCCGGAATCGGGGACCACACTCAACATGCTGTGCTGGACCCTGATCCAGGACGGTCGTGCGGAAACCGCACTTCCCCTTTGCGAACAGGCGGTGGCAGCAGAGCCGGATATCGGCGCGATCGTTCACTCCCACGCAACGGCCCTGGAAGCGGTTGGTCGGATGAGAGAGGCACGCCCCCTGTTCCGGCGCGCCTGGCAGCTTTCGCCGGAAGACCCTGAAATCCTGCAGGACTACGAGCGCACCCACAATCCCTAGGGCCGGACGAGGTTGCGATGGATTGCCAGACAAGCCAGCCTGTGCAAGGTCAGCGGCCTTGAATGGCGCTCCAGCGCGCCGGCAATGAGGAAAAAACATGGGTGATCGCGTCGCTATCGTAACCGGAGGTGCCAACGGTATCGGCAAGGCGTGCGCGCGCCGCCTGTCGGAAGATGGCTGCCATGTTGTCATCGCCGATATTGACAGCAATGCCGGGCAGGCGCTGGCCGAGGAGCTTGGTTCCGACAAGGGCAAGGCCCTCTTTGTGTCCTGCAATGTCGCTGACCGCCTCGCCGTCAACAATCTCCTGTCCGAGACCCGCTCCACCTTCGAACGCCTTGACGTGCTGGTGAACAATGCCGGGATTGTCGCGGGTGGGGACATCCTAACCCTGTCCGAAAGCGATTTCGACAAGGTCATCGGGGTCAATTTGCGCGGCGCCTTCCTGGTCGCCCGCGAGGCCGCCCGGCAGATGGTCGACCAGATCGAGGAAGATGGTGAGCGGGCCGAGGATGTCCGTCGGCGCTACGCCATCATCAACATGTCCTCGGTCAATGGCGTCATGGCCTTGCCCGACCAGCTGGCCTATTGCGCAACCAAGGGCGCGATCAACCAGCTGACCAAGTCGATGGCGCTCTCGCTCGCCAAATACGGCATCCGCGTCAACGCGATCGGGCCGGGCAGCATCAACACGGATGTGCTCAAGGCCGTCGCCGACAATCCCGAGGCCATGGACAAGATCATGTCGCGGACGCCGCTGCAGCGGATCGGGGATCCCGACGAGATTGCTTCCGTCGCCTCCTTCCTGGCGTCGCGGGATGCCAGCTATATCACCGGCACGACGATCTATGCCGATGGGGGTCGCCTGGCGCTGAACTACACCGTCCCCAAGAGCAGCTAATCGCCGCCCGCCACGCAAAGAAAAAGGGCCTGGAACCAGTGGTTCCAGGCCCTTTTCGTAAGATAGTCGACTGCCCTATTCGGACTTGGGGCTGCCGAACAGGGTCTCGAGATCGATCTCGGCTTCCTGTTCCGGCTTCTCTTCCGCCTGGTGCAGGTCTTCCTTGGCCTTCAGCGTGTCTGTCAGCAGCTCGGGATTTTCCTCCTCGAGCTTGCGACGGCGGGCCGACGCCTTCTTGACCTGCTCGTCGAGGTCGATCTGGGTGCACAGGCCGAGCGAGACCGGATCGGTCGGCTTGATATTGGCCGAATTCCAGTGGCTGCGCTCGCGCACGGCCTGGATCGTCGTCTTGGTCGTTCCGATCAGCTTGGAGATCTGGGCATCGGCCAGCTCCGGGTGGTTGCGCACGAGCCAGGCAATGGCGTCCGGACGGTTCTGGCGGCGCGACAGCGGCGTGTAGCGCGGACCGCGGCGCTTGGCCGGCTGGTGCAGCTCGGAATATTTCGGCTTGATAACCGTCATGCGGTAGGTGGCTGTATCCTCCGCCTTCTGGATCTCTTCGCGCGTCAGCTGACCGTTGGAAATCGGATCGGCACCGCGCACACCCACTGCGACGTCGCCATCGGCAATGCCCTTCACTTCGAGCGGATGCAGGCCGCAGAAATCGGCGATCTGGTCGAAGGTCAGCGAGGTGTTGTCGACGAGCCAGACGGCCGTCGCTTTCGGCATCAGGATCTCGGTCATGGTCTCAGCTCCCAGAGGAAAAACTTCAAGGCAGAAAAACAAAAAAAGCCCGACGCGGCGGCCGGGCTTGGGCTTCCGACGCTGGCGGAAGGGTCTGCACCATCCAGCGGTTTGATGCCTTCATAACGCAGACTCTAGCCGCTGCAAAGACGGGGGCCCTGCACAAATCAGCAATCGAGAAGAATTTTTCCAGCGTGCGCGCCGGAATCGAGACGCGCGTGCGCGGCGCGCACATCCTCCAGCCGGAACCGGCTGTCGACCACCGGCGCGAGCTTGCCCGCCGCAATCCACGGCCAGACCGTTGCCTTCACCGCGGCAGCCAGTCGCGCCTTCTCGGCCAGGGGGCGGGCCCGAAGGGTGGAGCCGGTCAGGGTGATCCGCTTGAGCATGACCCGCATCAGGTCGAGCTCGACCCGGCTGCCGGTCAGGAAGGCGATCGAGACCA
The DNA here is from genome assembly GCF_036322705.1 of Maricaulis maris. Classification (NCBI taxonomy): domain Bacteria; kingdom Pseudomonadati; phylum Pseudomonadota; class Alphaproteobacteria; order Maricaulales; family Maricaulaceae; genus Maricaulis; species Maricaulis maris. The sequence goes on from NZ_AP027270.1 coordinate 2,692,205, forward strand.
GGCGCGCGCCCATATTGGCGCAATTGATATTCTTCTGGACATAGGCGCCCCCCACCATGTCGAGGATCACGTCGGCGCCGCCGGCTTCGGTCACCACCGTCTCGAAATCCGCGTCGCGGTAATTGATCGCGATATCGGCGCCCAGGGTCTTGCAGAGCGCAACCTTGTCCGCGGTTCCGGCGGTCGCGATGACCCGGGCTCCAGCCGCCTTGGCCATCTGGATGGCGGTGGAGCCGATACCGCTTGTCCCGCCATGGACCAGGAATGTCTCACCGCGCGACAGCGCACCGATCTCGAACACATTTGTCCAGACGGTGAACACGGTCTCGGGCAGACCGGCTGCGTCCTCGACAGCCATACCATCCGGCACCGGCAGGACCGATCCGGCCGGCGCGATCGAATAGCGCGCATAGCCACCCCCGGCGACCAGGGCGCAGACCGCATCACCCGCTGCGAAACCCGACACGCCGTCGCCCACAGCCTCAACATGACCGGCTACCTCCAGGCCCAGACCCTCAGGAGCACCGGGCGGCGCCGGATAGAAGCCGAGACGTTCGATCTGGTCCGGACGATTGACGCCGCAAGCGACATTCCGGATCAGGATTTCGCCCGGCCCCGGTGTCGGCAGCGGCCGCGTCACCAGGTCCAGAACCTCAGGCCCGCCGGGTTCTCGGGCGATCACGATTTGATTGTCGCGGGTCTCGGTCATGGGACTTTGCCTTCCTTCGCGCTATGCTCTCGCCCACAAGAAACACCTGTGGAGGCCGAACCATGTTCCATGACGAGGACAGCATCGCAAGCCAACGCGCCAGACAAGGCATCATCCCTGGCGAGGACCTCAGCGCCCTGTCGCTGGATGACCTCGCCGAGCGCCGCGCCACGCTGGAAGCCGAGATCCGCCGCATTGAGGACATCACTGAGAAAAAGAAGACCGGGCTGAGCGAAGCCGACGCCGTGTTTAAGCTTTGATCAAACTCTTTGGGCACTCTGGCCCGAGCCTTGCTACGATTCGCTCATAGCCCGTGATCGACGCACGAATGGACGCGTAATGACCGATAGTCACACACCGACCCTCTTCCCCGCAGGCGGCGCACCCGCTGCCCGCGCCCAGGACTTCGCCGCTTCGGAGATGTTTCAGAAGCTGTTCCGCGAAGGCATGGACCTGGTCGAGGAGACCGCGAGCTATCTCGATGGTCCGGGTCGTGACGACTCCAAGTCGCTCGATCGGGCCGGCGCGCTGTCCTATGCAACCGAAAGCATGAAGCTGACGACACGCCTGATGCAGGCCGCGTCCTGGCTGCTGGCGCAGCGGGCTGTTGCCGAAGGCGAAATGTCGGCCGAGAGCGCGACCGACGGCAAGTATCGCCTGTCAGCCGATCGACCGAGCGAGAATCTGTGGCCGGAAAGCGAAACCCCGCCAGCCATTCTCGGCGACCTCGTTCGTCGCTCCCGCTCGCTCTATGCCCGCCTCAAGCGCATCGATGATAATCTCTATGTCGACGGCGTGCTCGACGCGGAAGCCAATCCGGTCGCCGACCAGATGGCCATGCTGCGCGGCGCTTTCGGGCAGCGCTAGGCCAGGCTGGCCGGTCAACGGTCCATCTTCTGGCTACGGGGACATTGAACCGCTGACAGGGATAGACCGCGCTCCGTTGTGCACCCGCAGTTTTGTTTGGTTCACACCGCCTGAACGGGCTACGATCTCTGCGATGCAGCGGGTTCCACACAGGGGCGGCCATGATTCCTGATTACCAGACCCTGATGCGGCCGGTGTTGAATGCGTGCGCGAACGGCGAAGTAAAAGTTTCGCAAGTCGTGACCGAAATGGCAGACGGCCTTGCTCTTACAGACGCTGAACGTACCGAGATGCTGCCTTCAGGCAAGCAAACCGTATTCGCGAACAGGGTGCACTGGGCCAAAACTTATCTAAAGCAAGCAGGCTTGGTCAGCTCCACCCGACGTGGCTATTTCGTGATCACGGACCGCGGCCGGGAGGTGCTGAAGGATACAAGCCTAAAAATCAACTCCTCATATCTCGCCCGCTTTAGCGAGTTCCAGGATTTCCAATCTCGAAGCAAAATCGGGGATGATACCGTTCAGACTGAACCGGATGGAATCGGGACTAGTGATGCCGACGCAACACCCGATGAACAGCTCCGTATTGCGTTCAAGCGGATCAATGATGCGCTAGCCGCCGAGTTGCTCGCCAAGATGCGAGAGACCACGCCGGCATACTTTGAGGACCTCATCGTCCAGCTGTTTGTTGCGATGGGGTATGGCGGCACAGCCGAAGATGCTGGTCGCTCATTGGGGCGCACGGGTGACGATGGCGTTGACGGGGTTATCGATCAGGACATTCTCGGAGTGGATCAAGTCTATATTCAAGCCAAGCGGTATGCTGAAGGCAACAATGTGGGCTCAGGGGCGATCCGGGACTTTTTGGGGCGTTGAGTTTGAAGAAAGCCCAAAAAGGTGTCTTCGTAACAACCTCAGACTTCTCGCGCGGAGCGCGCGACACGGCGGCGGGGCTTGGGTCGCGGATTGTGCTAATTAGCGGTCTGGAATTAGCCCGGTTAGCGCTTCGATACGGGATCGGGTGCCGGACCGAAAGCACTTTGGTATTGATGCGTATCGACGAAGAGTTTTTCGACCAGCCTGCCTAGCTGACACCATTCCAATAGAGTCCAACAAAAACGCGGCACCTTTCGGCACCGCGTTTTGCATTTTCTTGTCGCGAGAAAGCCGAAAGACTTACGCGAAGCCCTTGAACTTGTCCTTGAAGCGCGAAACGCGGCCGGCGCGGTCAAGCAGGTGCTGGTTTCCGCCGGTCCAGGCCGGGTGCGACGTCGGATCGATGTCGAGGTTGATGGTGTCGCCTTCCTTGCCCCAGGTGGATTTGGTCTGGAAGGTGGTCCCGTTGGTCATCACAACATTGATGATGTGATACTCGGGATGGGTATCCTTTTTCATCGGTCCGGCTTTCTGTTGTCGGCCGCGCAACGGGATTACGTTGCCCCGCACGCAGCACATGTAAACTCAGGAGCGCGGCTGATACCTGAAGAAGCCTTGCGAGGCAAGCGGGCTCTGGAGTCTCGGTGCGCGGCCGCCATTCAGGATGCCAAGCCGGCTCCACCCGGCTCCATCGGTATCGGCCCCAACCCACCCGCACGGCGCGCCTCTCGTCGACCGGCTGAAACGGTGCAGGCCCACTTGCACAGACGGGTGAAATCGAGCAGCGTGCCGAAGCCGCACCTGCACCCCGGAGTTGTCCCGTGCCGCAACTGATTGTCCTGTTCGTGCTTCTGGTCTTTGCCCCGGGCCTTGTCCTGGCACAGGCGAACGCCCCCGCATCCCCCGTCTCTGACGGTACCCCGATCACCTTTGGCACCAGCCATCGGATCGACTCGGCCATTCTGGGTGAGCCCCGGACGCTCACTGTCTGGCTCCCGCCCGGCCACGACACCGCCGAGACGCCCTACACCGTGCTCTACCTGATCGATGGCGGCGTCGAGCAGGACTACCCCCACATTGCCGGCCTGGCGCAGCTGGGTGTTGTCGGCTGGCAATTCCAGCCGCTGATCGTGGTCGGCATCGAGACCGGTGAGCGCATTCATGAGCTCACGCCGGCTCCGCAGGACCCGCGCTATCGTGACAGCTTCGACACCTCAGGCGGCGCTGCCGATTTCCGCGCCTATATCGCCGAGGAGGTCATCCCCTTCATCGAAAGCCACTACCGGGTGGGGGAGCGGCGCGCCATCATCGGGGAAAGCCTGGCCGGCCTGTTCATCGTCGACACCCTGCTGGAGCAACCTGACCTGTTTGACGACTACATCGCCGTCTCGCCCAGCCTGTGGTGGGATGACCAGGCGGCCAGCCAGGGTGCCGCGGAACATCTGGTAGCGGCCAACCGTGAGGACTGGCGCCTCTACCTCACCATGGCGGATGAAGGCGGCACCATGCAGTCCGGGCTGGATCGTCTGCTCACCGCGCTTCAGGACACGCCGGGCGCGCCGGACTGGCGCTATGTGGACCGCCGTGACAGCGAGACCCACGCCACGGTCTTCCACCCGGCCGCCCTCGACGCCCTGCGCTGGCTCTACAGCTACCCGCCCTATGATTACGGCCCAGCCCCCTGGTATCTGCGCGAGGATGCCAGCCCGGGTGATGACGACTAGCAGAGACGGGTCAGCACGACGATCATTGGACCCCGGTCCGGCGCTTTGCCGCCATGACCGGGCGGATGCGACCAGGCGGGGTCTGCCGGGCGGCTAGATCACCAGCTTGATCAGCAGGCTGAGGAGCAGCACGGCGCCCACGCCCAGAACCCAGAGGCCGACAAACCAGGCGATCTCCCGGGGACCGGTCTTGTCGATGTGTGTCTCGCGGTCTTCCAGCATCAGTGATACCCCGCCTCCGGATCGACCTTGCCGCGGAAGACCCAGTAGGAATAGGCCGTGTAGGCAAGGATGAGCGGCAACAGGACCAGCGCGCCAACCAGCATGAAGAGCAGGCTGGAATCAGGGGCCGCGGCCGCCTGGATGGTGATCGCGCGCGGCACGATATAGGGCGCGATGGAGATGCCCAGGCCGGCAAAGCACAGCGCAAACAAGCCGATCGTGGCGGGAAACGGGATCTGGTCATTCCGCTTGAGCAGGCCCCAACCCAGCAGCAATGCCAGCAGCGCCGTCAGGATCGGCACGGGCACCACAAACAGCAGACGCGGATAGCTGAACCAGTGATCGGCGATCTGCGGTGAGAGGAAGGGCGTCCACAGGCTGACCACACCGACAAAGGCAAGCATGGCAAGCGCGGCGCGGCGGGCGTGGCGATAGGCCGTATCGCGCAGCGCGCCCTCGGTTTTCATGACCAGCCAGGTCGAGCCAAGCAGCGCATAGCCACTGACGAGGGCGATGCCGCAGGTCAGCGTGAAGGGCGTCAGCCAGTCCCACCAGCCGCCGCCATAGGCGCGGCCATCGACCTCGATGCCCTGCACGAACGCGCCCAGAACGATCCCCTGGCAGAAGGTGGCGAGGACGGAGCCGAAGAAGAAGGAACGGTCCCAGATCTTCTCATGCGCCTTGTCACGCCAGCGGTATTCGAAGGCAACGCCGCGAAAGACCAGCGCCAGGATCATGATGATGAACGGTGCGTAGAGCGCCGGCATCACCACGGCATAGGCGAGCGGGAAAGCGGCAAACAGGCCGCCGCCGCCGAGCACCAGCCAGGTCTCATTGCCGTCCCAGACCGGCGCGACCGAATTCATCGCCACATCGCGATCGCGGTCACTGGCGAGAAAGGGAAAGACGATCCCGATGCCGAGGTCGAAGCCATCGAGAATGACGTAGATGAAGATGGCGAGGGCGAGCAGGCCGGCCCAGATGGTTGGCAGATCAAACATGGGTCCTGTCCTCTATTCGGCTTGGCGCGCTTCGGGACGCTGGGCGGCGAGCTGGGTCGTGCCGGCAGAGCGTGTCAGCGTCCCCGGAAGCGGTGGCAGGTCAGACGGCCGCTTGTTCATCATCTTCAGGATGTAATAGGTGCCCGCCCCGAACAGCACGAAATAGACGATGATGAAGGCGATCAGCGAGGCTGCAACGGCCGGAGCCTCGACCGGCGCGATGGAGTCGGCGGTCAGCAGGTGGCCGTACACCGTATAGGGCTGACGCCCGACCTCGGTAGTGATCCAGCCCGCCAGCACGGCGACAAAACCGGCCGGCCCCATCATCAGCGCGGCGCGATGGAAGAGTGGCGCGTCATAAAGCCTGCCGCGCCAGCGCAGGACCAGGCTAGTCAGGCCGACCAGCACCATCAGCAGACCAATCCCGACCATCACCCGGAAGCTCCAGAACACGATGCTCACCGGCGGCTGAAGCTCGTCCGGAACGGTATCGAGACCGGCCAACGGCGCGTTGAGATCATGGCGCAGGATCAGGGAAGAGAGTTTGGGAATGCCGATCGCGTAGTCCAGCTCCTGGTTCTCATCATCGGGAATGCCGAACAGGTAGAGCGGGGCCCCATCGGGGTGGCTCTCGTAATGGCCTTCCATCGCCATCACCTTCACCGGCTGGTGCTCGAGCGTGTTGATACCGTGAAAGTCACCGGCCACGACCTGCAACGGGGCAACGATCGCCGCCATCCACATGGCCATCGAGAACATCTTGCGCGCCTCGGCATTGGTCCGGTCGCGCAGCAGGTGAAGCGCACCCACCGCGCCGACCACGAAGGCCGTCGTCAGATAGGCCGCCAGCACCATGTGCAGGAGACGGTAGGGGAAGGACGGGTTGAAGATGATTTCGAGCCAGTTTTCCGGCACGAACTGGCCGACCTCATTGATCGAAAAGCCTGCCGGGGTCTGCATCCAGCTGTTCACCGACAGGATCCAGGTTGCCGACAGGAGTGTACCGAAGGCCACCATAACCGTCGCACCGAAGTGCAGGCTCTTCGAGACCCGGCCCATGCCGAACAGCATCACACCGAGAAAGCCGGCCTCGAGGAAGAAGGCGGTCAGGACCTCATAGGCCATCAGCGGCCCGACCACGGGTCCGGCCCGGTCCGAGAACACGCTCCAATTCGTGCCGAACTGGTAGGACATGACGATGCCCGACACCACGCCCATGCCGAAGGCGACCGCAAAGATCTTCCGCCAGTATTTGAACAGGTTGAGATAGACCGGATTGTCGGTCTTCAGCCACATCCCCTCGAGCACCATGAGATAGGAGGCGAGCCCGATCGAGAAGGCGGGAAAGATGATGTGGAAGCTGACCGTGAAAGCAAACTGGATTCGCGCCAGCACCACGGCGTCGAAGGCTTCAAACATGACAGGGATCCTACTCGATTGACCGTCGACACTTAAAGTGTCATCTGAAATGCGACTTAAAGCACGAGCGCGTCATGTCCAATGCGCCGATTGTCGCACGGGCGCTCCCCAAGACGGTCGCCCCCCCTTGGGCGCAGACAAAACCGCTGCAAGCGACACAGGGAGGCCGATATTCGCCTGACAGCCTACACGAATTACGCGCTGCGGACGCTGATGTTCTGCGCGCTTCATCCGGACCGAACGGTCCGTGTATCCGACATCGCTGCGGCCTACGGGATCTCGCGCGCGCACCTGATGAAGGGGGCGCGACAATTGGGCCAGCTGGGCTATCTCAAGACGGTCCGCGGGCGGTCCGGCGGCATCCGCCTCGGCATGGCCGCGGACGACATCGTGATCGGCCACGTTGTCCGCCACACCGAGGGCGACCTGGACCTGGTCGAGTGCTTCAACCCTGACACCAATACCTGCCCGCTCATGGACGTTTGCAAGCTGAGCCGTCTGTTCCGGAGAGGCCTCGCCGCCTTCCTCGCGGAGCTCGACACTGTCACGCTCGCCGAGATGGTCGCCGATGGACCACGCCTGCTTGAACGGCTCGCACCCCGACCGGCGGACCCGGGCTAGACGTCGCGCCCGCTGTCCGGGTCGGCGGTCCCGAGAGCTGACCGGGCGCACGCGGCATCGAGATCCTGGATGGCTTCATACTGGTTCAGATAGACATGACCGGTCAGCTCATCGAGGAAATGGGTCCGCTTGAGCTTGTCCATCACCGGGCCCTTCACTTCCGACAGATGGAGCGTGACCCCGCCATCCCGCAGACGCAGATTGATCGCCTCGAGACTCTCGAGCGCACTGGCGTCGATATGATTGACCGCCGGACACATCAGGATGAGATGCTTGAGGTCCGGACGCTTGCCGAGGACATCATAGATCGTGTCCTCGAGGAAGCGGGCATTGGCAAAGTACAGGCTTTCATCGATCCGGATGGTGATGACGCTGTCCGAGCTGATCACATCATAGCGGTCGACATTGCGGAAATGATGCGTGCCCGGCACCTGTCCCACGACCGCGAAGTGCGGCCGGCTGGTGTTGTAGAGGTGCAGCAGCAGCGAGAGGACCACCCCGGTGGTGACGCCCAGCTCCACGCCAAGGCCGAGCGTGACCAGAATGGTCGCCGCCATCGCGGCAAAGTCTGACTTCGAATAATTCCACACCGTGCGCAGGGCGGTGATGTTCACCAGCGACAGGACGGCAACAATAATGGTGGCCGCAAGGACCGCCTGGGGCAGGAAGTAGAGGTAGGGCGTCAGGAAAAGGGTCGCGAGCGCGATCCCGATCGCGGTAAAGGCGCCCGCTGCCGGGGTCTCTGCCCCGGCATCGAAATTGACGGCGGACCGAGCCAGCCCGCCGGTCACCGGATAGCCGCTCGAGAACCCGGCCGACAGGCTGGCGGCGCCGAGCGCGACCAGCTCCTGGTTGGGATCGATGCGTTGGCGTTTCTTGGCCGCCAGAGTCTGGCTGACGGAAACCGATTCGACGAAACCGATCAGGCTGATCAGCGCGGCCGAACCGAGCAGCTGCATCCACAGATCCTGGTCGAAGCGCGGCATGCCGAGCGAGGGCAGCGTACGCGGAACATCGCGGAGAATCCGGACACCCTCATCGGCCAGTCCCATGCCCGCCACGATCAATATGCTGGCGACCACGGCAAAGACGGGTCCGGCCCTCGCGATGATCGTGGCCGCCTTGTCGCCAAGCCCAGCACGCCTGAGCAGGGGCTTCAGCTGACCGCGGACCCAGAACAGGAAGAGGAGGGATCCGGCGCCGAGATATAGCGTTGGCAAGTTGGTCTGGGGCAGGTTTTCGATGAGCGCGCGGCCAATCTCGAACAGGTTATGACCGCCCGCATTGACGCCCAGAATGTGCTTGAGTTGCGAGGCGGCGATGATGATGCCGGACGCGGTGATGAAACCTGACACCACCGGATGGCTCAGGAAGTTGGCCAGGAACCCCATCCGGAACAAACCGAGCAGCAGCAGGATCGCGCCCGACAAAACAGCCAGGATCACGGCCGCTTCAATGTATTGGGGCGTTCCGGTCGCGGCGATCTTTGCCGCCGCCGCGGCCGTCATGAGCGAAAGAATGGCAACCGGCCCGACCGCCAGCTGGCGACTTGTTCCGAACAGGGCATAGGCGAAGAGCGGCAGGATGGAGGCATAAAGCCCCACCTGCGGCGGCAGCCCGGCCAGCAGGGCATAGGCGAGGGATTGCGGGATCAGCATAATCGTGACGATCAGCGCCGCCACCATGTCATTGACAAAGGTCTCACCCCGATAGCGCCGCCCCCAGTCGAGGATCGGAAGATATTTTGCCAGTTTGAACGACATCACATGCGCACTCCGCAGTCAGGCCCTGAGCCGTTGGCGCCAGCCCTGTTTGATTACCCGATCAGCGAGACCACGGACCGGTTGTTCCGGGCATCCTCAGACCGTTTCCGCCTGGCGTGTCGCGTCGGCCGTCGGCAGAATATCCGGGCCCGCCAGGGTCTCATCGCCCTTCAGCATCAGGTCGAAATAGATCCACGGCAGCATCTTTTCCTTCAGGAACCAGGCCGCACGGGTCGGCTTGGTTCCGTCCAGCATCCAGTGCGGGAAGGAGGGGTCCAGTTTGCCGCCATAGCTGAATTCCGCCAGCACGATCTTGCCGCGCTCAACGGTCAGCGGACAGGAGCCATAGCCGTTATAGACGGCATTCGGCGTCTGTACGTCGAGCGAACGGATGACATTATGGGCCACGACCGGCGCCTGCTTTCGAACCGCTGCCGCCGTCTTCGCATTGGGCGCGGAGCAGGCATCGCCGAGCCCGAAGATATTGTCATGACGGGTGTGCTGCAGCGTCGCGCTGTCGACATCGACCCAGCCGGCCTCATTCGCGAGCGGGCTGCTGGCGATGAAGTCGGGGGCGCATTGGGGCGGGCAGACATGGAGCATGTCAAAGGCACGGGCCTCCCGGGTCACCACCCCGTCGGGGCCGGTGACATCGAAGAACGCCGTTTGCGCGGGGCCGTCGACCGCCACAAGTGTCTCGCCGAAATTCAGTCCGATCCCGTACTTCTCGACGTATTTCATCAGGGCCGGAACATACTCCGCAACACCGAACAGGACGCCGCCGCTATTGTGGAACTCGATATCGATATCGCCCAGGACGCCGCGTCGCCGCCAGGCGTCACAGGCCAGATACATGGCCTTCTGCGGCGCTCCGGCGCACTTGATCGGCATCGGTGGCTGGGTGAAGAGCGCGCGCCCCGACTTCAGCGACTGCACCAGCTCCCACGTGTAGGGGGCCATGTCGAACAGATAGTTCGAGGTGACGCCATTCTTGCCGAGCGTCTCTCTCAGACCCTCGACACCATCCCAATTGAGCTTCAGCCCCGGGGCCACGACGAGGATTGTGTAGCCGACACGCTCGCCGTCTTCCAAAACCACCTGGTTGTGGTCGGGATCAAATCCGGCGCAGGCCGCGCGGATCCATTTGACGCCGTCCGGGATGAGCTTGCCCATCTGCCGCCAAGTCTGTTCGCGCTTGAAGACACCGCCGCCCACCAGCGTCCAGCCGGGCTGGTAATAGTGTTCCGCGCGCGGCTCGATGATCGCGATGCTGACACTGCCTCGCCGCTTGAGAATGCTGGCGGCCGTTGCAATACCGGCCGCACCGCCGCCGATCACGACAACATCATAGCCGGCGGCAGGGGCAGCAACATTTCCGGCAAGCTTGTCGCCGGCCTCCAGTCTCGGACGTAGCCCGGACAGGTCATAGCCCGCCTTTTCGGCGGTATCGAGAATGGCTTCGGTGGAGAGGTGTCCGGCCTGGCTGAGCGCCCACAGCGTCGCGGATCGGGTTCCGGTCCGGCAGAAGGCGAGTGCAGGCGTCGGCAGCTCGCGCATGGCGGCGCTGAATGCCGTGACATCGGCATCCTTGAGATCACCGGCAATCACCGGAACATAGCGCAATTTGAGCCCGTGCTGCCCGGCCGCGTCTTCGATCGCCTCACGCGAGGGCTGGTCGACGCTTTCGCCGTCGGGCCGGTTCAGGATCAGCGATTTGAAGCCCTGGGCCGCGGCGGTGGCAACGTCTTCAGGCTGCAATTGCGGCGAAACCGACAGGTCTGGCGCGATGGTCCGGATTTCCATGGTAATCCTCCCGTGGATCTTGGTGTCGATCGTTGATGCGTCTAGAGCGCGTTGATCGGCACTTTCATGTAGCGAACACCATTGTCCTCGGCGGGCGGCATCTCACCGGCGCGCATGTTGACCTGGACCGACGGCAGGATGAGGTGCGGCATGGCGAGCGTCTTGTCGCGCGCCGTCCGCATGGCAATGAATTCGTCCCGGCTGATCCCGGTCTTGACGTGAATATTGGCGCGCTTTTCTGCACCAACCGTGGTTTCCCACTCATAGGTGTCGCGGCCTGGCGCCTTGTAGTCGTGGCACAGGAACATGCGGGTCTCGTCGGGAAGCGCGAACAGCGTCTGGATCGAGTCGTAGAGCGTTCCCGCATCCCCGCCGGGGAAGTCGCACCGTGCGGTTCCGTAATCCGGCATGAAGATCGTATCACCGACAAACAGGGCGTCACCGATCAGATGGGACATGCAGGCGGGCGTGTGCCCCGGCGTATGGATGGCGCGCGCTTCGAGCCGGCCAACCGTGTAGGCCTCGCCATCCTTGAACAGGTGGTCGAACTGGCTGCCATCGGTGTGGAAGCTCTGACCCTCATTGAAAATCTCGCCAAACACACGCTGGACGGTGGCGACATGCTCGCCGATCGCGGTCTTGCCACCCAGCTTTTCTCGGACATAGGGCGCGGCCGTGAGGTGGTCGGCGTGGACGTGAGTATCGATGATCCACTCGACCGTCAGGCCCTGGGCCTTCACAAATGCGATCAGACGGTCGGCCGACACGGTGGCGGTCCGCCCGGACGCGGCGTCATAGTCCAGCAGCGAGTCGACGACGGCGCAGGCCTTGGTTTCCGGGTCGGCGACCACATAGCTGATCGTGTTGGTAGGCTCATCGAAGAAGGCCGTGACGATAGGATTGGTCATGTTCAGTCTCCTTGGCTGACTGGGGGCGTTGCGTGAGGGCCGTGAGGCGTGGAACGGGCGGGGGTTTGAGCTATGACGCCAAGACTTTATGACATCGGACAGGTCTTTGCGGATCAGGAGCGGGTACGGGAGAAGACCCCGTAGCCACCCGGCAGGTTGGGACGAAATTGCGGCGTTTCGGCCGAGACCGCCGCGAGCGGGACCTTGCCGAGCATCACGCCACAAATGGCATCAATCATGGCCCGCGCGCGCGGGGCGTCGGCGAGGCGATAGAAGATCACCTTGGATTCGCGGCGGGTCTCGACGACCCCTTCATCGCGAAGCTTGGCCAGTTCGCGCGACAGGCGGGGTTGACGGAACCCCAGCTGGGCCTCGATCTCGCCGACAGACATCTCGCAGGCGCGCAGCTGACAGCAGATCGTCAGACGGACCGGATGGGCGAGCGCCTTGAGCAACGAGGTCGCCTCATCGGCGAGGGGCTTGAGAGCGGTTGTGTCAGGCGTCACCGGAGGCCTCCTGGCGCGTATAGTACCAAGCGCCGCCAGCCGCGTCCGACCGGGCATCGGCTTCGGCCTGGTCGAGCGGTGGTGGCAGGACCGCTGGATCTCCGGGCATCCACCCCTCGGGCATCACGACCTGGTTGGCGTCGGATTCCTTCAGCGCACTGAGAACGCGCAGAACCTCCTCGACGGAGCGCCCGACATTCATCGGGTAGTGGATCATCGCCCGGACATACCCGTCCGGATCGATGAAAAAGACAGACCGGACGGCGGCGGTGGAGGCCGAGCCTTCATGGATCATTCCATAGGCCCGGGCGACCGCCATCGAGATGTCCTCGATGATCGGGAAGGTGATCCGGGTCTGGAAGCGGGCTTCGATATCCTTGATCCAGGCGAGGTGGGCGTAAAGGCTGTCGACCGACAGGCCGAGCAGATCTGCGCCGAGGGCGTCGAACCGGTCGGCCGCATTCTGGAAGGCCAGAAACTCGGATGTACACACCGGGGTGAAGTCGGCCGGATGAGAGAAGAAAACCAGCCAGCGCCCGCGATAGTCCGACATCCGGACCAGCCCCCGCGTCGAGCGGGCCTCAAAGTCCGGGGCACGCTCGTCAATACGAGCGGTTTCGTGTCGGACTTCCGATGGGCTGGCCGTGTCGAGCATGAGGCTTTCTCCGTTTCGACCCTCTATATATTACATTTTACGAGAATGTCGAATCAGAATCGTAAATTATAGAATCCAAGCCAAAACCCGATCCGTTGCCCGGCCTTGGCGGCGCGCTTGATTGGCGCGTTCGGACAGGATGACAGCAAGTCGGGGCGGGCGTTGGCGGCCACCCCTTCCATCGGTACTGCGGACTTCTGATCGAGGTCTGGCGTCACGCCACCCCGGCCACCAATCGTGACTTTGGCTCGGCACCGGCATGTGTATATTCATACACACATCGGAGCCTGCCATGACCGACCGCACATATCCTCAAGCCGAGCGACGCAAGCGAACCAACCTCACCGTCCGCGAAGACGTGATGGCCGAAGCCAAGGCGCTCGGTCTCAACGCCTCCCGCGCCGCCGAGGCCGGGATCGAGGCCGCCATCCGAGAGGAGAAGGGGCGTCGCTGGCTGGAAGAGAACCGCGAGGCGATCAAGGCCTATAACGAGAGGCTGGAGCGAGACGGGCCACTGCTCGGCACACCAGCTTGGGCGCTGCCGGACGAGCCGAGCGAGGCCTGAATGGCGCGCTTCGACGTCTACCGACCGACCGGCCGACCGGCGTCCTGGCTGGTCGATGTCCAAGCCGGCCTTCTCAGCGATCTGGAGAGCCGGGTCGGCATCCCGCTGGTGCCGGCCAAGAGCGGGCGGCAGGATGCGATCGACCGGCTGATGCCCGTTCTGACCATTGACGGTCAGGACTTCGTTCTGGTGACCACTGATATCGCCATGGTCCCGACACGCCTGCTGGGAAGCCCCGTCACCAATATCGAGGCCGATCACTGCGACAGCATCACCGCGGCGATGGACTTTCTGTTTCAGGGCTATTGAGTGCGGCGGGACGGAAGGGTAACGCCGAGGGCGGTGCCTACCGCTCCTCGCTTCGCTCGGCCCCATCGACCCGATGCCGCGCATCGGCCCACTTCCCCACGCGTGGGGAAGAAAAGGGAGCGCCAGAACGTCGACACCCGAGCTCGGGCTCGCGCCCGCCCATAAATCATTTGCCGAGAGACCTGTCAGGGCCAGGGTCGCAAGCCGCCGCACCCCTACCGCGACGTCAGCTTCAGCTCGATCCGGCGGTTGCGCTGGTTGGCTTCCGCGCTGCGGCCCTCGACAATCGGATAATGCTCGCCGAAGCCGGCCGCTACGAGGCGGTTGGAGGGGACGCCGAGATCCTCCATCCAGTTGACCACCGAGATCGCGCGGGCCGCCGAAAGGTGCCAGTTGGACAGGTAGGTGGTGCGGATCGGGACGGGGTCGGTGTGACCGTCAATGCGGATCACCCATTCCAGGTCATCGGGGATCTCGTCGGTCAGCTGAATGATCGCGTCGGCGATCGGGCGCAGGCTTTCACGTCCCTCATTGGACAGGGCGGCCGACCCCGACGGGAAGAGCACATCCGTTTCGAACACGAAACGGTCGCCGACAATGCGCACACCGGTACGATTGCCGAGAATAGCGCGCAGGCGGCCAAAGAAGTCGGAGCGGTAGACGGCCAGCTCGGCAGCGCGTTCGGCAAGGGCGGCATTGAGACGTTCGCCCAGATTGATGACCTGGGCCTCGGCCTCCTGGGCCCGCACCTCGGCCGCGTCGAGGGCGGCATTGAGGGTGGCGATCTGGTTGCGCAGCGCCTGGATCTGCTGGTTCAGCAGCATCAGGGCGCGGCGGCTTTCCTCGGACAATTCGCGTTCGGCGGAGAGTTCGTCCTGCAGCGCCTCGGCCTGGGTATTGGCCATGGCGAGGGCGCTGGTCAGGGCATCGCGCTCGGTCTCAAGGCCGGTGATCTCGGTCTCCAGCCCGCTGATACGGATTTCCAGCTCGGTGTTTTCTTCCTGCGTCAGCGCCAGCTCGTCGGCCAGCTGGGCGAGCTGGGCGTTGAGCGCGGCGAGCTGTTCATCGCGTCCGGTCAGCGCCCGTGACAGGGCGAACTGGCCTGCGACAAAGATCGACAGCAGGAAGACAATGACGAGCAGGAGGGTGGCCAGGGCATCGACAAAGCCCGGCCAGTGATCGCCATTATCGGCTTCCTGGAAACGCGCGAAACGCGGCGAGGCCATGGTCTATTCCCCTCCCCGCTCCCGCGATTGCAGGGCCCGGATCAGCACCCGGATCTCGTCGCGCAGGGCGCGCATGGCTTCTTCCTGGCTGGCACGGCTGTCCTCGGCAAAGCGTTGCAGGGTCGTGTCCATCTGCCGCGAATTGCGCTCCAGCGTGTGTGACAACCGGTCCAGCGTCTCGGCGGTCTGCTGCAGCAGGGCGCCGACATAGGCGGTCGAGACCTCGCCATCATCACCGGTCGTCGGACCGGCCGCTGCAAGGCGGGAGATCGAGGACAGCCATTCCTCGATCTCGTTGTAGAAACGGTTCTGGGCGCGGCTGGCCTGGAGGTCGAGAAAGCCGATGACCAGCGAGCCGGCCAGACCGAAGAGCGAGGACGCAAAGGCAGTGCCCATGCCCTGGATGGGGTCCTCGATGGCCGACATCAGGCGCATCACATCGGCTTCGCCACCGGTCGAGCTCTCGGTCACGGCGCGCACGGCCTCGCCGACATCGGAAACGACCGACAGCAGGCCCCAGAAGGTGCCAAGCAGGCCGAGAAAGATCAGCAGACGTCCGAAATAGCGGGTAAAGGCCCCGGCCTCCGACATCCGCGCGCCAACCGAGTCGAGCACGGTGCGAACCGAGCCGGCCGACAGCGAGACGCGGCCATCGGCGGACGAGATCATCGACGCCATGGGGGCAATCAGGGCCGGCGGGCGCGGCAGCGAGGCGCGGTCCTCGGCCGAACGGAAACGGATCAGCCAGCGCGCGGCCGGGCCGATGCCCAGCGCCTGGGCAAAGGTGTAGAGCACGCCGATGACCAGCACGCCGAGGATGAGACCATTGATCGCCGGATTGGCCCGGAAGGCTTCTTCCAGAGGCTCGAGCAGGAAAATCCCCAGCGCCGCGACGCCCGCCGTGAACAGCGCCATCCAGATGATGTAGCGCCACGGCCCGGTAAAGCTGACGCTCGGTGCCTGGGACATATCCTGACCGGAATTGAGAACGGGCATGCTGACCCCTCGTTAAAGCCGCCGTCTTTCCTACCCCCCGGATTGGGACAATTTGGAGGCGAGGTCAAAGGGTCGGTGCGAACTAATCGCGATCACCGCTGATGCGTCGGCGAACAATCACACCGTTATATCCAGAACGGAAACAATAATCCGCCAAATCGCTGGTTTTTCCCGATCCCTTCCATAGCCATTCTACCACCATCGATTTCACGGGCCTTGCCGGCCCGCACCCCGCATCCATGAATGGAGCTTGTTCATGACCTCGCAAACCCCGACCCAAATCCTGCGTATCGATGCCAGCATGCGCCGCCAGGGCTCTGTCAGCCGCGCGCTGGCCGATACGCTGGTCGAGCGCCTGATCGCCAACACGCCGACCGGCTCGGTCACGCATCGCGATCTCGCCGAGCACGCCCCGGCCTTCCTCGATGAAGCCTGGATCGGCGCCACCTTCACCCCGGTCGACGCCCGCACCGATGACCAGAAGGCCACCCTCGCACGCTCCGACGCGCTGGTCGCCGAACTGCAGGCCGCCGACACGCTCGTGATCGCGACACCGATCTACAATTTCGGGGTGCCCGCCGCGCTGAAGGCCTGGATCGACCAGATCGCCCGCGTCGGCGTGACCTTCAAATATACGGAGAGCGGTCCGGTCGGCCTGCTGGACGGCAAACGCGCCATCATCGTTGCCGCTTCGGGCGGGACTCAGGCCGGCAGCGCGATCGACTTCGCCACGCCCTATCTCAGGCACGTGCTCGGCTTCATCGGCATCCATGATGTCGAGATCATCGCGGCCGACCAGCTCGGTCAGGGCGCCGAACGCATCGAGGCCCTGGCGGCCTAGGCGAGGCCAGGACAGCACGTTCGCTGTGTTGTGGAGTTTGAGCGACGCCCGGCTTTGACAGTCGGGCGTCGTCTTGTATCCGGCGCGTCCGCGAAACGCCTGACGACCTAGACCGCGGCCTTCTTCAGGCGGGCGAGGACTTCGGCCAGCATCGGCTCGTTGCCGGCGGCGATATTGCCGGTCTCGAGGATATTGTCGCCGCTATCGGCCTCGGAGACGAAACCGCCGGCTTCCTTGACCAGGATGATTCCGGCCGCGATGTCCCAGGACTTCAGGCCGCGTTCCCAGAACCCGTCATAGCGGCCCGCCGCGACCCAGGCGAGATCGAGCGCGGCCGAGCCCATGCGGCGGATGCCGGCGCAATGCGGCATGATCTGGTGCAGTTCCTTGAGGAAGCGCGCCTGACCCGGGCGGCCAATATAGGGCGTACCGGTGGCGATGACGGCTTCATCGAAATGCTTGCGTTCCGCGACCCGGAGGCGGCGGTCGGCGAGCCAGGCGCCGCGGCCCTTTTCGGCGTGAAACATTTCGTCGGTGGCCGGATTGTAGATCACACCGGCAACGATCTCGCCTTCGCGCTCGAGCGCGATCGAGACCGAGAAGTGCGGCATGCCGTGCAGGAAGTTGAGCGTCCCGTCGAGCGGGTCGACGATCCAGCGATGCGACTTGTCGCTGCCCTCGACGATGCCGCGCTCCTCCATCAGGAAGCCGTAGCCCGGACGGGCCTGGCTCAGACGGTCATAGATGATGTCCTCGGACTTGTGGTCGGCGACCGAGACGAAATCGGCCGGCCCCTTGCGCGAGACCTGCAGGTGCTCGATGTCGCGAAAATCGCGATTGAGCGAGCGCCCGGCGCGCGCGGCAACATCGGTCATGACCGTGAGGAGCGGAGACAGCGTACCCATCAGATCAGTCCGCCCGCTTCACATAGCTGCCGTCTTCAGTGGCGACGATGATCTTCTCGCCAACGCCGACGAAGGGCGGCACCGAAGAGCGCACGCCATTGGACAGGATGGCCGGCTTGTAGGAATTGGCCGCGGTCTGCCCCTTCACCACCGGCTCGGTATCGGCCACTTCCAGGGTCACGTGCTGCGGCAGGGAAATGCCGATCGGACGGTCCTCGTGGAATTCGACAACGACATTCATGCCATCGGTCAGATAAGAGGCGCGCTCGGTACCGACGAAGTCGGCCTGCAGCTCGATCTGCTCATAGGTTTCCGCATCCATGAAGGTCAGGGCTTCGTCGCTGGCGAACAGGAAGGTGTGATCCTTCTGCTCCAGACGCACTTTCTCGACCTTGTCGGCGGCGCGGAAGCGTTCGTTCAGCTTGCGGCCATCGAGCAGGTTCTTCAGCTCGACCTGCGCAAAAGCACCGCCCTTGCCCGGCTTGACGTGATCCGTCTTGACCGCAACCCAGAGCGTGTCCTGGTGCATCAGCACATTGCCGGGGCGGATTTCGTTGCCGTTGATTTTCATTGGTCACCTGTTACCGCTCGCGAGCGGATCATCTGTCGCGTCAGCGCGCACGCGCCGCAAAGTGGCGCTCTCCTATCAGTGAGCACCGTGAACGGCAAGCGGTACGGCCCGTTTCGTCAGCGCGCGGCCTCGACCTCCGCCCGGATGCGTTGGCGAATATCGGCGGGCAGCACACCTTCCAGACCGGCCTCGAGGCGGTCGCGGTCACGATCATGTACCGGCGCCCCGAGCGGATCGACCGCGGCCTCGAGCGCCCAGCGGTAGGCCGCCTCGAAATCCTGCGGCACGCCTTCGCCGCGCGCGAGGGCAAACGCGTACAGGAACTGGCTCTCGACATCACCGCCACTGGCGCCGCGCGAGAACCAGTAGGCCGCCATGTCCGGATCGGCCTCGCCGCCGCGCCCCTGATACATCATCAGGCCATACTGGCCCTGGGCCGGCGCGTAATTGCTTTCCGCGGCAACACGGAGCCATTCGCGCCCGGTGGCGTCATCCTGCTCACCGCCCTCGCCATCGGCCCACATCATGCCGGCCTGGAACGCCGCTTCGGCATGGCGGTCATTGGCGGCGCGCTCATACCAGACCCGGGCGCCGGCGGCATCGCGCTCCCCGCCCTGGCCCTGATCGAGCATCTGGGCCAGCTGGTACATGCCTTCTGCCGAACCCTGCTGGGCCGCGCGACCGGCCCATTCCCGCGCCGCGATGGCGTCTTGCGGCACCGGGGAGTTTCGCAGCGTCACCGCATGCTCAACCATGGCCGGGATATGACCGGCCCGGGCTGCCCGCTCGAACCAGGGCTCGGGCTGACCGAGCTCGAGGGCCGGATCGCCGCGCCGCGCCAGCAAGCCAAGATTATACAGCGCGACAGGGTCATCGCGGTCGGCAGCGCGACTGAACCAGCGCGCTGCGGTCACAAGGTCGACCGGACCACCCTCGCCATTGCGCGCCATCAGCCCGGACAGCAGCGCCGCATCCACCACACCACCTGCCGCGGCGGTCTCGGCATAGTTTCGGGCCAGGAAGAAATCCTCGCCGACATAGGCGATCTGGGCGCGATACCAGGCCGCCTCAGCGGCGCTCAGGCCGGTCGGCACCTCGGCAGTCTGGGCCGCAAGCCCTTCGCTGGCCGCGCTTTGCACCTCCTGCGGCAACAGGATGAGGTCCCGCGGAAAGGTCGGGGCATCGGTCTCGGGAGCCTCCTGACCGGCAAAAGCCGGCGTCGCGAGCGCAACGAGGGCGGTCAGGCCCAGAATGACCAGACCGGAGGCGGTACGGAAGAGCGGGGTGGGGCGAATTGTCATGCCCCTTCTAGAACGCGCCGAATGCGGCCTGGTCAAGGCCGGTTTGCCCAAGCTGGGTGAAATGTAATCCGGCCCGCGCGCCGGTCAGGCGTCAGCGAGGCGTGCCGAAAAAGCCTTCACGGCGGCAGCCGGACCTTCGGGATATTGCCAGACCCCGCCCGACACAGCGAGGAAATCAGCACCGGCCTCGATCAGCGGCGCGGCATTGTCCGGCGTGATGCCACCAATGGCCACACAGGGCAGCTCGAAGAGCTCGGCCCACCAGGTCAGCAGGTCCGGCGTGGCGACATGGTCGGTCTGTTTGGTCGCGGTCGGGAAGAAGGCGCCAAAAGCGACATAGTCGGCGCCGGCCTCACCCGCGACCATGGCGAGATGGCGACTGTCATGGCAGGTCACACCGACCGTGCGTTCCTTGCCCATGATGGCCCGGGCGTCCTTCACCCGACCGTCGGACTGGCCGATGTGGACGCCGTCGCACCCCAAGCGGTCCGCGAGCTCGGCGCTGTCATTGAGGATCGCCGCGACACCCCGCGACTGGGCCGCCCGGATCAGCGCCGGGGCGAGCTGACGGATCTCGTCGACGCTGTGGGACTTGAGCCGGATCTGCAAGGCGGACACCGGACCCGCGTCGAGCGCGGTTTCCAGCGTGGTGACGAAATTCGCGTCGATGCGCGGTGGCGTGATCAGGTAAAGCTCGCTCATGGGCCGTCTTTTGGCAGGTGTGGCGCGCCTGCACAATGGATGAACAGCAACCGACGGATCCGTTCATCTTCCTTTCATGCAGTTTAGACAAAGGTGCCACGCAACACGGGTAGGCTCGTCGTCTACGTGTCGTTTAAAGGGGAATTCCATATGTCTTTCAAAACCATTCTCGCAGCCGGCATCGCCGTCGCTTCCTTCGCCGGTCTCGCCGCCGCCCAGGACTGGTCCGCCAACCCGACCTTCGGTTCGGTCTCGCTCAGCGCTGGTTTCGCGCCGGATCCCTACACCGTCGCCATCACCGCCGGCGGTACGATCGAAGCCTCGAACATCTCCCCGTCCTGCCGCGGCATGATTGCCAACGCACCGGATTTCCGCCTGCAATACAATGCCGGCTCGCTGCCGCTCTACATCAGCGCCTATTCCAGTGCCGACACCACGCTGGTGATCAACGGCCCGGACGGCTCCTGGTATTGCAATGACGACACCAACGGCCTGAACCCGTCGCTCGCCTGGGGCTCGCCGATGTCCGGCCAGTACGACATCTGGATCGGCACCTACGGTTCCAACAGCGACCTGGCCTCGTCCACGCTGCGCATTTCCGAGCTCGGCGACTAATCACGCCAGCGGGATACCCGGAATGAGAAAACCCCCGGCCAGACGGCCGGGGGTTTTTTGGTACGTCCGATACAAAAAGTGGAAGGCCTACGCCGTCTCTTTTTCCATCGCCGGCTTGTACTCGCCCAGCGAGGCCAGACCGTTCATCCGGGCGCGGTGGTTGAAGGCGGCTTGGGCGGCGGCATAGTTCTCGGACTTGCCGGCCCAGGCTTTCAGCGGGGCGGCCTGCAGGGCGCGACCATAGGAGAAGGTCATCGGCCAGGGCAGGTCATAGGCCTCGTTCATGATGGCGAGGTGCTCGGTGGCTTCCTCGTCGCTCTGGCCGCCCGACAGGAAGGCAATGCCCGGAACCGCGGCCGGCACGCAATTGGCCAGGCACTGGACCGTCATGTCGGCGACTTCCTCGGCCGAGGCGCGATCGCCATTGGTGGTGCCGGAGATGACCATGTTCGGCTTCAGGATCGTGCCTTCCAGCACGACGCCGTGATCGAACAGTTCGCGGTACAGCGTCTTGAGGGCGAATTCGGTGACTTCGTAGCAACGCTCGATCGAGTGATCGCCATCCATGATGACTTCCGGCTCGACGATCGGAACGATATTGGCTTCCTGGCACAGCGCCGCATAACGGGCCAGGGCGTGCATGTTGGTGTTGATGCAATACTGGCTGGGGACGCTCTCATCGCCGTCCTGGCCGATATTGATAACCGCGCGCCACTTCGCGAAGCGGGCGCCGAGCTCGTAGTATTCGGCCAGGCGCTCGCGCAGGCCATCGAGACCTTCGGTGATCGTCTCACCCTCGGCACCGGCCAGCGCCTTGGCGCCCATATCGACCTTGATGCCCGGGATCGAGCCGGCATCGGTGATCAGCTTGGCCAGCGGGGTGCCGTCCTTGGCGCTCTGGCGCAGGGTCTCGTCGTAAAGGATGACGCCGGAGATGTGCTCGCTCATCGCCGGTTCGGTGCGGAACAGCATTTCGCGCCAGTCGCGGCGATTATCGGCGGTGTTCTCCAGACCGATCGAGGCAAAGCGCTTGCCGATCGTGCCGGTCGACTCATCGGCGGCCAGAATACCCTTGCCCGGTGCCACCAGGGCGCAGGCGATTTCGTTGAGTTGATCGAGATCCATCAGGATACCCCCAGCTGTTCAAGCATGATGAGACAGACACCCGCCTGCCCGTTCCGACTGCCGCCCTTTTAGCCCGGAGCGGCGTGAATTCCCACTGGTCCGGCGCGGATTTTCGCGCCTCGCCAAGTAATTTATGTTACCGATACCATTACCTGTGTGGCAAGTCATCCAGCCGCTCAGGCCACCAGCTCAACCTCTCCCGAGACGGCGGCGACGCCCGGCAGGGTCTTGCCTTCCATCCATTCGAGGAAGGCCCCGCCGGCGGTCGAGATGAAAGTGAAATCACCCGCGACACCGGCCTGGTTGAGCGCGGCGACCGTATCACCTCCACCGGCCACGGCGATCAACTCGCCCTCGGCCGAGGCACGGGCGGCGTGCCGGGCGGTTTCCACCGTCGCGGTATCGAAAGGCGGCGTCTCGAACGCCCCGAGCGGACCATTCCAGATCAGCGTCGCAGCCTTGTCGATCGCCTGCCCGAGCGCCACGACCGTAGCCGGTCCGCAATCGAGGATCATTTCGTCCTCGCCGACCTCACTGGTCGCTGCGAGGCGGGTTTCCGGGTTCGGCTTAAACTCCTTGGCCAG
The DNA here is from genome assembly GCF_036322705.1 of Maricaulis maris. Classification (NCBI taxonomy): domain Bacteria; kingdom Pseudomonadati; phylum Pseudomonadota; class Alphaproteobacteria; order Maricaulales; family Maricaulaceae; genus Maricaulis; species Maricaulis maris. The sequence goes on from NZ_AP027270.1 coordinate 2,715,018, forward strand.
GACGACATCGCTCGGCAGCATGATCTTGCAGCCGCTCTGTTCCGCCACCGCAAGGATGGCGCGCGCCGTATCGACGAGATCGCGCTCGCACAGGCTGACGCCGACCTTGATGCCCTGCGCATAGAGCAGGGTGTTGGCCATGCCGCCGCCGACGAAAAGCGTGTCGACCTTCTTCACCAGGTTTTGCAGGAGCTCGATCTTGGTCGAGACCTTGGCACCGCCCACCAGGGCGATGACCGGACGCTTCGGGCTTTCCAGCGCCGCCACCAGATGATCCATCTCGCGCTGCAGGGCGAGACCGGCATAGGACGGCAGGTGATGGGTTACGCCCTCGGTCGAGCCATGCGCCCGGTGCGCCGCCGAGAAGGCGTCGTTGACGTAGAGATCACCGAGCTCGGCCAGGGCCGCCGCGAACGCCGGATCATTCTTTTCCTCGCCGGCGTCAAACCGGGTGTTCTCCATCAGCAGGACTTCGCCGGCCGCCAGATCCATCGTCGCCGACACCGCATCGGGTCCGGTCACGACGGTCGAGAAATAGACGGCTTCACCGAGCAGGTCGGCGAGCGGCTGACAGACCGGCTCGAGCGACATCTCGGGCACCACAGCGCCCTTGGGACGACCGAAATGAGCCAGGAGAACGACTTTCGCGCCCTTTTCGGTGAGGTATTCAATGGTCGGGATGGCGGCCTCCAGACGCGTCGCGTCGCTGACCTGCCCGTCCTTCATCGGCACGTTGAAATCGACACGGACAAGCACGCGCTTGCCGGCAACATCGGCATCCTGGATGCGACGGATCGTGGTCATGGCGAGGCCTTTTCAGCGTCTGCGATTACAGGAATTTGCCCATCGCCACGGTCGTGTCGACCATGCGGCAGGCAAAGCCCCACTCATTGTCATACCAGGTCATGACCCGGGCCAGGCGCTCATCGATGACCTTGATCTTGTCGAGGGCGACGATGGAGGAGCGGCTGTCATGGTTATAGTCGATCGAGACCAGCGGCAGGGTGTCATAGCCCAGCACGCCCTTCATCGGACCATCGGCCGCCGCCTTGATGGCTTCGGCGAGTTCCTCGGCCGTGGTGGCGCGACCCGGGGTGAAGACAAGGTCGATCAGCGACACGTTCGGGGTCGGCACGCGCACGGCGGCGCCGTCGAGCTTGCCGATCAGCTCCGGCAGGACGAGACCGACCGCCTTGGCCGCGCCGGTCGAGGTCGGGACCATCGACATCGCGGCCGCGCGGGCGCGGTGCAGGTCCTTGTGATTGCGGTCCAGAGTCGGCTGGTCGCCGGTATAGGCGTGGATCGTCGTCATGTGACCGCGCTCGATACCGACCGCGTCATTGAGCACCTTGGCCACCGGGGCGAGACCATTGGTGGTGCAGGAGGCGTTGGAGACGATGATGTCCTGGGCCGTCAGCTGGTCGTGATTGACGCCATAGACGATCGTCTTGTCGGCATTCTTGGCCGGGGCCGAGACCAGCACCCGCTTGGCGCCCGCCTCGATATGGGCCATCGACGCCTCTTTCGAGTTGAAGGCGCCGGTGCATTCCATGACCACATCAATGCCCATGTCCCCCCAGGGCAGTTCGGCCGGATTGCGATTCGAGACTTTCCGGATCTTGCCGAAGCCGGCATCGATCCAGTCATCGCCGACCTTGATCTCACCGGGATAGCGACCGTGCACGCTGTCATAGGTCAGCAGGTGGGCATTGGTTTCCGGGGTGGAACTGTCGTTGATCGCGACGATCTCGACTTCATCCCAGCGCTTGTTCTCGAGAACCGCGCGCAGCGCCAGACGGCCAATACGGCCAAAACCGGTAATCGCAACCCGAAGGGCCATGCTCTAATCTCCATGTCAGCACTCCGGACCCGAGGCGTGTCCGAAGGAAGTTGGCGCGGATTTAACGGCCTTTCCGGCCGCAGTCCACCGATGCAGTGCGGCAAATCGGTCGGAGACGGAATTATTTCCAATTCAGGTCAACGCAGACGTTTTACGCACATCCTTCCAACTTCATGCAAACATGTTGCCGAATTTCCCGAAAATCCGCATCAACGATCAATGATAACGTTACCGTTTGCACCACCGGTTCGCGCCACTTCGCCCGAGCGCACCGGTCATGCGCCCCTTTCCGCAACAGCGCCCAGAGCAGGCAGGGCCTTGCCATGCCCCCTTCCCGCTGCGAGAACCAAGCCTCCAGGGAATAGACGTCAAGGGCAGACGTAATATGAAAGTGATCGTACTCGGTGGCGACGGCTTCTGTGGATGGCCGACCGCACTCCATCTTTCCAATCTCGGCCATGACGTCGTCATCGTCGACAATCTCTCGCGCCGCAAGATCGACATCGAACTCGAGGTCGAAAGCCTGACCCCGATCCGTCCGATGTCGGAACGCCTGGCCGCGTGGAAAGAGGTGTCGGGTCGCGACATATCCTTCATCAACATGAATATCGGCAAGGATTACCAGGAGCTGGTCGATCTGATCGAGGCCGAACGGCCAGACACGATCGTGCACTTCGCCGAGCAGCGCGCCGCGCCCTATTCGATGAAGTCGGCGCGCCACAAGCGCTATACGGTCGACAACAATCTCAACGCCACCAATGACGTGCTCGCCGCGATCGTCGAGACGGGTCGCGACATCCACCTCGTCCACCTCGGCACGATGGGCGTCTATGGCTATGGCACGGCCGGGATGAAGATCCCCGAGGGCTATCTCAAGGTGAAGATCCAGACGGATGACGGTCTGAAAGACCAGGAAATCCTCTATCCGGCCAATCCGGGCTCAATCTATCACATGACCAAGACCCAGGATCAGCTCTTCTTCCATTTCTACAACAAGAACGACAAGGTGAAGATCACCGATCTCCACCAGGGCATCGTCTGGGGCACGCAGACCGACGAGACCAAGCGCGATGAGCGCCTGATCAACCGCTTCGACTATGACGGAGATTACGGCACGGTGCTGAACCGCTTCCTGATGCAGGCTGCGGTCAATTATCCGATGACGGTGCATGGCACCGGCGGCCAGACACGTGCCTTCATCCACATCCAGGACACGGTGCGCTGCATCCAGCTGGCGGTCGAGAACCCGCCGCAAACCGGCGACAAGGTCCACATCCTCAACCAGATGACCGAGACGCACCGCGTCCGCGACCTGGCCAAGATGATTGCCGACCTGGCCGGCGCCGAGATGCAACTCGTCCCGAACCCGCGCAACGAGGCGGACGAAAACGACCTCCATGTCGAGAATGACACCTTCCTCAAGCTCGGCCTGAACCCGACCACGCTGGCTGACGGCCTGATGGAAGAGGTCACCGAGATCGCGCGCAAATATGCCGATCGCTGCGACCGCTCGAAAATTCCCTGCATCTCCTATTGGGGCAAGGGCCGCGAAGATGCGGCAGCCGCCAAGCCGGCAGAAAACGCGGCGGAATAGGGATTTCCGACTGACAGACACAAGGGGCGCCTCTCGGGGCGCCCCTTTTTTTGTCCGCGCCGCGACGGATATCCGATGCCGGTCCGTATAATACCCGGGACCGACGCGGGAGAGGCGGCATGAGCGGGATCGAGACAGCCATCGCGGTGACACGCTTCGGCATGGGCGCGCGACCAGCGGAAATGGCCGCGATCGGCCGCGACGGTCGCGGTTGGCTTGTCGACCAGATCGGCCGCTCCGATCCACTCGATGCGAGCGGACTGCGCACCGCCCGCGAGGCCATTCTCTATTTCCGGCAGGAATACCAACCCCGCCTTCAGGCCATCCAGGACGGCACCGCCACCAATCCCGACACGGCCCAGGAAGAGCTCGGCCGCCTCCTGAGATCAGGCTCGGCCGCCCATATCGCGGCACGGACAGGGCTGGGCCTTCGGACAGCGACCGGCTTTTCCGAGCGCTGGATCCGCTTCTGGTCCAATCATTTCAGTGTCGCCATGACGTCGCCGCCCATGGCCCTGCTCGCGCCCACCCACGAGATGGAAGCCATCCGCCCCAACGCCTTCGGCCGGTTCGAGGATCTGCTCCTTGCCGCCGAACTGCATCCGGCCATGCTCTTCTACCTCGATAACGCCCTGTCGGTCGGACCCAATTCCCGTCCCGGACGACGCCGCGGTCGCGGCCTCAACGAAAACCTGGCCCGCGAGACGCTCGAGCTGCATACGCTTGGGGTCGAGGGCGGATACAGCCAGGAGGACATTATCAGCCTCGCCAAGCTGCTGACCGGCTGGACCATCGGCAACGAGCGGTTGCAACACAGCGCCGACCAGATCGGGCGCACGGTCTTCGACGCGCGTATTCACGAGCCGGGCGCGCAGACCCTGCTCGGTCAGCGCTTCGGCGGGACGGCGCGCGACAAGGCGCCCGACGCCCTGCGCATGCTCGCCCGCCAGCCACAGACCGCGACCTTCATCGCCACCAAGCTGGCGCGCCACTTCATCGCCGATACGCCGGACGCCGCCGATATCGCGCATATCCGGGAAAGCTTCGTCCGCACTGAGGGTGACCTCGCGGCGCTGGCCCGCGCGGTGATCACCGCACCGGGCGCCTTCGCGCCGGAGCCCCGCAAGTTCAAGACTCCCGAGGAGTATCTGGTCTCGGCCTTCCGCGCCCTTGATATCAACCGGCTGCAGCCCCGCGCCCTGGGCGCCTCCCTGCGTGCCCTCGGGCAGGTCCCCTTCCGCGCGCCCTCGCCGGCAGGCTGGCCGGATACGGAGAGCGAATGGGGCGGACCGGATGCGCTGATGAAACGTCTCGATTTCGCCAATGAACTGGCCCGCCGGGCCGGCGCGAATGCCGCGCCGCGCGAACGCGGACCACAGATTCTCGGCGACAGGCTGCAGGGCGGCACGGCTCTCGCCATTGCCGCCGCCGAGTCGGCCGAACAGGGTCTGACCCTGCTCCTGATGTCCCCCGAATTCCTGCGCCGCTAGGAGACAGCCATGACCCGTTTCAGACCCGACCGACGCGAGCTTCTGGCCGGCGCCCTCGCCACCGGCGCCCTGACCCTGGGCGGCACAAGCCTCGCCCACGCCCGGACGACAACCGACCGCAAGCTTGTGGTTATCATCCTGCGCGGGGCCATGGATGGCCTCGCCGCCCTGATCCCGGCCGCCGAACCGCGCTATCGCGAGCTGCGCCGCGACCTCGCCATCTCCGGCGGGTTCGATGTCGGTCAGGGCTTCAGCCTGCATCCGCGCCTGGCCAATCTGCATCAATCCTGGAGCGCCAGCGAACTGGTCCTGCTGCCAGCGACCGCCACCGGCTATCGCGAGCGCTCGCATTTCGATGGCCAGGACTATCTCGAAGCCGGTGGCCCGGTGATCCGCGATGGCTGGCTCAATCGGGCCCTGCAGATCTCCACTGACGGCCCTGCGGCTGTCGCGATCGGCCAGACCGTCCCGCTCATCCTGCGCGGCGAGGCCGCCACGACCTCCTGGTCACCGGGCATCCTGCCCGACCCCAGCGACGGTACGATCGGCCGGCTGATGGACCTTTATGCCGGCGATCCGCGACTGGCCGAGACCCTGGCCATGGCCGTCGAGACCGATGCCATCGCCGGTGAGATGTCGATGACCGGCATGGCCGGGGGCGGACCGGGCCAGGCCTATCTTCAGACCGCACGGGCCGCGGCCAACCTGCTGTCCGCACCGGACGGGCCGGGCCTCGCCGTGATCAGCCTCGATGGCTGGGACACCCATGTCCGCCAGGGCAGCGATGACGGCCAGCTCGCCAATCGGCTCGGCGCCCTCGACGAAGCGCTCGGTATCCTGCGCGACGGGCTTCAGGCACACTGGTCGTCGACCGCCGTCCTCGTCATGACCGAGTTTGGCCGTACCGTCCGGGCCAATGGCTCCGGCGGCACCGATCACGGTACGGCGGGCACGGCCTTCCTGCTCGGCGGCGCCGTCCGCGGCGGCCGCATCATCGGCGACTGGCCCGGCCTCGACACACTCCATGAGGACCGCGACCTGATCCCCGCCAACCGTACCGAAGACCTCTGCCGCACCGTTCTGGCCGAGCATTGGGGTCTTGATCGCAGCGATCTGGACCGGCGGGTATTTCCCGATCTCGGAGGCGGCGGGTTCAGTGGGCTGATCGGCTAGCCCTCCAGCACCCGCACCATCTTTTCAAGGAAGACGCAGCACTGGTCGAGTTGGTCGATGGCGACGAACTCGTCGGGCTGGTGGGCCTGGCTGATCGAGCCGGGGCCGCACACAACCACACTCAAACCGGCGGCCTGGAACTGGCCGGCCTCGGTGCCGTAGGACACGACGCGGGTGGAATTGTCGCCGGTCAGCTGGCGCGCGAGACGTTCCGCGGCGCCCTCGGTTTCCGGCGCGAAGGCCGGCACGTCCGAGCGCACGCGGACCTTGATCGAGGCCTCCGGCGCGCTTTTGCGCATCTCGGCTTCGATCTCGGCCGCGCGCTCACGCAGACCGGCCGCGATGGCGTGCGGGTCATCCCAGGGACAGGGCCGCATCAGCGTGCCGAACTCGCAATCGAGCGCGAGGATGTTGAGCGCCGTACCGCCCTTGATCTCACCAATGGTCAGCGTGCCATGGGCCGGCGAGAACGGGCTGTCGTCCGGCGCCGCGGCTTCCATCCTGGCGGCTTCATCGACCAGGTATTGCATCAGCGGCACGGCATGGGTGATGGCGCAGGCGCCGTCCTTCACCAGAGAGGAATGCGCCTCGCGGCCGCGCACCGTCACCACCATCGAGAACAGCCCCTTGTGGGCGGTCACGACCTTCATGTCGGTCGGCTCTCCGACCACGACCATGGACGGCTTGACCGGGCCTTCCATGATCCGGTCGATCAGGGCCGGCGCGCCGAGGCAGCCGACTTCCTCGTCAAAGGACAGGGCGATATGGATCGGCTTTTTCAGCGCCGCCGAGGCGATCATCGGTGCCAGGGCCAGGATGCAGGCGGAAAAGCCCTTCATGTCACAGGTGCCGCGGCCATAGAGACGGCCATCGCCCTTGTCGGTCAGCACCCAGGGATCGGACGTCCAGGGCTGGCCATCGACCGGCACCACATCGGTATGACCGGACAGCACCACGCCGCCATCAACCGCCGGGCCGAAGCGGGCGTGCAGGTTGGCCTTCGTGCCATCCTCGTTGGGGATGCGCTCGCAGACCGCTCCCAAGGCCAGCAGCCTGGCCTCGACATGGTCGATCAGCGGCAGGTTGGTTTCGCGCGAGGTGGTATCGAAGGCGATCAGGTCGCGCAGTTCGGCGATGGCGGTGTCGAGCTTTGTGGAGACGGGCATGAGAACAATCTGATCCGTATTTGGCTGTCCCCGTTATGGGGTTTTTTACAGCGTTATCAAACAGCGCTGCGCCGGTCGAACCGGCCGGGGCATACTGGCGGCTTCTCAGTATGGGACCCGAAGACCCGATGTTGCGCCCGATCAAACCGCCAGTGCTGGATGGGTTCGTCAACCGTCTCCGCGCCTTTCCGCGACATCGTCGCGGCAATGTCGCCATGCTGTTCTCCTTGCTGCTGGTCCCGATCACGGTGCTGTCAGGCGGTGCCGTGGACATCAACCAGGCGCTCAACGCCCGTACCCGCCTGTCGAGCGCGCTGGACGGGGCGGCTCTCGCGGTCGGCGTGCAGACCTCGATCGGCGATGAGCGGGCGACCGATCTGGCGCGCGACTTCATCACCGCCAACTATCCCGATCGCGAGATCGGGGCGATCCAGGACCTCGCCGTCGAGATCGACCCGGCGAGCGACCGGGTCACGGTGCGCGCCGCCTCCCGGGTCGAGACCATCATTCTCGGCCTGATCGGGATCGACTACATCACCGTGCATTGGGAGAGCGAGGTCCAGCGCGCCCGAAGCTCGCTCGAACTCGTCATGGTGCTGGACAATACCGGCTCGATGGGCGGCTCGAAGATCGCCAGCCTGCGCTCGGCCGGGCTTCTGCTGACCGACATCCTGTTCGAGGGCGCCGACCCCAACCGCCTCAAGATCGGCCTGGTGCCCTTCTCCTCGACGGTCAATGTCGGCACCGCCTATGAGCGCGCCTGGTGGCTCGACCCGAATGCGCAATCGCCGCTGCATTCGGAGAATTTCAGCCCGGCAGCCAATCGCTGGGACCTGTATGACACGATCCGCAACCGCGACTGGACCGGCTGCGTCGAGGCCCGTGCCATCCCGCATGATATCGAGGACACCCTTCCCGACCCGGCCGATCCGGACACGCTCTTCGTCCCCTATTTTGCGCCCGATGAATCCAGCTATGCGGCCTATTCCGGCTATTCGAACTCCTACCTCAGTGACGGCATGGGCGGTTCGGACGAGCGGGCGCGCATGCGCAACACGCCGAAATATACCAATGCCTGGATCAACTCCTCGAGCCGGGGTCCGCAATGGGGCTGCACCGCGCGACCGATCACCCCCCTGACCAATCGGCGCACCACAATCGACAATGCGATCAGTGACATGATCGCCAGCGGCACCACAAATATTCCGATCGGGATCAGCTGGGGCGTCCGCGCCCTGTCGCCCGGCATGCCGTTCGACGAGGGGGTTGGTTTCGAGGAGGAAGGCACGATCAAGGCGATGGTGGTGCTGACCGATGGCGAGAATGTTCTCAATGGTCGCAACAACCCCAACTACTCCGACTACTCCGGCTATGGCTTCGTCCGGGATGGCCGCCTCGGCGTGCTCTCGACATCGGGCAACACGCTGGGCAATGCGCTCGACGACCGGACGGCGGCGGCCTGCGACTACGCCAAATCGCTGGGGATCCGGGTCTACACCATCACCTTCCAGGTCAACTCGACCTCGACCCGCAACATGATGCGCGATTGCGCCACCCATCCGACCCTGTATTTCGACAGCCCGTCCGAAACCGCCCTGCGCTCCGCCTTCGAGATGATCGCCGGCGATCTGACCAATCTGCGCCTGTCCCGATAGCGCGCGGATTCACACCTGGCTAACCCTGTCGCATAACGCCCCCTTAATCCCAATCCCGTAGGATTTTAGCGAGTTCTGCAATGGATCAACGCCATGCCTTTCAAGGGCCTGTTCAATCTGGGTGCCCGTTTTTGCCGCGAAACCCGCGGCAATGTCGCGATGATCTTTGCCCTGTCGCTGATCCCGGTCACCCTGTTGTCCGGCGGTGCGGTTGATCTCAGCCAGTCCATGAATGCCCGCTCGCGCCTCGCCCAGGCGCTCGATGCGGCCGCGCTCGCAGTCGGCGTCAACACGACGCTGTCCAATGCCGATGCCACCCGTATTGCCAATGATTTCATCGCCGCCAACTATCCCAGTCGAGAGCTGGGCGTGGTCCAGAACGTCAACGTCAACATCGATGACGAGACCGACACGGTCACCGTGACCGGCGAGGCGCGGGTCCAGACCACGCTGCTCGGCATGGCCGGGATCGACTACATCACGGTGCATTGGCAGAGCGAGGTCCAGCGGGCGCGCCAGCGGCTCGAACTGGTCATGGTGCTCGACAATACCGGCTCGATGGGCGGGTCGAGGATCCGCAATCTGCGCGACAGCGCCGAGCTTCTGACCGAAATCCTGTTCGATGCCGCCGATGACCCGGCAGACGTCAAGATCGGCCTGGTTCCCTTCGCGGCGACGGTCAATGTCGGCACCAATTACGAGCGTGCCTGGTGGCTCGACCCGGACGCCCGATCCCCGATCCATGCCGAATGGGCAGGCGGGAATCCGGTCGAGGTCGAAACCTGCACCGGCCGCGGGCGCAGCCGGCGCTGCACGACGGAAGAGATCATTGTGAACCATTGGGAGCTCTTCGATCAGCTCCGCAACACATCCTGGGACGGCTGCGTGGAAGCGCGTCCGATCCCGATGGATATCGACGACACAACCCCCACAGCCAGCGATCCGGAGACCCTCTTCGTCCCGTATTTTGCGCCGGACGAGCCGGATATCGGCAATTACTCCAATTCCTACCTGTCCGACGGTACGGGAGGCGGCGTCAGCACCCGCCTGACCTATCTCGACAAGTACGACAACGGCCGGCCCAGCCGAAACGGACCCAACCGGTCCTGCACCACAACACCGATCACACCCCTGACGACCAATGAGCGTACAATCCTCGATGCGATTGACGACATGGATGCCAGCGGCACCACCAATATCCCGAACGGGATCGGCTGGGGCATCCGGGTCATCTCGCCCGGCGCGCCTTTCACCGAAGGCTCGTCCTACCAGGATGATGAATACATCAAGGCGATGGTCATCCTGACCGATGGCGACAATTTCATGACCGGTCGCAGTACCAACCAGATGTCCGACTATGAAGCCTATGGCTATATCGCCGACGGCCGCCTGGGCCGCCGCTCGTCAAGCGGCAATGTCCTGTCCAACGAACTCGATGACCGGACCGAGGTGGCCTGTGACTACGCCAAGTCCCAGGGCATCCGCGTCTACACCATCACCTTCCAGGTCAATTCCAGCTCGACCCGGCAGCTGATGCAGGATTGCGCCAGCAATCCCAGCCTGTATTTCGACTCGCCCTCCTCGGAAGCGCTGCAGGACGCCTTCGAGATGATCGCCGGTGACCTGACAAACCTGCGCCTGTCGCGCTAGGCGACAGGCGTCGGCAGTCTTCGTCGTGCAACGGACGGGGCAGGGTCCGGACGGGCCGGCAATCAGCCCGGCAGGCCGAGCAGTTCCAGCTCGAAAACCAGCGCCATGTTGGGGCCGATCGGACCACCCGGCGTGCCGCGCATGCCATAGCCCAGGTCGGGATGAATGAAGAGCTCCCAGCGTTCGCCAACCTGCATCAGCGGCAGGGCCTCGACCCAGCCGGCAATCAGACGATCGGACGGGAAGGTGGCCGGCTCGCCGCGCGAATAGGAGCTATCGAACTCCTCGCCATTGAGCAGCTGACCGCGATAGTGAACCGTCACCATGTCACCGCGCATCGGGCTGTCGCCCTCATCGACCGCGGTCCGGATCCGGAAGATCAGACCGGAGGGGAGCTGGTAGACGCACGGCTCGCCAAGGATGTCAGCCAGGTATTGATCCGCCAGCGCGCCGTTCGCGGCCGCGTCGCTGGCGTCCTCGGGAAGATCGACGACCGGGATCGTGGCGCTTTCATCCACAGCGCAGGCCCGCGCCTGATCGACAATGAGTTGGCGGTCGATCAGCTGGTCGAGATTGGGGACGACGCGCTGGGCCAGTTGAAGGCGCTCGCGAACCGCGGCTTCATCGCCGGTGGCGGCTGTGTCGGTCGTGGTGGTCTGTGAGGTCATGGGTTCGCTCGTCATGGAGGTCGAAGACGTTTCGGTGGGCTCGGAACAGGCCGACAGCGCCAGGGCGCAGCAAGTCGCGGCTAGGGCAAAACGGGTCATGGTTTCAATCCAGTCAGCTTGGGATTATTCGGCGTCGCGCGGCAGGATGGTCACACGCCAGCTGCGCTCGGGCGAGAGGTAGGTGGCAGCGAGATCAACCAGCTGCTCCTGGGTCACGGCTTCATAGTCGGCACGCAATGTCCGGATCCGGTCGAGCCGCTCGGGATCGGACCAGGACTGGGACAGCCAGCTCATCCACGCCCCATTGCTCTCCATCGCATTCTCGATCTGCTCGAGTAGCGGCCGGCGGGCCCGCAGGAGCTCGTCCTCGCTGATGGCACCACCGGCAAGATCAGCAGCCAGCTCGTTGATGGCGGTATAGGCCTGGTCGACGGTGTCGATCTGGACGTCAGCGCCGACATAGAGATAGCCGTAGTCCGGATAGACATCCGACTCCGACGCCGCGTTGGAGGCCGAATAGGTCAGGCCCTCCGCCTCGCGCAGGCGCTCGGTCAGCTTGAGGTCGAAGACCGCATTAAGCAGCGACATGGCGCGGCTGCGGGCGACATCGCTATTGTCGAAGGTCGGCCAGTAGACATTGGCGCGGGCCTGGTTGGCGGGACCGTTATGGCGCAGCACAACCGGCTCGGTGACGGCCTCCGGGAAGACAATATTGCGGGCTTCGTCATAAGTCGGCCAGCTCTCGGCACGGGCCGGCAGGGCGCCCAGTGTCGGGGCGAGCGCCTCGATCAGGGCGGCCTCGCTGACATCACCGACAATGGTGACCTCGATCGGCGCGCGCTCCAGCGCCGGCGACAGGTAAGCCTCGATCGCGGCCATATCGACGCCGGCCACCTGTTCCGGATCCGGCAGGCCGTAGCGGTCGTCACCCGAGCGGATCAGGCGCGACACCTCGGCCGACATCACGCCGCCCGGGGTCGAATAGGAATTGCGGCGGATTTCCGGGATCAGGGCGCGGAACTGGTCGAGCCCTTCCTGGCGCCAGCCCGGATCGCTGACAAAGGCGGTCAGCAAATCCATCTGGATCCGCAGATCGCCTGGAGTGGTCCGGGTATTGAAGCTGAAACTGTCATCCCCGACATTGAAGCTGTAGCCGATATTGCGCCCGGCGAGGACGCGGCCCAGATCGTCGGCGGAGTGCTCACCCAGACCGGCGGCGGTGAACACCGAACCGGAAATGATGTCGACCGCCGGGACCGCCCGCGGCTCCAGCTCTCCCCGACCGAAATCGAGACGGACACGCACGGCCCGGTCCTCGAATGTGGTCGGCTTGAAGGTCACCGCGACACCATTCTCGAAGCGCAAGCGGACGAGACCGAGATCCTCGACCTCTTCCCGGGAGGCGATCGTACCGGCCGGACCGAAATCGGTATAGGCAAAGCTCAGTTCGCCCTGGTCTTCCGGCGCCTCCACGGCGACCTCGGCGCTGGCTTGCCAGGTCTCGATCAGGCGGCCCTGCGGATTGTCCATTTCGACCGACGTGGCGAGAAAGAGCAGTGGCTCGGCGCCGTCCCAATGCGCACGGAAGGCCGCGCTCACGGCTTCCGGCGTCACCTCATCGAGCGTGGCCTCGAAACGCTCCAGCATGGATTGCGGAGTGGTCAGGACCTGATCGGCGCGCCAGTTCGACCAGATCTGGTCGGACAGGCTTGAAGTCTGGCGTGTCCCCGCCTGCTCGGCACCATCGCGCAGGGCCGTGTGAAGATTGGCGATCTGCTCGTTGAGCTCGGCCTGGGTGAAGCCATGCTCCAGCGCCCGGCGCAATTCCTGCTCGACGACCGCCACGCCCTCTTCCCAGCGCTCCGGGCGGGCAATGGCCAGCACCGTCGCCCGGTCGGCAAGACCGAAATCGGTGGCATGATTGGCCGAGGCCTGGATCAGCGGCGAGGTGCCCGAACTGGTCAGCGTCGCAAATCGGCGCCCCAGAATGGCATTGCCGATATTGGCGAGATTATTGTCGAAACGGGACGCGACACTGTCGAGAACGGGGGTATGCGGGCGGACGGCGTCGACCGTGAAGATGGTGTAGATTTCGGGATCGTAGAAATAGCCGGCCGAGATCGGACGATCATCGGAGACCGGACCCAGATCCGGATCCGGGCGCGGGTTTTCAATCCCCTGCCAATCGGCAAACCGGGCCTCGATCCGGGCGACGGCCGCTTGCGGGTCGACATCGCCGACGACCACAATCATGCCGCGCTCGGGCGTGTAGAAATTCTCGTAATAGTCGACGAAGCGCTCACGCTGCGCGGTTTCGATGACCTCGGTGGTCCCGATGGCATCGCGATCCGGGATCAGCGTCCCGGGCAAGCGGAAGCGCCACAGCGCATTGTTCCAGCGCCGGATCGGCGTGTTGCGGACGCGCTCCTCGGACAGGATCACGCCGCGCTCGCGGTCAATCGCCTCGGGGTCGAGCAGCAGCTCGCTGGCGGTCTGGCGCATCAGGAAGAGCGCGGTCTCCAGCGCTTCATCACCGGCGTCGGGCAGATCGAGCTGATAGCCGACCGTCTCGTAGCCGGTGAAGGCATTGGTATCGGGACCGAATTGCAGGCCGTAGCGCTCGAGAAGGGGCACCATCTCGCCTTCGGGAACCTCGGTGGAGCCGTTGAAGGCCATGTGTTCGATGAAGTGGGCCAGACCGCGCTGGTCATCCGCCTCGCCGAGCGAACCCATGTTGAAGGCCATGCGCACGGAGGCAACATTGGGCGGGGTCTGGTTGGCGCGAACCGCATAGCGCAGGCCGTTCTCAAGCTGACCGTAGGTGATGGCCGGATCGGCGGGAAGGTCAGTGACCTCATGCACAAAAGCGTAATCGGTCGGGATCGAGACCTCGGTGGCCGGCGCATCCTGGGCCGGCTGACAGGCCGACAAACCGAGCACCAGCGCAATCGCCGCGACGCCCATTCCCTTACCGAATTTCACTGCCATTCCGGCTCTCCCCAAGCACGATTTACCGTCCGGAACCTAGCGGTGTCCGGCCCATTGTCGAGTGAATTAGCTGCAAAGTCCGGCGTCAGCCCGTGACCCGCTCGAACGGATCATGCTCGGCGACCCAATGCCCCTCGGCGACTTCCATCAACTGCGGCCGGTATTGTTCCGCGTCAGGATCGTCGACCAGCCTGGACTTCATGAAGCGAAGCTGGGCCCGCGTATCCATCGGCGACGGCAGCTCACCATCAAGCTTGACGCGGACGCGGGCCTTCTCGACCACCGGATCAGGAACCGGGACCGCCGAGATCAGCGCCTGGGTATAGGGATGGCGGGCATCCTCGTAGATCCGGGTGCGGTCGGCCAGCTCAACGATGCGTCCGAGATAGAGCACCATGACCCGGTGCGAGACCTCACGCACGACCGAGAGGTCGTGCGAGATGAAGATCATCGACAGGTCCATTTCCTGCTGCAGCTTGATCAGAAGCTCGACGATCTGGGCCTGGATCGAGACGTCGAGTGCCGACACGGCCTCGTCGCAGATCACCAGCTTGGGCCGCAGGATCATCGCACGGGCAATGCCGACGCGCTGATTCTGTCCGCCGGACAGCTCGTGCGGGTAGCGGTTGATCATGTTCGGGTCGAGGCCGACCTTGTCCATCATCTCCTTGACCATGACCTCGCGCTCCTTGCGCTTCATGGCCTTGCGGAACGTCAGCAGCGGCTCCTCGATCGAGGCCCCGATCGTCATCCGCGGATCGAGCGAGGCCAGCGGGTCCTGGAAGACGATCTGGAATTCCTCGCGGGTCTTGCGGACTTCATTACGCGACAGGCTCAGCAGGTCACGACCGATCCATGACACGGCCCCTTCCTGGGCCGGCACGAGCCGCAGGACGGCGCGGGCCAGGGTCGACTTGCCACAGCCTGACTCGCCGACCACGCCCAGCGTCTCGCCCGGCTGCAGGTCAAAGCTGATCCCGTCGACGGCGCGCAGGGTCTTGTAGGTCGGGAGCAGACCGCCGGAGACCTGGATCGGGAACTGGACCTTCACATTGTCGACCGAGAGCAGGGGCGCGGCATAGGCGTCACCGGCCACCGGCTTCAGGGCGGTATGGCCCGGCCGGTCGGGACGGTCGAGGCGCGGCATGGCTTCCAGCAGCATGCGCGTATAGTCGTGCTGCGGATTGGCGAAGATATCCTCGATCTTGCCACCTTCGACATAGACGCCGTGCTTCATGACCTGGGCCCGGTCGGCCATCCGCGCCACCACACCCATATCGTGGGTGATCAGGGCCAGGGCGGCGCCGGTTTCACGCTTCAGCTCGTCCATGATGTCGAGCACTTCCGCCTGCACCGTCACGTCGAGCGCGGTTGTCGGCTCGTCGCAAATCAGCAGGTCAGGCTCGCACAGCATCGACATCGCGATCATCACGCGCTGGCGCATGCCGCCGGACAGTTCGTGCGGATACTGCGCCAGGCGGCGCTTGGCTTCCGGGATGCGGACGCGGTTGAGCCATTCGAGGGCGCGGGCCTGGGCATCCTTGCCGCGCATCTTCATGTGGATGCCGAGCACTTCCTGCATCTGGTCGCCGACCGTCATGTGCGGCGTCAGCGAGGTCAGCGGGTCCTGGAAAATCATCGTCATCGAGCGACCGCGGACACGATTCAGCTTGCTGGCGGGCAGGCCGAGTATCTCCATGTCGCGATACTTGATCGAGCCGGTCGCCTTGCCGTTGGAGGCCAGAAGGCCCATCGCCGCGAGGAAGGTCTGACTCTTGCCCGAGCCTGATTCACCGACAATCGCGAGGCATTCGCCGGCATTGATCTCCAGCGACACACTCTTGACGGCCTCGACCTCGCCGTCCGGGGTCTGGAAATTGACGCTCAGGTCGGAAACCTGAAGAATCGGCGCCGAAGCGGACGTGGTCTCTTTGGCCTTGGGCACAATAAAACTCCCCAAATACTCGATGACCGGGGAGCATATCGACACAATTGCGCAAGGCCAGCCTCGTTCTCATCCCCAACTGCCCGGGCCTTGGAACGTCTTTGCGTGACGACTGCGCTGCGCAAATGCTAAGCTTCCACACTATCGAACCTTTTCAATCCGGACGCGACGCGCTCAAACTGTCTCACCCTTTTCGTCCAAGAGGCCACGGATGACACAAAGCGCCGGAGCATTGCCGCGATGACCGCACGGTCTGCCGACATGCAACGGGCATTGTTTGCCAGCTCCCCGCTGCCCATCCTTGTCCTCGATGCGCGTGGCGCCATCACCGCGATCAACGCCGCTGCATCGGAACTTCTGGGCTATGACCGGGCCGAGCTGGCCGGCAAGCGGGCGCAGATCGTGTTCGCCGACCCGCGGGCCTATGACCAGCTCGAGGACGCGGGCTTCGATATACCGGACGGCCTTTCGGAAGGTCGGTTTACGGCCCGCTACCGCACCCGCAACAGCCGTGTCTTCGACGGCGAGACCGTGGCGACCCGGTCCGCCGCCGACGGGACGACGGACGCCTCCATCCTGCTCTTCATCCGTGACGTCACGGCCGAACTCACGCTCAAGGCCCGGCTCGAGGCCAGCGACATCCAGCTGCGCGCGGCCCTCGCCTCGGCCAATGAGGGGGCTTTCTCGCTGAACCTGGTGACACGGCTCGGGTCGACCCGTGGCTTTATCAACGAGTTCATGGGCATCTCGTCCGCCGACGCGACCATCTCGCTCGAGCGCTGGCTGGAAATCACCCACGAGGAAGACCGCCCCCGCCTAGCCCAGGCCATCGAGGAACAGCGCACCAACCCGACCCGGCCTCTCGATATCATCTTCAAGGCCCAGCGCGTCGACGACGCCTGGCGCTGGTTGCACATGCGCGGCAAGGTCACCGAGTTTACCCGCGAGGGTCACGCCCTGCGGATTTCAGGCGTGGTCGCCGATGCCACCGAACGCCAGGAGCTGGAAGTTCAGCTGGCGGCGCGCGAACGCCAGTTGGCCGACGCAATCGAATACGGGTCCAGCGGCGTCTGGGAGGTTAACCCGAAGACCCTGGAAGTCACTCCGATCGGGCCGATCCGGGGCATGCTGGGCGTTTCCGATGACGTCGAGACGATGGATGGCGATATCTGGATGGATCGTATCCATGACCACGAACGGGGAAATCTCGCCCGCCAGCTCGAGGCCATTGCCGAAGGCCGGGCCGAAACGCTGGATGCCGAATACCGCCTGCTCGACGCCCGTTCCGATGAATGGATCTGGCTGCGCTCTCGCGGCGGCCTGAAACCGAACACTGATCCGCCTTTGGTGGTGGGGGTCCTGCTTGACATCACCGAGCGCAAACAACTCGAGTTGAAGCTTGTCGAGACCGAACGGCTGATGCGCGAAGGCCTGGCAGGGGCCAATGACGGGGCCTGGAGCCTCGACATCGCGAGCGACCGCCTGAGGGTCTCCGGCCTGCTGTCCCGCCTGCTTCAGGTCGAGGATGGCGAAGTGGTCGACTTCAATGACTTTTTCGCCCTTTTTCCGGACGAGACCGTCACCGTTGCGCGCGACCGCTTTGGCCAGTTCACCAACCAGACCCGTGATCAGACGGGTCCCGGGAGCAGTCAGAGTCTGGGTCGTTTCCGGGTGGTCGGGCCGGACAGCGCCGAAGTCTGGCTGCGGTCGCGGGGACAAGTGGTGGAATGGACGGCGGACGGACGTGCCGCCCGCGCCGCCGGCATCATCAGCAACATCACCGAGGAGCGGCGCCTCGAGCGCGCACTCGCCGAGAGCGACCGGCGGCTGCGTGAAGCCCTTCTGGCCGCCGGCGAAGGCGCCTGGCGGATCAATCTGAAAACCCGGATCTGCGAAGCCAGCGCCATCATTTCCGAAATGATGGGACTGCCGCCCGGCAATGCACGGGTCACCTATGACGACTGGGCCGCCCGCATCCACCCCGATGACGCCGCCGACGCGCAGCGGGGCTTTGACGCGCTGATGTCGAGCAGGCAGGACAGTATCGACCGCGTGTTCCGCTACCACTCCGACAAGGCCGGCTGGATCCGTGTCCACAATCGCGGCCGCGTCTCCGAACGCGACGAAAACGGCACGCCGACGGCCGCAACGGGTTTCATCGCCGACATCTCTGAACGCCTGTCCACCCAGGAAGCCCTCGCCGATCGCGAACAACAGCTCTTCGAGGCCGTGCAGGCGGCAGCCCTCGGCACCTGGCGGATCGACCTGAAGGCTCAGACCATTGACCTTCGCGGCACCATCATTCCGGAATTGTATGGTGACGACGTCGCCCGTACCATTCCGATTGCCGAGTGGCGAAAGCGTATCTGCAAGGACGATCTCATTGCCCTTGATGCCTCGGTTGCCCATCTCTTCGCCACGCCCGGCGCCCAGGTCGATGACCAATACCGGCTGAAAGACCTGCACGGCGAGGACGTCTGGTATCGCTCGACCGGGCGCATCGTCGAGCGCGACGCGCAGGGAAAGCCGACCGCGGCTTCCGGTGTGCTCTGGAACATCGACGCGACGCGTCGTCTCGACAACCTGATGGCCGAGGAACGGGCCCGCTTCGAGCGCATTTACCGCGCCACACCGGCCATGCTGCACACGATCGACGCCGACGGTTACATCGTCGAAGTCAGCGATTTCTGGCTGTCCAACCTCGGCTATCAGCGCGAGGAAGTGATCGGTCGCAAGTCGACGGAATTTCTCGATGAGGAGTCTCGCGAGCGGGCCATTTCGGTTGAATTGCCGAATCTGTTCCAGAGCGGTCACAACATCAACACGCCCTACCGCTTCCTGCGCAAGACCGGTGAGCCGGTCGACGTCCTGCTCTCATCCTTCCTGGAACGCGATGCCGAGGGCCAGCCGCGGCGCAGCTATGCCATCCTGAATGATGTCTCGGAGCTGAGGGCGGCCAATCAGCAACTGGAGCGGACCAATCGCGAACTCGACCGGTTTGCAACCGTGGCCTCGCACGACCTGCAGGAGCCCCTGCGCAAGGTTGCGGCTTTCTCCTCACTGGTGAAACGGCGCTATTCCGACAAGCTGGATGAAGACGGTGCCCGCAGTCTGGAATTTCTCGCCGATGCGGCCCAGCGCATGCAGCGCCTGATCCACGACCTGCTGACCTATTCCAAGCTCGCCAGCCAGCCGCTGAACTTCACGGAGATCGATACCGCCGCACTCGTCTCCGAGATCGCCGACCACCTGGAAACGGTCGTCACGGAGAGCAGCGCCCGGATCACGCCAATCGAACTGCCGGTCATCCTGTCCGATCGTGTGCTGCTGACGCAGATCCTGCAGAACCTGATGTCCAATGCGGTCAAATACCGCGGTGAGGCCAATCCGGAAATCGCCATCGAGGCGGTCGAAACCGATACGGGCTGGCGCTTTACCGTTGCCGATAACGGCATTGGCCTCGACATGCGCTTTGCCGAGAAGATATTTGCCCCCTTCCAGCGCCTGCATGCGCGCGAGGAATATCAGGGCTCGGGGATCGGCCTCGCCGTGGTTCGCCAGGCTGTTGAACGGCTGGGCGGCGCGATCCATGTCGAGTCCGAACCCGGACTCGGATCGAGCTTTGTTTTCACCCTGCCACGCACGCCACCCCGGACCGGGCCGGACAGCGACTGACGGCCGGCTTCGATTACTCGAAGCGCAGCGCGTCGATCGGATTGAGGCGCGAGGCGCGGTGGGCCGGGTAGAGGCCGAAAAAGACCCCGACAAAGGCCGAGGCCCCGATCGCAATGGCGACGATGACCGGATCGATCAAGATGTCGAGTTGGCCGACCTCGGCATAGATCAGCGTGCCGCCGACCCCGACCACGAGACCGGCCAGCCCACCGATCACGCACAGGACGATACTCTCGATCAGGAACTGGTTGCGGACATCGGCGCGGCGCGCCCCGACCGCCAGCCGCAAGCCGATCTCGCGAGTTCGCTCGGTTACCGAGACCAGCATGATGTTCATGATCCCGATCCCGCCGACCAGCAGGACGATCCCCGCCCCGACAGCGAGCAGGAGGCCGAGCTGGCTCTCTGTCTCGTTGCGGGCCCGGATGAACTCGGCCAGCGAGCCGACCGCGAAATCATCCTCGGCCCCGGGCTGGATGTCGCGCCGGATGCGCAGCAGGTCCTCGATATCGGCAATCACCCGCGAGGTGGATTCGCCGGGCGCGATATCGGCGTAGATCGTCGAAACCGCATCACGGACCGTCACACTCTGGCCTGCACCAAATCTCTGGCGAACCGTCGACAATGGGGCGAACACGACATCATCCTGATCCTGTCCCCAGGAGGTCTCGCCCTTGCGCTCCAGCGTACCGATGACCTCGAAGGGCTGGCCGCCGATGCGGATTGACTGACCGAGCGGGCTGGCACCGTCGAACAATTCCTGGATCACCGTCTGGCCAACCACGACATAGCGGCGGCCGGACACGTCCTCGGCGCCGGAGAAGGCCCGGCCTTCGCCGATCACCCAGCCGCGGGCCGAGAAATAGTCCGGGTTCACGCCCTGGATCCGGGAGGTCCAGTTGATCCCGCCAAAGACCAGCGTCGTACTGGCGGAGACTTCACCGGACACGCCCGCAAGGCCGGCGATTTCCTCGCGGATCGCCGCCACATCGCCATCGGTCATCGGATCACCCGAGCCGGCAGCGCCGCGGCGCCCGCCGAACATGGACGAGCCCGGGCGGATGATCAGGAGGTTGGCCCCGAAACTGGCAATCTGGGCCTCGACGGCCTGTTTGGTGCCCTCACTGATGGACACCAGGACGATCACCGAGGCGACACCGATGATGACGCCGAGCATGGCCAGCGCACTGCGCAAGGCATTGATGCGCAGGGCGGTCAGCGCGACGCGCAGGGAAGCAAAGGCGTTCATGAGCGGTCCTCCACGATATTGCCGTCCCGGAACACGATCTGGCGTCGGGCATGGTCCGCCACTTCCTGCTCGTGGGTCACGAGGATCACAGTGATCCCCTCGCGATTGAGCTGGTCGAAGATCGCCATGATGTCGTCGGACGTCTTGCTGTCGAGCGCGCCGGTCGGTTCGTCGGCCAGCAGGATCTTGGGATCATTGACCAGCGAGCGCGCGATCGCGACCCGCTGTTGCTGACCACCGGAGAGTTGGGCCGGATGGTGGTCGGTCCGGTCGCCCAGCCCGACCTGTTCCAGACGCGCCATGGCGCGCTTGACCCGCTCGGCATGAGGCAGGCCGGAATAGATCAGCGGCAGGCCGGCATTCTCGACCGCGCTGGTCCTCGGCAGCAGGTTGAACTGCTGGAAGACGAAGCCGATCGTGCGATTGCGAAAGCGCGAGACCGCATCCGGCCCCAGCGAGCGCACATCCTCACCGGCAATGTGCAGCTGGCCGGAGGTCGGCTGATCGAGGGCGCCAAGCAGATTCATCAGGGTCGACTTGCCCGAGCCGGAGGTTCCCATGATGGCGACGTACTCACCCGCCTCGATATCCAGCGAGACACCGTTGAGGGCATGCACCGTCTGGTCACCCATCGTGTAGGTCTTGACCAGATTGCGACACTCGATCAGCGCCGGCATTATTCGCGCACCTCGCGGGCCCGGGTGATCACGGCCTCGCCGGCCTCGAGCTGGCCACCGACAATCTCGGTCTGCTGGGTATCGTTGATGCCAACGCGGACCCGGCGCTCCGCCAGCGTCCCGTCGGCCTCGAGCACCCAGATCGTCGCCGGACGCGTCTCGCGGGCCTCACGCTGCATCTCGCGATAAAGCCGCATCTGTTCCGGCGTCAGGATGCCCTGCATCTCGCGGGCGATCTCGGCCTGGGCGGCGTCGCGATCGAACGTGCCGCCGGACTGGGCCTGCGCCGCCATGCGTCCGAAGACCGAGCGGAAGATCGTGCCGGCGCGCTCCTGCTGGTCCGGCGTCAGTTCGAGGCGCTCGGCCATCTGGGCCATCGGATTGCCGCGACCACCGCCGCCGCCACCGGGACGACCACCGCCCTCACCACCGGTCTCGACCGGCAGGGTCCGGCTCTCGAGCGCCGGGGACGGACGGAAACGCAGGGCCGAGTTCGGCACGGTCAGCACGCCGGTGCGTTCACCGGTGATAATATCCATATTGGCCGTCATGCCCGGCAGCAGGCGCTGATCCGGATTGGTCGCGGAGATCACCACTGTATAGGTCACCACATTGTTCAGGGTCTGCGGGGCCAGGCGGATCTGATCGACCACGCCGGTCAGTTCGAGGCCGCGATAGGCATCGACCGTGAACGCCACCGTCTGGCCTTCGGCGATCTGGCCGATATCGGCTTCATCGACCTGGGCATCGATCTGCACCTGGCCGAGATCCTGGGCGATCGTGAACAGGGTCGGCGCCGACAGGCTGGCCGCCACCGTCTGTCCCTGGTCAACGGCACGGTCGACGACGACGCCGTTGATCGGCGCGCGGATCGTGGTGCGTTCGAGGTCGATCCGGACCCCTTCCAGGGTCGCTTCGCGCTGGTCGAGTACCGCCTGGGCATTGCGGATCTGGGCATCGGACACGGCCAGGCTCGCTTGGGCAGCCTCCTGCGCGGTCACGGCATTGTCGAGCGCGGCCTGCGCGGTGATCCCGCGATCAAACAGGGCCTGGATACGGTCGTATTCCTGCTGCGCCGACCGGGCATTAGCCTCGGCGGTCAGACGGTTGGCACGCTGCAGGGAGAGATTGGCGGCCGCGGTCGCGCGATTGGCCTCGGCTTCGCGGATGCGGGTCTCATAGGTTTCCGGATTGAGCTGGGCGATGATCTGCCCTTCCTCGACCGTGTCGTTGAAATCGACATAGAGGGCCTCGATCTGGCCGGACAGCTGGGAGCCGACCTCGACGGTCACCAGCGCCCGCACGGCACCGGAAGCGGACACGATCCGGCGCACTTCGCCTTCCGCAACCGTTTCGGTTTCGATCACGATTTCGCCGGCGCCCTCGCCACCGCGAGACACCCACCACCAGCCGGCTGCCGCCATCACAATGAGACCGGCCACACCGATCCAGAACCGTTTCATCGACATCATTCCCGTCAACCTGTCCCCGAAGACCGTATCTGACTGACACGAACGGGGAGCCCCATTCCGTCGCAGACATCTTGTACGTGCGCATGTAGCGCGCAGATGACTGAAAGGCTAATGAGGATTGTGCATGCCGGAGTGAACACACATGTTTGACGAGATACGAGCCCTGCTCGACCTGCCCGGAATGGGGCTGGCCATCACCGTCGGACCGGTCGTCTGGCTTGTGATCTGGCTGTTCCTGTCCGTCTGCCTGTGGCGCGGCGGTTTCATCGATCTGGTCGAGAAGCTCACCCGCCCGCGCTGGGCCGGTGCAGAAAGGGCCCGGGCCGTCATGCTGATGCCGGTCCGCGCCGTCATGCTCACC
Organism: Maricaulis maris; assembly: GCF_036322705.1. NCBI lineage: Bacteria > Pseudomonadati > Pseudomonadota > Alphaproteobacteria > Maricaulales > Maricaulaceae > Maricaulis > Maricaulis maris. The sequence goes on from NZ_AP027270.1 coordinate 2,738,621, forward strand.
CTGGCCGCCGCACTCGCAGCGACAATCACGACAGTGGGCCTCGCTTTCAACCTGGCGATCGTCATCAGCGTCATCGAGGCCATTCGCGGCGGAGGATAAACTGTGTCGGTGATTGACGGGGTCCAGCTCCTGGCCGCCTATCATGCCGGACTGCTGGCCACCTTTATGCTGTGGCGGCGGATATCGCCCAGCCTCGGCCTGCTGTGTCTCGTATTCGCCGCGCACATGCTGACCAATCTGGTGACCGCGCATGCGAACCTTCCGCCCGAGGCCGACGTGACCAGTGCGTTCGGCCTGCTGTACGGGCCCGGGCTGTGGCTGTTCGTCCGCGGGCTGTGCTACCGCGAGGCGCGGCCGGGCTGGCGGGATCTGGTACATGCCCTGCCCGCCCTTCTCGTCGTCCTGTTCCGACCGGCCGACCCCTGGCCGCAACTGGCGGGACTACCGCTGCTGATGGGCTATCTGGTCGCCATCGGGCTGGCCCTGCGGGAGCATGGCCAGCTGACCGGTCAGGTCCGCGCCGATGATGACCGGGTCAGCCTGCGCTGGGTGCGCCAGGCCTTCTATGCCTTCGTCGCCCTGGCCACCGTCGATATCCTGCGTTCGACCTTCGCCTCGCGCCTGCCCGGGCTCGATGGCGCCGGCTTCGCGCTGGTCCTGGTCGGCGTGACCGCCCTGCTCACGGCCCTCGCCTGGCGCAGCCGCGAGCATGTGCGTGATCGCGGCGCCTTGTCGCCACGTGGTCTGGACGCGGGGCGCGCCGGAGCCGGCTCCCAACCCGATGATGCCGACGCGCTGGCCGACTTCGAACGCATTGACCGGATCGTTCAGGCGCAGGCGCTGTGGCGCGAGCCCCGTCTCTCGCTCGCCGATGTCGCCCGCGCCGCGGGCGGTACGACCCGTGACATCTCGCGCGCCGTGAATGCCGGAAGTGGCGGGAGTTTTTCGACCTATGTGAACGGGCTGCGGATCGACGCCGTGGACGCCATGATGGCCGACCCCGACCGTGCGGGCGAGAGCCTTCTCAGCCTCGCCTTCGAGGCCGGGTTCAACTCCAAGTCCGCCTTCAACCGGCTCTACCACGACCTTCGCGGCGAGACCCCCAGCCGGGCCTTCGCCCGTATCACCCGGGCGCGCGCATCCGGTGGCTGACGAGCCGGATCATCACCGGAAACGTCCCATATCCTGATCCGGGACGACCCATTCCTGGCGCTGCGGCAGCCTGGTGTCCTCATCCACCCGATAGACGGACACCCGCCATGACACATCACTCTGCTTTCCGCCCCGACCTGCGTCCCGCCATGACCGCACTCATCCTCGCCGCGACGGGTCTCACAGCCTGCCTCGCAGCTCAGCCCGTGTCCGTGACCGGTCCCGAACAGGCGCCGGCAGCGGCCCGCTTCGGCGCCAGCCTGGAGACGGTCCGTCCACTGCTTGAGGCCGCCTGCACCCGCCTCACCATCCGGGACATGCCGCTGGAGCAGATGCCGGTCGCCCAGTCCAGCCACGTCCAGGCTGACTGTGCCGGTCTCGATCATGCCGGCACCCCGCGCGAGGCCGAATTCGTCTTCGCCGATGATGCCCTCGCCTTCGTCTGGGTCCTGACCGGGGCTGAGGAGGCCGAGACGCTGCGCGCAGCCCTCATTGCCGCCCATGGTACGCCCAGCCATGACCTGCCGATGGCAACCGCCTTCACCCAGGCGCACCTGGCCCTGCGTCATGACACGCCGGAACTGCTGTATTACGGCGACCACATCGCGCCGTTGTATGTGGGCTGGTTCGACCAGATGGCGGCCGACACGGGCGAGTGATCACCCGGAGCGGGCGGGACTAGGCGACCGGACGGTTGCCGTCGAAAACGCAGCCGTCATCGTCCGGATCGGCCGGGGCGCTGTCCAGAAGTCCCGCCAGCCCGGCCTCGAAGGCGTGCCCGGCCTCACGCCAGCAGTCCTTGCGGCAGGCGGGCACCGGACACGGGCCGGAGATGGCGGCGTTCGCACAGAGATGCGCCGGCAACCCGCAGCGGTATCGGCCCCAATGGACCATCTCGTGCAGGCAGGTTGCCACCACGCGATCGCGCAGGCTGGCGTCATTCGGGTGATGGCTCCACTGACCGAGCAGGCCCTTGTCGAGGGTGATGGCGGCCGGGCTGGCCGTCAGGAAGCGACCTCGCGTCGCGCCCTCCAGGGTCGCGACCAGCAGGATCGGGTTACCCTTCGGACCGAGCGCGTCCCGGGCGCCGTCCTTGTCGAGCCCTGAAAACCGCATGAAGCGCTGCAGCAGGTCGGCATGGTCCCGAAGACCGGCCATCCGCTCCGACAGGGTCTCCAGAACAGCGAAGTCCTGCCTGAGTGTCTTGTGGATGAACACGGCCCGCCCCTGGAAACCCCGCCGCGCCACGCCCCGGGCCGGCTCAACTAAAGGTAGCATCAAAGCCGTGGTCACGCTATCTTTGCGGCGACGGGGCCTGCGGGGAGACACGCCATGATGCGACACGGGATGCTTTTTGCGACATTGGGCGCCAGTCTTCTGGCCGGCTGTTCGACAATGCCCCGATCCTCCCGCCCGGCAGCGGATATCTCTGCCCATTGCACCGACCGACCCGGCAGCACGCTGACAAGCGTCGACCAGGCGCGCGACTGCATCGACGATTTCCGCCAGGTCTACCGGGGACGCGCCGACGCCAATAGCGGCCAGCGACGGGCCTTCCGGTCCGGAACCCTGTTCGGCTCACTCGGCGCGGTGGCGAATGCGCTGAGTGGCGGCAGCGATGGCGCGACCACCGGTCTGGGCCTGATCGCCGGCACCTCCGCAACCCTGTCGCCCATCGTCGCCCCGCCGGCGCAGGCGACGATCTATCTGGATGGCCAGCGCGCCGCCAACTGCCTGTTCCGCGAATCCTCAGGCGCGCTGCAGCGCCGAACCTTGCTCGACGGGGCGATGGTCACGCGCTTCATCACCTCGGCCAATGCCCTTGGCGCCATCCTCGACACCGCCCCGACACGGGACGGGGCAACCGGGCCGTATCGGACAAGCTTCGAAAGCGTGGAGTCGGCGATCCGGGACATCCTGCGGGTCCGCGACGCCGCCGTGCGTGCACGCCTCGACAATCAGCTCGAGGGCGACCAGCTGATGTCGGCCCTGATCGATGTTGATCTCGCGCTCCAGCTTCGCCTTCACAATCTTGATGTGTCACTGGAAAGCTCGGTCAATGTCGCCAATCAGAGCATCCTGACCCTGGCCGGCCAGCTCAGCCAGCGGCCCGACCTGTTCAGCCTGCCGGATCCGGTGACCCGTGACGCCGGGGTACAGAACGCCAATGATGTCGATATTGCGCTCGATAACTGGCTGCGCCGCAACCGGCCGGCCCTGGCGCGCGCCCAGGCTGACGCCGAGGCGGTCACCGCCCTGCTGGACAGCCTGGCACTGGATCACGGCGGCGCCACGGGTATTGCCAGCTGCATCGACATCGCCTCCGGCCTCACCACCGATATCATCCGGCTGCTGCAGCCGCCGGTCGCCATCGACCTAGCCGATCTCGAAACCCGGACCCAAACCCTGGACGCTGAAGGGGGCAATGCGCCCTACACGGCCCAGTGGGTCGGTGCCACCCCGCCCGGGCTTGCCCTTTCGGTCGCGGATTCCGGTGCCGGCCGCTTCACGCTCGAGGCCGATGCGAAAGCCGCGCAGCCCGGCCGCTACCAGATCATCCTGCGCGACGAGGACCTGCGGCCCATGGTCGTCCTGATCCGTGTGACCGGGGATCCGGCAAGCCGGGTCGAGGATCCGAGCGGCCTGGCGGGCGGGAGCGAAAGCGCTGACACGCCGGCTCCGGAAACGGTCACCCCCGCAGCCGGGGACGGTGCATCCGGGTCCGGCGCAGACACCGTCTTCGTCACCGCAAACGGCACGGAGCATGCCGTGTGCCGGGTGACGGCCACTGTGTCGCCCCCCTATGCCGGCGTCGCCGCGATGCAGGCGGGTATCTGCCAGTTCCTCGGCGATGCCAGCGCCTTCGGGCAGCCGGCCGGCTATGTCTTCCGCATCGATGGCGAGGCCGGTCCGGCAAGCGATGAGGCCGCCCGCGCCGCCCTCGCCTGGCGCGAGGCCGATGACGCTGTTCCCGGCGACCGGACCGGGCTCTATGACGCAGTCTGCCGCGTCTTTGACCTGGAGAATTGCTGACCACGCCCCGGCGCGCTGACGCGGCAGGCAGCGCAAAGCGCTGGACCCGGGCTGGTCTGGCAGGTCACAAGAGGACAGGATGTCCGACCCAACAGAAGGCCCCGGCCATGAGCGACCTGCCCGCCTGCCCGCAATGTGAGTGCCAGTGGACCTATGAGGACGGCGCCTTGCTGGTCTGCCCCGAGTGCGCCCATGAATGGTCGGCCGAAGCCGCCACGCCTGTCGGCGACGGCGAAACGGTCCGGGTCTGGCGCGACGCCAATGGCGCCGAGCTGGCCGATGGCGACACCGTCACCGTGATCAAGGATCTCAAGATCAAGGGCACCAGCCAGGTGGTCAAGGTCGGCACCAAGGTCAAGAATATCCGCCTGACCGATGGCGATCACGACATTGACTGCCGCATTGACGGGGTTGGCCAGATGGGTCTGAAAACCGAGTTCGTGAAGAAGGTCTAGGCGGGAGCCGCAACCGGACATTAACAGAAATTTACTTCACCTCTCCGCTCAACCTTCTATGTCTCTCCCACACATTATTCTCAAGGTGGGAGAGACCTATGCACCGCATTCTTGCGGCAACCTTCGCGGCAGCCCTGTCATGGACAGGTCTGGCCAGCGCCCAGGTGCCGGACGTTGACATTCCCTTTGAACAATTCGAGCTCGAGAACGGCCTGACCGTTGTCGTCCACGAGGACCGCAAGGCGCCGATCGTGGCCGTCAGCATCTGGTATGGTGTCGGATCCGGCGCCGAGCCAGCCGGCCGGACCGGTTTCGCCCACCTGTTCGAACACCTGATGTTCAACGGGTCGGAAAACTACAATGACGACTATTTCGGTCCGTTCGAGGATGTCGGCGCGACCGGCCTCAACGGCACCACCTGGTTCGACCGCACCAATTATTTCCAGACCGTGCCGACGCCGGCCCTGGACATGGCGCTGTGGATGGAATCAGACCGCATGACGCACCTTCTCGGTGCCATCGACCAGGAACGCCTCGATGAGCAGCGCGGCGTGGTCCAGAACGAGAAGCGCCAGGGCGACAACCAGCCTTACGGCATGGTCGAGTACTCGCAGCTGCGCGCCCTCTTCCCGGAAGGTCACCCCTACGCCCACTCCACGATTGGCTCGATGGATGACCTCGACGCCGCCTCGCTGGAAGACGTGCAGGCCTGGTTCCGCCAGTATTACGGCGCGACCAACGCCGTGCTCGTCCTGGCCGGTGACATTGATGCCGAGGAAGCCCGGCCGCTGGTCGAGCGCTATTTCGGCGACGCCCCGGTCGGCCCGCCGCTCAACCAGATCAATGAATGGGTCCCCGAGCGCCGCTACAACACCAGCGAAGTCATCTATGACGACGTGCCGCAATCGCGCATCTACCGCACCTGGGTCGTGCCGGGCCGGATCTCCGAAGAGCGCGCCGAACTGGAACTCTTCGCCACCGTGCTCGGTGGTGGCCGCACCTCGCGCCTGTACCAGGACTTCGTGTTCGGACGCCAGGTCGCGACCTCGGCCTTCGCCTATGTTGAGGAGCATCAGCTCGCCAGCCAGTTCCACATCCAGGTCACGCTGAACCCCGGTGAGGATGTCGCTGCGGCGTCTGCCCGGATCGACGAGATCGTCGCCGAACTGCTCGAAGAGGGCCCGACCCGCGACGAGCTGGCCGCAGCCCGGACCCGGATCAATGCCGGTGTCGTGCGCGGTCTGGAACAGATCGGCGGCTTTGGCGGCAAGGCCGTCACGCTGGCCGAGGGCGCCCTTTACGCCAACGATCCCGGCTTCTGGCGCACCCATCTGGAACGCCAGAACAACGCCACCCCGGACGAGATCACCGCGACGGCCAATGAATGGCTGACCACGGGTTCGCACGAAATCACCGTGCTGCCCTTCGGCCAGTATGCCAGCGTTGAAACCGATGCCGACCGCTCGGCCCTGCCGGTCGTCGCCTCGACGCCCGAACTGGTCTGGCCGGAAGTTGAAACCGCCACACTGTCCAATGGCGTGGAGATCGTCTTCGCCCGCCGTGACGCCGTGCCGGTGGTCGAAATGCAGATGGTCTTCGACAGCGGCTATGCCGCCGACAGCGTCGAAGGCGGTCAGCTTGGCCTCGCCAGCTTCACCATGAACATGCTCGACGAAGGTGCCGGCCGCATGGACGCCACCGGGATTGCCGCCCGGGCCGAAAGCCTGGGTGCCAACCTGTCGACCGGTGCCGGTCTCGACACCGCTTCGGTCAATCTCTCGGCCCTGCGCACCAATCTGCGCCCATCCGTCGAGCTGATGGCCACGGTGATCACTGATCCGAGCTTCCGCGATGAGGATATCGAGCGCGTCCGCGCCCAGACCCTCAACGGCATCCAGCAGGAAATGGCCAATCCGATTGCCATCGCCCTGCGCATGCTGCCGCCGGAAATGTTCGGTGAAGGCCACGCCTATTCGGTGCCCTTCACCGGATCAGGCACGCCGGAAGCCGTCGCGGGCTTTACCCGCGCCGACCTGCTGGCTCACCAGACCGCCTGGCTGCGTCCGGACAATGCGACCCTGTTCATCGTCGGTGACACGACGCTGGACGAGATCACACCGATCCTCGAGCGGGCCTTCCGCAACTGGCAGGCCCCGTCGACGCCGCTGCCGCAGAAGAACCTCTCCGAGGCCTCCAATTCGGATGGCGCCCGGGTGATCATCGTTGATCGTCCGAACTCGCCGCAATCGCTGATCCTGGCCGGCCTGATCGGCCCGTCCGGCTCGGTCGACAATCCGGAAGTCTACTCGGCCATGAATGACGCCATTGGCGGTTCCTTCACGGCCCGGGTGAACATGAACCTGCGTGAGGACAAGGGCTGGTCCTACGGTGCCCAGACCCTGCTCTGGGGCGCCCGCGGCCAACGCCCGTGGCTGGTCTATGCCCCGGTGCAGACCGACCGCACCTCGGACTCGCTGGCCGAGCTGCTGCGTGAGTTCAACGAGTTCACCTCCACCAACCCGGCCACGGCCGAGGAGCTGGAGCGCTCGGTGAACAACTCGACCCGCTCCCTGCCCGGCCAGTTCGAGACCGCCTCTTCGGTCCGCAACTCGCTCGCCTCGAGCGCCAATCTGGGTCGTGACTGGAATTATCCGGCCACGCTGACCGAGCGCTACCGTTCGCTCGACCTCGAAGAGGTCCGGGCTGCGGCACAAGAGGTCATTCACCCGGAGCAGTTCGTCTGGCTCATCATCGGCGACGCCGCCGTGATCGCCGACGACATCCGCGCCCTCGACATGGGTGAAGTCGAAATCCGCCGCATGGGCGAATAGGCCTCACACAGTCGGACTGAAACAAGACGGGCGCCGGAGGAAACTCCGGCGCCCGTTCCTGTTTCGGCTCGGCAGTGGCGGTCTAGAGCGTTTTCATTTTAATCGGGGTCATATCCGCAGGCTTTGAAGTAGTTGACGCACTCAGCCGGTGTGATGGCGTCGATGGCGTTGGCGACGGCCTGGTGGAGATCATCGACGGTGCGGGCTGTAGCCTTGCGAAGCAGGGCCTTGAGCTTTGAGAACGCCTTTTCGATGGGATTGAAGACCGGGCTGTAGGGCGGCAGGTAGAGCAGGCTGGCGCCGGCGGCCTCGATGGCGTCGCGCACGCCGGCGACCTTGTGGGCAGGCAGATTGTCCATCACCACGATGTCGCCGGGCTCAAGTTCGCGTACCAGCATGCCTTCAACCCAGGTCAGGAAGGTCTCGCCGTTCATGGCGCCGTCGACCAACGCAGGCGCGGCGACACCGTTCAGACGCAGCCCGGCGGTGAAGGTGATCGTCTTCCAGTGCCCGTGCGGGATCGGGGCGCGGCAGCGCTCGCCTTTGGGGGAGCGCCCGTACAGACGCGCCATCTTGGTCGACACGCCGCTCTCGTCGATGAAGACGAGGCGTTCCGGATCGAGATCCGGCTGGCGTTCGAACCATTCTACGCGACGCTCGTAGACGTCCGGCCGATCCTGTTCGGCCGCGTGGCCCGTCTTTTTTTAAATGTCTGCCCGCGTTTATCGAGGAAATACCAGAGCGTGCTTTGTTGAACGCGCAGACCGTGATCCGCCTCGAGACGCTGCGCCATCTCCGCCAGCGTGATGTCCGCCCGTTCGTCGATCAGGCCGAGAATGAAGGCTTCGTGCGCATCCAGGCAGGAGCGGCCCGGATTGCCCTTCTTGCGCGGCGACACGCCTCCGGTTCGTCGGAAAAGCCGAACCCAGCTACCAACCGTCGACTTGCCGACCCACATGCGCTGCCCCGCCTCGCTCGTCGACAAACCCTCGTCGACGACAAGACGAACCACCCGCCAGCGCAAATCCTCGCTCATCGCTCGTGTCATCCATGACCTCCCGGCTCAATGATGACACCCTAAGAATCACACTTCGCGGCCCAAGTGAATCCCTTCGCGACTCTAAGATCGATGAAAATGCTCTAGCGCCCGGTGACGGTGTGACGGGTCAGACGCCCGGGGCGGACCTGGGTCGTGAACCGCGTCTCATAGATGGTGGTGCCGTAGGCCAGGCCGGCGCTGACATCCCAGCATCCTGCCGAGGTGGTGAAGCGATAGGAACGGCCCGGCGGGATCGTGCTGCCCGAGGGCAGGCGGTTGAGGCCATAGCTCATCCCCGAACAGTCGGCGATCAGGATCACCGTCAGCGTATGGCTCGACCCGTTGGCGATCTCCAGCACCCCGGTCGGCTCACCCGGCCGGACCAGCGGACCACCGGTCACCACGCTACAGGCCTACACCACGCCCAGGCAGGCCAGGGCCATCATGACTTTCATCCAGCGCATCGCGCCCTCCCCTTTGATCCGGGAGCAAGTATCCGCCGCCCGCCGCGCGCCCGGTATCCCTCGAACAGGGGAGGCCGACTGGCTGACACGACAACAATGTCCGTTTCCGCCCCGGAGTGAGCGCGCGTATAAACAAAAAAGGGGCGGACCTGCCACGCAGCGCCCGCCCCCTTGAACTCAATTCGAACCGGCTTAGAAAGCGCCACGCGCCTGGGCCACGCCGCCATCGACGACCAGGGTCGAGCCGACCACGTAATCGCCGGCCCGCGAGGCCAGGAAGATCGCCGCGCCGGCCATGTCCGACGGCTCGCCAACCCGGCCGGAAGGCACACCCTGGGACACCATGTCGGCATGGTCACGGGCGACCTTGTTCATGCTCGAGGCGAAGGCGCCCGGCGCGATCGCGGTGACATTGATGTGCTCCTTCGCCATCTCAAGGCCCAGACGCTTGGTCAGATGGATGATGCCGGACTTGGAGGCGGCGTAGGAATAGGTCTCCATCATGTTGACCGAGAGCCCGTCGATCGAAGCGATATTGATCACCTTGGCCGGCTGCTGCGGCGAGGCCGCTGCCTTGAGGGCGCTGTGCAGGGCCTGGATCAGGAAGAAGGGCGTCTTGACATTGAGGTCCATGACCTTGTCCCAGCCGCTTTCCGGGAACTCGTCCAGCGGCGCGCCCCAGGCGGCACCGGCATTGTTGACCAGGATGTCCAGCTTGCTCTCGTGCTCGAGAAATTTCGCCGCCAGAGCCTTGGCCCCGTCAGCGCCCGAGGCATCACCCGGCAGCGCGATACAGGTGCCGAATTCCGACAGGCGCTCGGCCGTCGCCAGGCATTCCGGCGCCTTGCGCGCGGTGATGTAGACCTTCGCCCCGGCCCGCACATAGCCCTCGGCAATCATCTCGCCAATGCCGCGCGACCCGCCGGTGATCAGCGCCACCCGGCCTTCAAGGGAAAACAGATTATCAAACATGGTACGGACCTCCCGTCAGGGTTTGTGTTTTGTTGCGAGAGAGGTAGCGGCTGGAACCCGAACTGTCGAGGGTCGGGTATGGGATGTGCGGCATTCATCGGTGAAGCACCGCCGACGCGGGCTTTCCTCGCTGAGCCCGGCCCCCTTCGCCCGCAAGCGGGGGCAGAAAACCCGTCCCGCCACCTGCCATCCCATCATCCACGCTCATTTTTCCCGGAGGCGCGGGGCTCCGGCCGGGAACAATGTGATTGTTTCCGGGAGAGCTTTTCCGCCCCACACCGTGGGGAGGTGGCGCGCCCGCCAGGGCGAGACGGAGGGGTGACGCCGCAGGCGGCATGGGCCAACCGCGCTTCGTCCCTTCCTCGCTGCGCCCGCTGCCCTTCTCCCCGTGGAGAGGGACAGTGAGGGCCGGTCCTAGCCCGCCGAGCGCGACGCTTTCTTGCGCTCGTGTTCCTTGAGGAAGGTCTTGCGGATGCGGATGGATTGCGGGGTCACCTCGACGAGTTCGTCGTCATTGATGAATTCCAGCGCATATTCCAGGGTCAGCTTGATCGGGGTGGTCAGGACGATGTTCTCGTCGGTGCCCGAGGCCCGCATATTGGTCAGCTTCTTGCCCTTGGTCGGGTTGACGATCATGTCGTCATCGCGGGCGTTGACGCCGATGATCATGCCTTCATAGACCTCGACGGCGTGGCCGACAAAGAGCTTGCCGCGTTCCTGCAGGTTGAACAGGGCAAAGCCCAGCACCTTGCCGTCGATCATCGAGACCATGGCGCCGTTATGGCGCTGGCCGATCTCGCCGCCGGTCTTCGGGGCGTAGTGATCAAAGGTGTGGAACATCAGGCCGGAGCCCGAGGTCAGGGTCAGGAATTCGGAGCGGAAGCCGATCAGGCCGCGGGTCGGGATGACATAATCGATGCGGACGCGGCCATGCCCGTCCGGCACCATGTTCTTCATGTCGGCCTTGCGCTGGCCGAGCTTTTCCATGACCCCGCCCTGATCGCTCTCCTCGACATCGACGGTGAGGCTCTCATAGGGCTCGCACAGCTCGCCATCGACTTCCTTGATGACCACGCGCGGACGGCCGACGGCCAGCTCGAAACCTTCGCGGCGCATCGTCTCGATCAGGATGGAGAGGTGCAGCTCGCCGCGGCCGGAAACCGTGAACTTGTCCGGATTGTCCTGCTGCTCGACCTTCAGCGCCACATTGTGGATCAGCTCGCGCTCGAGGCGTTCCTTGAGATTGCGCGAGGTCACGAACTTGCCCTCACGGCCGGCGAACGGGCTGTCATTGACCTGGAAGGTCATCGACAGGGTCGGCTCGTCGACGGACAGCAGCGGCAGGGCCTCGACATGCTCGGGATCGCACAGCGTGTCGGAAATCTTGAGATTGTCGATGCCGGTGAAGGTGATGATGTCACCCGCCTGGGCGCTCTCGCGCTCGACCCGCTCGAGGCCGTGGAAACCGAAGATCTGCTGGACCTTGCCCTTCACCTGGCGGCCATCGGCCTTGGCGACCACGACCGACTGGTTGCGGGCGAGACGGCCACGGGTCACGCGTCCGATACCGATCACGCCGGTGAAGGAGGAGTAGTCGAGGGCCGAAACCTGCAGCTGCAGCGGACCGTCGAAATCGACGCCCGGCGGCGGCGTGTGGGTGGTGATCATCTCGAACAGCGGCGTCATGTCGGTGCCGATCGCGCCGGCCTCATTGGCCGCCCAGCCCTGCAGGGCCGAGGCGTAGACGACCGGGAAGTCGAGCTGTTCCTCATTGGCGCCAAGGCGGTCGAAGAGATCAAAGGTCTGGTCGACAACCCAGTCCGGGCGGGCCGAGGGACGGTCCGCCTTGTTGATCACGACGATCGGCTTGAGGCCGCGGGCCAACGCCTTCTTGGTCACGAAAGAGGTCTGCGGCATCGGGCCGTCGACCGCATCGACCAGCAGCAGGACACCATCAACCATCGACAGGACGCGTTCCACCTCGCCGCCGAAATCGGCGTGGCCGGGCGTGTCGACGATGTTGATGTTCCAGTCACCCCAGGTGACCGCCGTGTTCTTGGCCAGGATGGTGATCCCGCGCTCTTTTTCCAGATCGTTGGAATCCATCATGCGCTCGGACACATTGGCCCGCTCGCCCAGCGTTCCGGACTGTTGCAGCAGCTGGTCGACCAGCGTGGTCTTGCCGTGGTCAACGTGCGCCACGATGGCGATGTTGCGCAGCTTGTCGAGGGACGCGCTCATGATGTCATTCCTGTCGTGAAAAGGCGCGCCCTCTTACGCCGTGAGCGCGTGGCTGGCCAGTGCTTATTCTGTGTGGTGACCGGACGGCTTACCGGGACCCCGGCGATGACGGCGCTTCGTCAGTGGCCGCGTGGGCTGCACCGGAGACCGGATCGGAGGCCGGATCGCGGCGGGCCGGAACCGGCACATAGCGCCGACTGGCTGGCGATGCGGCCCTGCCGTCGAGGAAGTCGCGTACCAGGTGCGACCGGCGCAGCAGGCCGCGAATACCGGTGACAAGGAGCGAGAGCACGAAGATGAGCCCGAACAGGCGCCAGCCCCAGCGCGTCGCGGTCGCCTCGATACCGGCCAGATGACTGACCGACACGAAATACCAGTCCGGACCGGCGATCCGGCTGAAGGCGACCAGGAATTCGCTGCTCGGCGTGCCGACCACGCCGCGCGGACGCGGATCGTCCTGCAACAGCGCCATGATCTCGGCCGGGTCGATGCCGATGGCATTGGCCTGCTGGATCGACTGGCCGCGGGCGATGACATGGCCATCCCGGTCAAAGACGAGATTGACCCCGCCGGCCGGCGGCGCCTCCAGCGACGAGGCCAGGTGCTCGGTCATGTCGATCGACGTCCCGAACCCGCCCATCAACTCGCCATTGACCCGGATCGGCTTGCGGCAAGCGGTCGCGGATCGCTCGCCGCCGTCCGAATAGACAAAGCGGGACAGGCGGGTGCACTGCATTGCGCTGTCCGGATTGGTCTCTTCACTGAACAGGGCCGGATCCTCGTCGGCCTGCAGGTTGAAGTCGGCTGGGGCCTCGTAGCGGTAGAAAGCCAGGCGGTCTTCGCGATCGGGTGCAAAGATCACAACCCGGCGGTCCGGCGTGAAATAATAGAGGCTGGAGAACTCGCCGAGATGGGCCTCACCGAAGTTTCGGACGACGTGGAAGCCGGCCATATAGCGGCGCTCTTCCTCGGCCGTCATTGCCTCGCCATCGGCCATGAAAGCGCCAATGCCGAAGACATAGTCGGACCCGGCCAAGGCCCGGCCGTCGAACAGGTCGGGATGGCTGCGGCGGGTGCCGTCGCCGAAGGGCGGGAAGAGGGCGTTGAACTCCTCTGCCACGTCGATGTCGGCGATCAGGGCATGCCGGCGCAGGAAGGCGTCCTCGGCAGCTTCGGTCAGGGTCCGCGCCTCGTTGAAGAGGGTCTGCTCGCGATCCGCCCGCACCCGGATATAGGATTGCAGCATTTCCGCCCGGGCCATCGACAGGGAGGAGATCAGGACCTTGTGGGCACCCAGGCCTGCAATCCCGGCGAAGACCGCCGAGATCAGGACATGGACAAGAATGACAATCGCTTGGCGCACAGGTCTGACCTTCGTTTCATGCCACACCGTCTAGACCGGAAATGGCTAATGATCGGTGTTCCGGGTGGTTATATTTGATAAAGCCACGCGCCCGCCCGTCACCCCTCGTCCGGCATGGAATTGGCAAGCTGTCTCACCAGGGCACAGAAGGCCGCCTGCTTGGCCCCGTCCATCATCCGGTTGGCCGCCAGCGGCACGGCCTCGACGGCCTCACGCAGATGCGCGTAGACGTCCTTGCCCTTGCCGGTGAGGTAGAGATGGCTGACCCGCCCATCGGCCTGCGAGGCCCGGCGGATGACCAGACCCGCCTCCAGCAGCGCCTTGGTGGCGCGCGAGACGATGCCCTTGTCCATCGGCGTCACCGTGACCACGTCGACTGCCGTGCGTCCGGGCACCTCGGCAATCGCCGCGAGGACACGCCATTGCGACAGGTTCAGCCCTGCCTCGCGCTTGACGATGGCCGAGGTCAGGCGGGCGATGCGGTCGGCCAGCACCGTGACCTGATAGGGCCAGTAGGCGTCGAGGCGGATCGGCTCGCGCTCCACGCCTGCCGCGAAGGACGCCGCCTGTTCGGCAAAGCCGGGCGCCGAAGCCCCGGAGGGAGCGTCGGAGGGCGCGACCGGGGAGGCCGGGTGCGTCCGGGCGGTGGATCCGGCGGTGGATCGGGGGTTGGATCGGGGGTCAAGATCGTTCATGCCCACCATATTAGTTGCAATCACAACTTGACGCAATAGCAACCAATGGGCTATCAGGGAGGCCAATCAAACACCGCGCCGCCACCCCGAAACCGGGCGTGGCAATATCAGCGTGGTCCTGACACTTCTTGGAGGCATGACATGGCAGACCTGTTCGAAAATCCGATGGGACTTTGCGGGTTCGAGTTCGTCGAGTTCACCGCGCCGGAGCGCGGTGTGATCGAGCCGATCTTCTCGGCCATGGGCTTTACCCACATCGCCAATCACCGCTCCAAGGATGTCGAGCTGTGGCGCCAGGGCGGGATCAACTTCCTGATCAATTACGAGCCCGACACCCAGGCGGCCTTCTTCGCCAAGGAACATGGTCCGTCAGCCTGCGGCATGGGCTTCCGCGTCCGTGACGCCGCTCTGGCCTATGACGAATGCCTCGAGCGCGGCGCCGAGCCGGTCATGACCGAGCCGGGCATCTCCGAGCTGGTCATCCCGGCGGTCAAGGGCATTGGCGGCGCCTCGGTCTATCTCATCGACCGCTTCGAGGACGGCAAGTCGATCTACGACATCGATTTCAACTATCTCGAAGGCGTCGATATCCACCCCAAGGGCTGTGGCTTCAACGTGATCGATCACCTGACGCACAATGTCTACAAGGGCCGGATGGACTACTGGGCCAAGTATTACGAGGACCTCTTCAACTTCCGCGAGATCCGCTATTTCGACATCAAGGGCGAATATACCGGCCTCGTCTCGCGCGCCATGACGGCACCGGACGGGCTGATCCGCATCCCGCTCAATGAAGAGAAATCCGAGGCTGTTGGCCAGATCGAGGAATATCTGCGCGAGTACAAGGGCGAAGGCATCCAGCACATCGCCTTCTCCTGCGACAACCTCATCGAATGCTGGGACCGCCTGAAAAAGGCCGGCACCCAGTTCATGACCGCGCCGCCGGAAACCTATTACGAGATGCTGGAAGACCGCCTGCCGGGCCATGGCGAGCCGACCGAAGAGTTCAAGAAGCGCGGCATCCTGCTCGATGGCACCACCGAAGGCGGCCAGCCGCGCCTGCTGCTGCAGATCTTCTCGGAAAAGGCGATCGGCCCGATCTTCTTCGAGTTCATCCAGCGCAAGGAAGACGAAGGCTTCGGCGAGGGCAATTTCAAGGCCCTGTTCGAGTCGATCGAGCGCGACCAGGTCAAGCGTGGCGTCATCCAGGCGGCCGAGTAACCAGCAGGAGGACCTCATGTCCGTCAATCTCAAGCGCATCCACCACGTTGCCTATCGCTGCAAGGACGCCAAGCAGACGGTCGAGTTCTACCAGCGCGTCATGGGCATGGATTTCAAACTCGCCATTGCCGAGAATGAAGTCCCGTCGACCAAGGCGCCGGACCCCTACATGCACGTCTTCCTGGACGCCGGCATGGGCAATGTCCTGGCCTTTTTCGAGCTGCCCAACTCGCCGGAGATGGGCCGCGACGGCAATACGCCGGAATGGGTCCAGCACATCGCCTTCGAAGTCGAGGACATGGACACGCTGCTGGCCTCCAAGGCCCATATCGAAGCCGAGGGCATCGACGTGCTCGGCCCGGTCAATCACGGCATCTTCAAGTCGATCTACTTCTTCGACCCGAATGGTCACCGTCTCGAGCTGGCGGCCAATACCGGCACGGACGAGCAGATGGCCGAACTCAAACGCGTCGCTCCGGCGATGATCGAGGAATGGAGCCGGACCAAGCGCGCCCCGAAGCACGCGGCCTGGCTGCACGAACAGGACTAGAGCCTGTCCCGCGCTTTGCATCACACGACACTGACGCCCTGACCTTCCGGTCGGGGCGTTTTCTTTTGCGGCGCGTCTGGTCTTTCAAGCGCACCGACTTACATCGCGCCTAGGTGTTCCGCTTTTGAAATCAGACGGTTTGATGCAGGATACCACCCAATCCTGGGGGGATTGTCCGATCATGCCGAAAAACGTGCTGCCAGAACCACGCCTCGCCGGTCCGGGTAAGTTCACCGGAAAGCCCCGGCCCTTGCCATGATCCTGTCCTCGCTCACAACCGCCTTGCGGACCCAGAACTGGTTCGCCGTCATCGTCGAGTTCATCATTGTCCTGGCCGGCGTGGTGATCGGTTTCCAGATTTCCGCCTGGAACGAGACCCGGATCGAGCAATCGCGCGAAGCGCTGCTGATCGAACGCCTGTCGGCCGACTTTCGCGAGATCGAAACCCGGACGACTGCGACACTGACCCAGCTCGAGGCGCGCATGGAGGCCGGCGCGGCCTTTGAAGCGCTGTTGCTGCAACCGCCGGAGACCGTCGCGCTGACCGACTTCTTCGCGACCATGGCCAATGCGATCGGCACGCCGGTCCCGGCCGGCCGCTCGGCGACCTATGCCGAACTCCTGGCCAGCGGCGAGATGCGCCTGATCCGCTCGGAAACCCTGCGCGCGGCGCTGGTCGAGTTCGATGAGCAGGTGCGCCGGCAGGAGCTGGCCTATGCCTCGCTGGCCCGCCTGATCACCGACAATGCGGCCATTCTGCTGGAAGCCAGCACCTGGTCCGCTGACGATCTCGACCGCCTGCCCCCGCACCTCGATGCCGCCCTCGCCGAGCTGCGTGTCTCGCCTGACCTGCTGACCGCGACCCGGCTGACCATCCGCGCCAATTTTGCCAACCGCATCTGGCACGAAGGCACGCTGGAACGCGCCCGCGATGTGCTGGCCGCCCTGCCCGACGACGGAGCCGGTACGACCCCATGATCCTCTCCCGCATCGCCAAGGCCCTGAAGGACCAGAACTGGCTCGCCGTCGGCATTGAATTCATCATCGTGATCGCCGGTGTGGTGATCGGTTTCCAGGTCACGGCCTGGAATGAAGACCGGCTGTCCGCGATCCGCGGCACCGAGCTGACCGAGCGGCTGGTCGCGGATCTCCGGGACGAGCAATGGCGTGTCGCCGCGACCCGGAATTACCTCATTGATGTCGCCGCGATCGGGGAGCGCACCCTGGCAGTACTGGAAGGCGAGGCCGAGATCAGCGACGAGGCGCTGGTGATCGGGGCCTATCGCGCCACCCAGTATTTCTGGAGCGGCCTGATCCGCGGCACCTATGACGAGATTGTCGCCAGCGGTGAAATCGGCCTGATCCGCAACACCGCCCTGCGCGACAGCGCCGTCGAGTATTACGGCAGTTCGCCGACCGCCCTCCTCATCGAGCTGGGCGAGGCGCCGTTCCGCAACGCGATCCGTGAGCGCATCGACCCCGAGCTGCACCGCGATCTGGTGGCGTCTTGCACCGAGGATGTGAATATCCAGATCGGTGACTATGCGGCGATCGAAGCCATGCTGGACTTTCCCTGCCGGATCGAGGGTCACGACGCGGCGATCGCCCGTCTGGCCACTGAGTTGCGGGGTTCGCAAGACCTGACCAACCTCTTGCGCCGCCGTGTCATCGAGGCCGCCCAGCAGTCCACTTCGATCCAGTATTACGGCCGGTTGCTGGAGACCGGGCTGGCGGCGTATCCCGGGCCGGACGCCACCCCCTAGGTCACCGACTCATAAAATCGAAGCCAGATTTGGATGGCGGCGAGTTTGACGGCGGCGAGATAGTTCTCGGCGTGTTTTTCGAAGC
This sequence comes from Maricaulis maris, assembly GCF_036322705.1. Classification (NCBI taxonomy): domain Bacteria; kingdom Pseudomonadati; phylum Pseudomonadota; class Alphaproteobacteria; order Maricaulales; family Maricaulaceae; genus Maricaulis; species Maricaulis maris. Next base: position 2,756,485 of record NZ_AP027270.1, read on the forward strand.
GCGTGGCGATGGCCCGGAAGTGTTTGATCTTGCTGAAGAAGCGCTCGACGAGATTGCGCTGCCGGTAAAGGAAGGCGCTGAAGCTGGGGATGTTCTTGCGGTTCGGCATCGGCTTGATGCATCCCCATGCGCCACGGGCCTTGAGCGAGACGCGCAACGCGTCGGAATCATAGGCCCGATCGGCCAGCAGGATCTGGCCTTCGCCGATGCCGTCGAGCATGTCGGTGGCGCTGCGTCCGTCATGAGCCTGGCCGGGGGTGAGCTTGAGGGCGACGGGTAGGCCGTTGGCATCCACAAGCGCATGGATTTTCGTGGTCAGCCCGCCTCGCGAGCGCCCCATGCATCGGGTGTCAGGGGTGTCCCTCGCGGCGGCGTGCGGACCCCTTTTTGCGTTCGCCCCATGCTGGTGAACGCGGATCGAAGAGCTGTCGATCATCTGGATGTCGCCGTCGTAAGCGGCTGTAACCGCGTCGAATATCCGATCCCAGACACCCAGCTTGCGCCATCGGACGAACCGGTTGTAGCAGGTCGTCGCCGGACCGTAGCGCTCGGGGATCTCCGCCCAGGGCGAGCCGGTGCGCAGGCGCCAGTAAATCCCGTTGATCACCTTGCGGTCGTCCACGCGCGGCACCCCGCGTGGCTTGTTCGGCAGCAAGGGTTCGATGATCGACCACTCGAAATCGGTCAGTTCGTAACGACGACGGCCCATGATCCAAATCCTCCTCAAGGAGGTTGAATCAGGCTTCGGCAAAAAACGGAATCCCGTTTATGAGTTTATGACCTAGAGCAATCCCGTCCGCTGCGGGCCATCGCCCGGCTCTGTGAGCCACTCTTCGTCGATCCGCACATTGCCGACCGCCTTGTTGGCCTCGCGGATCACCATCGCCTCGGACGGCAGGCCGGTGAGCAGGCTCTCGACCTCCAGATTGTCGGTATCGGTCCAGGCCTCGAAGTCCTCCGGTCCCAGAATGACCGGCATGCGGGTGTGGATGGCGGCCATGGCCGCGTTCGGTTGGGTGGTCAGGATGGTGAAGCTCTCAATCGTCTCGCCCTCGATTTCGACACGGTCCCACAGGCCGGCAAAGCCGAACCAGTCCTGGTCCTTCACCGTGATGAAATGCGGCTGCTTGGCGCCCTTCGGACCGGTCCATTCATAGAAGCCGACCGCCGGAATGATGCAGCGCCGTTTCTGGAAGGGGACCCGAAAGCTGGGCGCCGAGGCGGCGGTCTCCGACTTCGCGTTGAAGGTGGAGAATTTCATCGCTTTCAGCGGCTTGCTCCAGAAAGACGGGACCAGGCCCCAGCGCGCCATGACGGCCTCGCTGCGACCGTCCTCGCGGCGGATGATCGGGGCCCGCTGGGTCGGCGCAATATTCCAGCGCGGCTCGAGATTGAGCGCGCCCTGCTGGAGCCGGAAACTCTCCTGCAGGATCCACCACTGAAGCTTTCCAAGGGCATAGCGTCCACACATGGCGGTGAGACTAGTCGCTCGATGCGATCTGCGAAAGCACCCGGATTCGACGCTTGACTCTTTGGGTCCAGATGAGAACATAAGCGGAACATTCAAGCGAGAGCCAAGCCTGATGACTGTGCCGTCACGCCCTGACCGGCGGCAGCAGCTCGACGAGTTGCGCCGCCAGATACGGGCCCTGGACATGAGCGAAGCCGTGCCTGCGCCGCCGCAGGCCAAGCCGGATCGACCCGATCAGGACGGGACCGGTGCGCGCATGGACCGGCTATCGGGTGAGGTCCCTGCCCCCGCTTCGGCAGCGGCGACCATCGGCGTCGACAATGACCGGACGGGTGACCGGGCGGGCGCCCAGACAGGCGGCAAGACGGGCGACAAGACAGGCGACAAGACAGGCCTGACCCGCGATGCGGCCCGGCACGGCGCCCACCCGCTCGAACTGGCGCCGGGTCTGCACGAGGTCTGTCCGGCCGGCTATCTCGACACGCCGGCCGCGCTGGCCGTGCAGGCCGGTCTGATGGCGACCCATCTGCGCGTCAGCGGACGGCAGCGCCCGGTGCTCTGGGTGCGCCGGTCGATGGGAACGGGGCAGGATTTCGGCCGGCCCTATCCGCCGGCCCTGGCGCAATGGGGGCTCGATCCCTCGCGCCTCATCCTGGTCGAGACCGGCAGCGAGGCCGACACGCTGTGGACACTGGAAGAAGGCCTGAAGGCCGGCGCCGTGGTGATCGGCGAGACCGGGCCCTCGGCCCGCTATGACCTTGTCGCCACCCGCCGGCTTGACCAGGCGGCGCGGCGGGCCGGGGCGCTGGCCCTGGTACTGCGACCGCATGACGGCGTCATGCCGAGCGCCGCGCTGAGCCGCTGGCGCATCGCCGCCCGCCCGTCCCCGGCACGGGCATGGACCGGCGCACGAGGGCTGCCGGGATTGGGAGAACCGCGGTTTCACGCCGCCCTGGAACGGGTCAGGGGCGGCCCGCCACAGGATTACGAGATCGAGTGGAAGCATGCGTCGTTTCATGTCCTTGAACCTGCCCCGCTGGCCGACCGACCGGCACCGGCCGAGCCACACGCCGACCCCGGAGTCTGGCCCGCAAACCGGCCCCGCATCGGCACGGCCTTCACCGGCCGGATTGTCCGCCTCACCGGATAAGCCTCGCCCGACCCGCCGGGTGGCGCCCTTCGCCCTCAGCCACACCACGACAGGCGGGGAGCGGCTCTACGCACTCGACGCCGAAGCCGCGCGCTGCGGCCTTCAGGTCGGTCAGTCCGTCTCGGACGCCAAGGCGCTCGAGCCGATGCTGCAGCTCCGCCCGGCCGATCCGGCCGGTGATATCCGCCGCCTGGCAGCGCTCGCCCGTGGCTGTGGTCGCTGGTCACCCTGGACCGCGCCTGATCCGGGACGCCCCGGCGAGGATGGCGTGCTGCTGGAGATCACCGGCTGCGCCCACCTGTTCGGCGGCGAGGACGCGCTGCTGGCCGAGACCCTCGGCGCCCTCAGGCGCCAGGGCCACAGCGCCCATGGTGCCATCGCGCCCACCATCGGCCTGGCCTGGGGGCTGGCCCGTCATGTCGCGCCCGGACGCCCGACCGGTCAGGTGATCACCGACGACATCACAACCGCGCTGGCGCCGCTGCCGGTCGCCGCCCTGCGCATTGGCGACACGGCCGCCACGCTGCGCCGCTTCGGCCTCAAGCGTATCGGCGACATCCTCGACCTGCCGCGCGCCAGCCTGACCCGCCGTTTCGGACGGGCGCTGGTCGACCGTCTCGACCAGGCGACCGGCCGGACCCGCGAAGTCCTCAACCCGCTGCAACCGGTCACCCCGTTTCGCGCCCGCACCCGCTATGTCGATGCCCTGCTCCTGCTCGACGGGCTGAAACAGGGCGTGCACGATACCGCGACCGGCCTGTGCGAAGCGCTGGAACAGGCCGGCCGCGGGGTGACCCGGCTCGACCTCCATCTCTTTCGCGTCGACGGCAAGACCCACCTCCTCACCCTCGGCACCGCCGCGCCGGCCCGCGACGCCCGCCATATCGCCCGCCTGTTCAACGAGAAGCTCGACCGGGCCGAGATCGATATCGGTTTCGGCATCGAGATGATCGAGCTGACCGCCCGGGCCACCGACCGGCTCGGCGAACGCCAGGACGGGCTGGTCGATGATGGCCGGATCGACGAGACCGATCTTGCCCGCCTGACCGACCGGCTGGTTGTCCGTCTCGGCGAGAGCAAGGTCCAGCGGGCCGCCCGTCGCGCCAGCCACCAGCCCGAGCGCGCGGCGCTCTGGCGCCCGGCCATGAACGCGTCGGTCCACGCCATGCCGGCGCGTGCCGGTTCCGGCCGCTCGATGCTCGCGGTTGCCGAACCGGTGCCGACGGGCGCCCTCCTGCCGCCGCCCTGCCGTCCGCTGCTCATCCTCGCCCGTCCGGAACCGGCCGAGGCCGTCGCCGAGATCCCCGACGGGCCGCCGCGCAGCTTTGTCTGGCGCCGGGTGCGCCACCAGGTCGACCGCGCCGAAGGCCCCGAACGCCTGGCCCCGGAGTGGTGGCGCGAGGGCCTCTGGCAAGCAGAGCGCCCGGCCCGGACCCGCGACTATTTCCGCGTCGAAACCCGCGAGGGTCGCCGGTTCTGGCTCTACCGCGACGGCCTCTACGGCCTGGAAACCACCCGCCCCCAATGGTTCGTCCACGGTGCGTCATGACCCGCCCGTTTGCCGAACTGCTGACGGCCAGCAATTTCACCTTCCTGACCGGGGCCTCGCATCCTGACGAGATGGTGGCCCAGGCCCGGGCGCTGGGCCTCGCGGCGATCGGCCTGGCCGACCGCAACAGCTTTGCCGGCATGGTGCGGGCACACCTGGCGGCAAAGGATGCCGGCATCCCGCTGGTGGTCGGCACCCGGCTGGTGACACGCTGCGGTCTGGAGATCGCGGCCTATCCGACCGATCTCGACGCCTGGGCCCGCCTGACCCGGCTGCTCACCGATGCCAATTTCGCGGCCCGCAAGGGCGATTGCGAGCTGCACGCCGACGCCGTCGCTTCCGCCTCGCACGGCCAGGTCCTGCTGATCATCCCGCCGTGCGAACCGGACCAGGCCTGGCAGGACCGGGTCGCCGCCCTGCTGCCGACGCTGAAGGGCGAGACCCATCTGGTGCTGACGCGCTGGTTTGACGGCCGCGATGGCGAGCGCCTGCATCGCCTGTCCCGGCTGGCGACCGACTGGGGCCTGACCACGGTGGCCAGCACCGACGCGCGCTATCATGCGCCCGGCCGCAAGCCGCTGGCCGATGTGGTCACCTGTATCCGCGAGCATGTCCGCATCGACGAGGCCGGTTTTCACCTCGCCGCCAATGCCGAGCGCCATCTCAAGCCGGCGGCCGAGATCTACCGACTGTTCGACGGATATGAGGAGGCGGTGGCGCGCTCGGTCACCATCGCCCGCCGCCTCACCTTCGCGCTCGACGCGCTGGTCTATCAATATCCCGACGAGGTGATCGGCGAGAACGAGACCCCGAACGAGACCCTGCGCCGGCTCGCCGCCGAGGGCTTGCGCAACCGCTACCCCGCCGGCGCACCGGACAAGATCGAGGCCGCCGTGGCGCGCGAACTCGATCTCATCGAAGACCTCGACTACCCGTCCTATTTCCTCACCGTCCAGGACGTCATCCGCTTTGCCCGCTCGCGCGGCATCCTGTGCCAGGGACGCGGTTCGGCGGCCAATTCGGCCGTCTGTTTCGCCATCGGTGTCACCGAGGTCGACCCGGACCGGATCGATCTCCTGTTCGAGCGCTTTGTTTCGGCCGAACGCGGCGAGCCGCCTGATATCGATGTCGATTTCGAGCACAGCCGCCGCGAGGAGGTGATCCAGTATGTCTACGAGAAATACGGGCGCCGCCGCGCCGCCATGACGGCGACGGTGAACTGCTATCGCCCGCGCGGCGCGATCCGCGAGGTCGGCAAGGTGTTCGGCCTGTCCGGCGACGTCATTTCAGCGCTGTCGAAAAGCCTGTGGGGCTGGTCCTCCGGCGAGATCCAGGAAAGCCGCATCCGCGACGAGCTGGGTCTCGATCCGGACAGCCCGGCGCTGGCAATGACGCTGCGCTATGCGCGCGAGCTGATGGGCTTTCCGCGCCATCTCGCCCAGCATCCCGGCGGCTTCGTGATGACCCGGGCAAGGCTCGACGCGATCGTGCCGCTGCACAATGCCGCCATGCCCGAACGCACCATGCTGGAATGGGACAAGGAGGATATCGACGCGCTCGGCCTCATGAAGGTCGATGTGCTGGGCCTGGGCATGCTGACCTGTGTCGCCCGCGCCTTCGACCTCCTCGCCACCCATCACGGCCGCCACCTGACCATGGCCACCATCCCGGCCGAGGACCCGCGCGTCTATGACATGATCTGCAAGGCCGACACGGTCGGCGTCTTCCAGATCGAGAGCCGGGCCCAGATGACCATGCTGCCGCGGCTGCGGCCGCGCACCTTCTACGACCTGGTGATCGAGGTCGCCATTGTTCGCCCCGGCCCTATCCAGGGCGATATGGTCCACCCCTATCTGCGCCGGCGACGCGGCGAGGAGACGGTCGAGTTTCCGTCCAGGGAGCTCGAGGAGGTGCTGGGCAAGACGCTCGGCGTGCCGCTTTTCCAGGAGCAGGCGATGCGGATCGCCATTGTCGCGGCCGGCTTCACCCCGTCAGAGGCCGACAAGCTGCGCCGCTCCATGGCCGCCTTCCGGCGTTCGGGGACGATCCATGAAATGGGCCGGAAACTGATGCACGGCATGATCGCCAATGGCTATGAGCCGGACTTTGCCGAGCGCTGCTTCAAACAGCTCGAAGGCTTTGGTGAGTACGGCTTTCCGGAAAGCCACGCCGCCAGCTTCGCCCTCATCGTCTATGTCTCGTGCTGGCTGAAACATTATTATCCCGACGTCTTCCTCGCCGCCCTCCTGAACAGCCAGCCCATGGGCTTTTACGCCCCGGCCCAGCTGGTCCGCGATGCCCGCGAACACGGCGTCGAGGTGCGTCCGCCCGACATCAATCACTCCGACTGGGATGCGACCCTGGAGGAGACCGACATTCCGCGACGGGACGGTACCGGCATGCGCTATGCCGTGCGTCTGGGCCTGCGCCAGATCAAGGGCATGCGGGAACCCGCTGCCGCCCGGCTGGTCGCTGCCCGCCAGGCCGGGGGCACCTATCACAGCCTCGCCGATCTGGCCCGCCGCGCCCGCCTCGACAAGGGCTCGCTCGACCGGCTGGCCAATGCCGACGCCGTCGGCTCGCTGGCGATGGACCGGCGCAAGGCCAGCTGGACCGCCCTCGCTGAAGCCGGCAAGCCGCTGCCCCTGTTCGACCGCACCGACAGCTGGGGCGCGGAACATCCCGTCGCCCTGCCCGAGCTGACCGGCGGTGAGCAGGTCGCCCAGGACTACGCCACGCTGCGCCTGTCGCTGAAGGCCCATCCGCTCAGCTTCTTTCGTGGCGAGCTGGCCGAGAGCGGGCATGTGCCGTGCGCGGCCCTGGCGGATATGCGCGATGGCCGCTGGGTCACCCTGGCCGGGCTGGTGCTGGTGCGCCAGCGTCCCGGCTCGGCCTCGGGCGTCATCTTCGCCACGCTGGAGGACGAGACCGGCATCGCCAATGTGATCGTCTGGCCGAGCTGTTTCGAACGCCATCGCCGCATCGTCATGGCGTCAAAACTGCTCGGCGTCACCGGGCGGGTGCAAAAGGAAGGCGCGGTCATCCATGTCGTCGCCAGCCGTCTGACCGACCAGAGCTGGCGCCTCGCGGCGCTGGCCGACGGCGAAAACTTTTCCGAAGCCCTCGCCCACGCCGACGAAATCGCCCGCCCCGGCGCCGACCCCAGAACCGTCGCCCTCTACCGCCGCGTCATGCAGGGCGAACGGCTGGAGGATATCCTGCCGAAAAGCCGGGATTTTCATTGAGGGAGGGGCGCTCACGCGCCCTTGACCTGGAAAACCGGATACGGCGAGGTCCCGGCAAGCGATGAATGAAGTCGTGAGCGCCGGGGCGCCACGCCGAAATGCGTGCGACGGCCAGGACGCCAGCCTCACCATCGCCCCTGCAATAACGGCAATTCATAACGTGTCCGATTTCGGTTGAGTTCGGGACGCGGATCGGGGCAGGACGACCCGACGACACAAGGAGGGCGACACAGCCATGGCAACTTCGGAATACACGCACGACGGCGGCTGCCGATGCGGTCAGTTACGCTTCCGGATGACCCCGCCGGCCCTGTTCACCGCCGCCTGCCATTGCCGCGGCTGCCAACGCATGAGTGGCGGCCCCTATTCGCTGACCGTGGCCGTGCCGGTGGACCGGTTTGAGGTGACCCGGGGCGAGCCCGTGATCGGCGGACTTCATGGCGCGGACATTACCCATTTTCACTGCGCGCATTGTCTGAGCTGGGTTTTCACCCGCCCCACCGGCATGGATTTCGTGAATATCCGAACCCCCATGCTGGACGACCCGTCGGGCTTCACGCCCTTTCTGGAAACCTGCACGAAGGACCGGCTCGACGGCGTCACGACCACGGTTCCGCACAGCTATGACGGCTTCCCGCCGATGGAGGATTTCGGTGACCTGCTGGCCGCCTATGCGGCCGGCCCTGGCAAAGCCGGGTAGAGCGCCGCAGTCGGGAAGGAGGCGCTGGCGCACGCCCCGCCATACATCACTTGCCGGGAGAACCCGATACGGCCCGCTGGCTGACAAGTGATGTATGGACGGCTCCGCGCGAGGCGCGTCGCATCATTCCGCTATGTCAGGATGAAGAGGGACGTTGGCAGCAATGGCCTGTCGCAGACATGCGTTATGAAAAAAGCGTTTGGCTCTCACCATCTCGTTCCATCTCCGTGGTTTGCAGCTTGGCTCGCACACGCTTTGCTTCATCCACGGAACGCTGACCTATCGCGCATTGCATTCGGTCACTCCGTCCAATTACCACGAGTAGCCAAGCCAACGGTCGATGGCCGGTCCAGGCCAAAACAATGGCGCCCCCACCGGCTCGTTAGCGCCAACGCGACCGCAACACCCCTACCCCTTCTTCGGCCACCACGGCACGAACCCCGGCGTCCGCGCCACATAGTCCGCATAGCCGGGGCGGCTTTCGTGGAGGTTTTTCTCCAGCAGGGCGGCGCCCGACCATTTGACCAGGGTGAAGGTCAGGAAGAGCGGGCCGGCCACGGTCCACCAGCCGGTGCCGTCGCTGACCGCGACCAGCCAGATGCCCCAGAAGACGCAGGCGTCGCCGAAATAATTCGGGTGGCGGGTATAGCGCCACAGGCCCTGGTCCATGACCTGGCCGGCATTGGCCGGGTCGGCCTTGAAGCGCGACAGCTGGTAGTCGCCGATGGTCTCGAACAGGAAGCCGGTGAGGAAGAGGGCGAGACCGATCAGGCTCATCGCATTGATCGGCTGGCCGGCCTCCATCACGCCATGCTGGACCGGCAGGGCGACCAGCCAGAGCAGGACGCCCTGCATGAGGAAGACGGTGACAAGGACGAAGACATGCACATTGCCCCGGGCCCGGGCCATCAGCGCCTGGTAACGCTTGTCGGCACCCTCGTGACGCCAGCGCCGGAACAGGTGGGCGCCGAGCCGCAAGGACCACATCGCCACCATGGGCAGGATGATCGAGACGCCAGCACTGACGCCGACAAAGGCCAGCGAGGTCAAGGCGAGGAAGAGAAAGCCGAGCGGCCAGACACTATCGACGTAGGACGGATCCTTGCGGGCAATCGAGAAGGGCCAGAGGAGGACCATCACGCCAAGCATGAGGGCCAGGTTGAGCCAGTAAGGTGCCATGATGATCTCTCGCTTGTGTGGAGGGCAATCTAGGGTGCGCGGATGCGTTCGACCAGCTCGCGCACGTCGGGCGGCGGGGCGGGGGTGAGCAGGGAGACCGTCACCGAAACAATGAAGCTGATCACCATGCCGATCGTGCCGAAGCCCTCCGGCGAGACACCGAGGATCCAGTGTTCCGCATCATTGGGGATCCAGCCGAAGATCTTGTAGGTCAGGATATAGGCGCCGGTGACGAGAAGGCCGGTGACCATGCCGGCGATCGCGCCTTCCTTGCTCATGCGCTGCCAGAAAATGCCCAGCAGGATGGCCGGGAAGAAGCTGGCGGCGGCCAGTCCGAAGGCCAGCGCCACGACCGAGGCGACAAAGCCGGGTGGATAGATCCCGGCGAGGATGGCGATCAACACCGCCCCGGTCGCCGACAACCGGGCGATCAGGAGCTCCTGCCTGTCGGTCATCGATTTGAACAACACCTTGCGACACAGGTCGTGCGAGATCGAGGACGAGATGACCAGCAACAGGCCGGCCGCCGTCGACAGCGCCGCGGCGATACCGCCGGCCACGACCAGCCCGATCACCCAGCCGGGAAGATTGGCGATCTCCGGATTGGCGAGCACAAAGATGTCGCGATTGAGCGTGGTGACCTCATTGACCTCGGGGTCGGCGCGATACTGGATCCGGCCATCGCCATTGCGGTCCTCGAAACCGAGAAGCCCCGTCGTCTCCCAGCGGTGGAACCAGTCCGGCGTTTCGCTTTCACCCTCGGCCAGCACCGTCGTGTCGACATCATAGACGCTCTCATTGACCGTCTCGATGAAATTGGTCCGGGCGAAGACCGCCACGGCCGGCGCGGTGAGGTAGAGGATGCCGATGAAGAGGAGCGCCCAGCCGGCGGATTTGCGGGCATCGGCGGCCTTGGGGACCGTGAAGAAGCGGATGATGACATGCGGCAGGCCGGCCGTGCCGGCCATCAGGGCCAGGGTGATGGCGAAGACGTCGAAGGTCGATTTCGAGCCGTCGGTATAGGGCGCGAAACCCAGCTCGGTGAGCATGCCGTCGAGCTTGACCAGGAGCGGCGTGCCGTCTGCGACATTACCGATGAAGCCGAGCTGGGGGATGGGCGAACCGGTCAGCTGCAGCGAGATGAAGATGGCCGGCGTCATGAAGGCGAAGATCATCACGCAGTACTGGGCGACCTGGGTGTAGGTGATGCCCTTCATGCCGCCGAGCGTGGCATACATCAAAACCACCAGCCCGCCGATCACCACACCGGTCTCGACCGGGATTTCGAGGAAGCGCGAGAAGGCAATCCCGACGCCTTGCATCTGTCCGGCGATATAGGTGAAGGAGATGAAGATGGCGCAGATCACCGCGACCACGCGGGCGGTATCGGAGTAATAGCGGTCGCCGATGAAGTCCGGCACGGTGAACTTGCCGAAACGCCGCAGATAGGGCGCCAGCAGCAGGGCCAGCAGGACATAGCCGCCGGTCCAGCCCATCAGGAAAACCGAGCCGTCAAAGCCGGAGAAGGCGATCAGTCCGGCCATCGACAGGAAGGAGGCCGCACTCATCCAGTCAGCCGCCGTCGCCATGCCGTTGAAGATTGGCGGGACATGGTGTCCGGCGACATAGAATTCATCGGTCGAGCCGACGCGCGAAGCGATCGCGATGCCGATGTAGAGCGCGAAGGAGGCGATGACGAAGAAGGCGGTCCAGAACAGGGTCACGCTCATGACGCGTCCTCCCGGCCTGTCGTGTCGGGGCGGCCTGTCGTGTCGGGGTGGCCGGTCATGTCATCAGGGCCGAGCCGGTCGGCGAAACGCCTCTCGAGCCGGTTCATCGCCCAGGCATAGTAGAAGATCAGCCCGATGAAGGTGAGGATCGAGCCTTGCTGCGCAAACCAGAAGCCGAGCGGCGCGCCCCCCAGCGACACCAGGTCGAGCCACGGCCGCAACACGATCCCGAAACCGAAGGAGACCGTGAACCAGATTGCGAGCAGCACGCCCATCAGGCCCAGATTGGCGCGCCAATAGGCCTTGCGCGCAGATGCCTTGTCTTGCGTCATGTGCTCCCCCAGATTGATCGCATGACTGTGACGGCGAGTTTCGGCGTGAGCTTTGCAAACAAATCCTTAACGCACCAGACCTGTTGCAATTCAGGTCAGCGGGAATTTGTGCAAGGATGACCGAGATGAGCCAGAGCAACCGCCTCACCGATGACGAAAACGCCACCATGCGCATCCTGTGGGATCGCGGCGGTGCCTCGGTCAGCGAGCTGGCGATGGCGACACGTCAGCCGGCCGAGGCAACGCTGGCGGTCCTGCACGGGCTGCGCCGCAAGGGCGCGGTCGAGCGCCAGCAGGCCGGGCGCGATATTGTCTATCGCCCGCGCCTGAATGCCGAGACCGCGCGCACGCACACGCTCGGTCGCCTGCTGTGCGGTGACGCCCCGCGCGGCGACAACCCGCTGGGCATCGTCGTCCTGCGCGAGAGCGATATCGACCCACAGGACTGGGCCGACCTGCAAGAAGAGATCGCCCAGCGCAACAAGGCCTAGTTTTCCAGCAGGAAAGCCTGGAGGTCGGCCAGCGTCTGCGCCGGTGCCTCCTCGTGCACGACATGACCCAGACCGGGATAGGTGATCAGCCGGACCTGCGGCATGGCTGCCACGAATTGCGGTCCATGCGTCGCTGGCACCATCGCGTCCGCCTCGCCCCACAGGATCAGGGTCGGCACATCGACCCGGGCCAGATCGGCCGTGGGCTCCGGCAGGGTGAAGACCTCAAGCCGCTCGATCATCGCTTCGCCGACGCCATCACGGCGCATCAGCTCGTAGACGCGCCGCGGCGTCTCCGCGGGCATCGCGGCCGTATCACCCCAGAGCATGCCGGTCGCCGCGTTGATCACCGGCTGCGGCGCCTGGGTCAGATAGAAGCGCACCGCCATCGGCACCGGAACCGGGTTTTCCGTAACCCCGTTGATCGAGAATCCGCCCGGCGCCAGCAGGACAAGACGGTCGACGCGGTCCGGCTGTGCCAGGGCTTCGCGCCAGGCGACCAGACCCCCCAGCGAATTGCCGACCAGCGTGGCCTGATCGATCCCGAGCGTCGTCATCAGCCGATCAAGGAAGTCGACGGTTTGCGGCACCGAATAGCGCCCCTGCGGGTCCGGGCCGGTCAGTCCATGGCCGGGCAGGTCCATGCGGACGACACGATAGTCCGCCGACAGGTCTGCCGCCCAGGCGTCCCAGCTTTCCAGTGAGTGCGAGAAGCCGTGTACGAGAACGAGCACCGGCGCATCGTCCGGTCCTTCGATCCTGACCCGGGTGAGCACCCCGTCGACATCAACCAGCCGGTCCTGTTCACCCCACCAGGGTGAGTCGATCATGGCCGAAGCCGCGCCATCCGCACCGTCCGCGTCGGGCGACGAGACGGCGGTAGAGGCCGGACGCTGGAGGAAAAAGACAACCAGGCCGACAAGAAGAACGAGACCGACAATCAGAGTGATTATAATGCGCATGGCGAGACCTCACACAGGATGAAACAGGTACGGCGGCATCCGACCGGATGCCGCCGCAAGAATACTCCGGTCGAGGCGGACGGGGGAGGATCCCGTCCGCACTCGTTTCCGGCCTAGTAGCGCCAGGCGATCGTTGCCGTCACCGTACGCGGCGGGCCGTAATAGGCAACGAGCGTGCCCTCCAGACCCAGTTCCGGTGCCAGCGTCGTATTGTTGACGAAGTCATAGCCGGAAACCTTGTACTCTTCGTCGGTCAGGTTGCGGCCATGCAGGCCGAACTGCCAGTGACCGTCATTGCCTTCCCAGACAACCGATGCGTTCCACAGGGTGTAGGCACCCTGGTCAAGCAGCGGGAAGGGGAATTCGAACTGGCTGGAGTCACCGCGGTGGCTGATCGTGTTGATCACTGACAGATCACCGTCGCGCATCGGCGTCAGGTAGGTCAGCGTGGCCGAGGCCGTGGTGTCCGGCGTGTTCTGGATCACGACCTGGTCCGACACATCGACACCGAAGGCGTTGATGAACTGGTCGTATTCACCGTCGAGCAGGCCGACCGCCCAACCCAGGGTCATGATGTCACCCGGGTTGAAGACATCGGTCCCGAGGTCCAGCGAGCCTTCATACTCGATACCGCGGATGGTCGCGGCACCGGCATTGGTGGTGACGCCGGTGAAGGTGTCGTTGACGCCGTCATTATTGGTATCGATACCCACCGAACCCGGCACCTGGATATCGGTGTAGTCCATGTTGAAGACGGCCAGGCTGTGGCGATAGCCATTGCCTTCGTACTTCCAGCCGATCTCGATGCTGTCGACCGTTTCCGGATCGAAGCTCATGAAGCGGTAGATCTCGTCGGCATCAACCGTGCCGCTGAGGTCGAAGTCCGGGGCGCCGGTGGTCTGCGCACGCGGATCGAAGCCGCCGCCCTTGAAGCCCTGCGAGTAGGTCAGGTAGAAATTGTTCTCGTCATTGGGCTGCCAGGCCAGCGAGGCCGTCGGCGAGAAATCATCCCAGGAATTGGTGCCGTTGAAATCCGACGTCGTGGCAATCGGGAAACCGGCACCGCCGAAGAATTCCGAGAAACCGCCGAGATAGGTGCGACGCAGGACTTGCGAGGTGCGCTCGTCCTCGGTGTAGCGACCACCCAGGGTCAGCGAGAATTCGTCGGTGAGATCATAGGTGAAGTTGGCGAAGACCGACCAGGTCTTGGTGTCGACATCACCGAAGGTCTGGGCGTTGAGGCCTGCGAGGACGTTGTCGAGCAGAACGTCGAACACGGTCGTCGCGTTGGCGTCGAGATAATAGTAGCCGACCAGGCCGTTCAGGCGCTCACCGGAGTAGAGCAGCTGGAACTCTTCGGAGAACTGCTCGTTCTCGTAGATCGCCGGGACGTCGAGGTCGCCGGAAGGCAGGTTGTCGAAGTCGATCGGCGTGACAGAGGTGTCGGACCGGTCGGACAGGATGTTGCGAATGGTCCAGTTCTCGTTGAGCTGCCATTCGGCCGTCAGCGACAGGCCGTCGCCTTCGACTTCCTGGTCGACCACATTGAGGCCGGCGCGGGTGTCATGGACGTTCGGAAGCACCGGAGCACCTGACAGGGCACCCGGGATCAGGCGGTGACCGCCACGGGCATTCGAGGTGTCGGAGACACTGTCATAGGCCAGACGGACGAAGAAATTGTCGGTCGGCTCCCACTCGGCAGACACGCGATAGCCGAAGACATTCTTGTCGTAATTGTCTTCGCCCGTCGTCAGGTTTTCGCCGAAACCGTCGCGCGTGAAGCGGCCCATGGTCCCACCGACACGGAAAGTGTCGGTCAGCGGCACGCTGCCGGACAGGACGGTGTCGAGCTGGCCGTAGGTGCCAATGCCGAGACGGGCCGACATGGTCGCCTCGTCGGCGTCGATACGGCGGGTCACGTATTTGACAGCACCACCGATGGTGTTGCGGCCATAAAGCGTGCCTTGCGGGCCGCGCAGGACTTCGATCCGGTCGACGTCATAGATGTCGAGCACGGCGCCTTGCGGACGGTTGAGATAGACGTCATCGACATAGATGCCGACGCCGGCTTCGAAACCGGCAACCGGGTCCTGCTGGCCAACGCCGCGGATGAAGGCCGACAGGGTCGAGTTGGTGCCGCGTGACACTTCCAGCGTGATGTTCGGCGTGGTGTCGGCGATGGCAACGATATCAATCGCGCCCATCCGCTGCAGGTCTTCGCCGCTCATGGCGCTCACCGAGAGCGGAACGTCCTGCAGTGTTTCCTCGCGGCGACGGGCGGTGACGGTGATGACGTCCCGGTCCCGCGACGCGCCGTCTTCCTGGGCCACGGCGGGTGCCGCGACCAGGGCTGATGCGGCGACCGTGCTCAACAGAAGCGCGGTGCCCGTCAGGGTCTTGAAGTTCTTCATTGGGTACTCCCCTCGATGGTGTCGTTTGAAGTCGCCTGCGCCAGGGCCTGGCGGGCGAAGATTTTAACCGCGTCGACAAATTCTTCCGGTTGTTCGAGATGCGGTGCATGCCCGGAGTGGGCGAACCCTTGCGCCTTGGCGGCGGGCAGGGTTTCGACGAGATAGCGGCTCGTCTCCGGGCCGTAGGCGTCGCTGCGTTCGCCAAAGGCGATCAGCGCCGGGATGGCCATTCCCGGAAGCTCTGCGCGCAGATCCTGCTGCGCCATGGACGCCCACAAATCCGCCATGGCGTCGGCGTTGCGGGCAGTCAGAAGGGTCAGGGCGTCGGCCACGATCTCAGGTTCGCGGGCCGCGCGGTCACGGGCGAACATCCTGGGAGCAAAGGCGGCCGCATAGGCGGGCCAATCGGCTCGCATCGCCCGGGTCGCGCGGACCGAGGCCTCGATATCCATGCCGCTCGACATGCCGAGCGCCCAGCTCTCATCATTGAGAATGCGCGGGCTCATATCCTCGATCACCATGCCGGCCAGCCGGTCATGGCCATGGCGCTGGATCATCGACCACAGGACCGTTGCCCCCATCGACCAGCCCAGCACGATGACGCGATGCAGGTCGAGCCGGGTGAGAAGCTCATCCAGGTCATCGGCCAGCTCGGCGATCGTCGTCGGGCAAGCCCCGGGCGGTGTCTCGCCATGGCCCCGAAGGTCCGGGACGAGGACGCGGAATTCAGTCGAGAGCCGGCTTGCGACCTGTTCGAAGAAGGCGCTCGATGCGGCCCAGCCATGGACCAGCAGGATCACCGGACCGTCACCGAGGTCCTGATAGGCCAGGGCCGTACCGTCGCGCAGCGTCAGGTGATGCGCCAGGCGCCCACCTTCATCCAGACTGTGCGGCTGCGTTTCGGCCACGTCGATCTCTCCCCTCGACCGTCCAACTTTTTGCCGGATCGTGTCATATTGATTTCGGAGCCATTTTGTGAAAACTGAATCATATGTCAACTTCAGAAACCAACACGGTCGATAAACGACCCAAGACCGCACGCGGTCAGAGGACCCGGAGCAAGCTTCTTGAAGCGGCTGAAGGGGCATTCGGGGAGAACGGATTTCACGCGACATCGATCGGCGACATCACCCGTCGAGCCTCGGTGGCGCTGGGAACCTTCTATGTCTATTTCGATTCCAAGGACGAGATTTTCCGCGCCCTTGTCGCTCATATGGGCGAGATGACGCGCGGCTGGATCGCCGAACGTGTCAGGGGCGCACCGGACCGGCTGGAAACCGAACATCGCGGCCTCGTGGCCTATATCGAGTTCGCCCGGGCCCATCCAAACCTCTACCGGATCATCGAGGAATCCCAGTTTGTCGCCCCGGACGCCTACAAGGCGCACTATGATGTCTTCATGGAGCGCTATCAGCGCAATCTGGAAGAGGCCGAGGCGCGCGGCGAGGTCCGCGCCGGCCAACAGGGCACGCGAGCCTGGGCGCTGATCGGGATGAGCGTCTTCATGGGGCTGCGCTTCGGCATCTGGGAACGCGACCGGGATCCGGAGGAGGTCGGCCGCATTGTCTCCGACCTGATTGCCAACGGCCTCAAGCCATGACGCAGACGCCCGACCCGTCCCCGCTACGCGTAAGCCGCGACGCCGATATCGTCCGTATCGCGCTGAACCGGCCGGCGCGCGGCAATGCCCTGACGCCGGAACTCCTGACTGCATTCTGCGCCGCGCTCGAAGACGCGCAGGACGCGCGGGCCGTGGTGGTCACCGGGGAAGGTCGCGCCTTCTCCAGCGGCGGGGATATCCGCGAGTTTCACAGCCGCGCCGACGATGTGGACGCACTTGAACGCTTCGGGGACGCCATCGTCTCATCGCTCAATCGCGCCATCCTGGCGCTGCGGGCCCTGCCTTGCCCGACCGTCGCGGCGGTCAACGGGCCGGTCACCGGCGGCGCGATCGGGCTGATGCTCGCCTGCGACATCACCCTGATGTGCCGTGACGCCTTCATCCAGCCCTACTATGCCCGCATGGGCTTTGCGCCCGATGGCGGCTGGACCGCCCTCCTGCCGGAGCGGATCGGCACGGCGCGCACGGCCAGCTGGCTGGCGCTGGATACCCGCGTCAGCGCGGTTGCCGCCTTCGAGATGGGGCTGGCCGACCGCCTCGCCGACGCCAGCAACTTCACTGCGGAGCTGGACAGCATCCTCGCGACGCTGGCCCTTCACGACCCGGCCGTCACGGCCACCAGCCGCCGCCTGCTGGATGCACGCCGCGGACCGGAGGCCCTGGCAGATTGCCTCGATCGCGAGCGCGCGGCCTTCCGCCAGCTGCTGGTCCGGCCGGAAACCCGGTCCCGCATGGCTGCCTTCCTGGCCCCGCGCGAGGCGGCCGGCTGATGGACATTCTCACCGACATTACGGCCCGCCGCGCCGCGCTGACACCGGACCGCACCGCCTTCCACGTGGTCGAGACCGGTGAGACCGTGACCTATGCCGCCCTCGATGATCGCAGCGCCCGGGCCGCCCGGGTTCTGGCCGATCGCGGCGTCGGTCCTGGCGACCGGGTCGCTATCCTGTGCCGCAACCGGATCGAATTCTTCGAAGCCCTGCTCGCCTGCGCCAAGCTGGGCGCCATCCTGGCCCCGCTGAACTGGCGCATGCCGGCCCGCGAGCTGAGCGATCTGCTCGCCGATTGCGCGCCGAAACTCCTGCTCACCGGACGCGAGGACGCGGAAACAGCCGCCGGGGCCGCCGGTCCGACCGGCCTCCAGATCCTCGATCTGGAGACCGACTGGCGCAGCGCCCGCGACGTCGCCGAACCGCATCCGGGCCGCCCGGCCTGGCCCGGCGAGGAAACCTGGTACCTGATCTATACATCGGGCACGACCGGCAAGCCGAAGGGCGTGATCCAGACCTACCGGATGGCGCTGGTGAACTACATCAACATCTCCCAGGCCATCGGCCTGCGGGACGGCGATGCCAGCCTCAATTTCCTGCCGCTCTTCCATACCGCCGGCATCAATCTGCATACCCTGCCGGTGCTGATGGCCGGCGGCCTGATCCACATCCTGCCGGGCTTCGATGCCGGGGCCACGCTCAAGCTGATCGATGAGGGTCGCCTCGACGTGATGCTGTGTGTCCCCGCCGTCTATCGCGAGCTCACCCTGCACCCGGCGTTTGAAACCACCGACCTGACCCGGCTGCGGCACTGGTCGTGCGGCGGCGCGCCGATGCCGGACGTGTTGATTGAGCAGTTTGCGGCCCGTGGCGCCGTTGTCTGCAACGGCTTCGGAATGACCGAGACCGGCCCGACCGCCTTCCTGATGGACGCCGGGCACGCACTCGACAAGATCGGCTCGGTCGGCAAGCCGCAGCTGCTGATCGATGCCCGGATCGCAACGCCGGACGGCACCCCCCTGCCGCAGGGCGAGACCGGCGAAGTCCAGTTCTTCGGTCCCGGCCTGACGCCCGGCTATTGGCACCGCGACGAGGAAACCGCCAAGCTGTTCACGCCCGACGGCTGGCTCAAGAGCGGCGATCTCGGCCGCTTCGACAGCGATGGCTATTGCTTCATCGCCGGCCGGATCAAGGAGATGTACATCTCCGGTGGCGAGAACGTCTATCCGGCCGAAGTCGAGAATGTCCTCGACGAACACCCCGCCATCCTCGAATCCGCGGTCAGCGGGGTTGATGACGAGAAATGGGGCGAGGTCGGCTGCGCCCATCTCATCCTGCGCGCCGGTGAAACCACCTCTGCCGAGGCGCTGCGCAGCTGGTGCTGCGAGCGTCTGGCCGGCTACAAGGTGCCGCGCCATTTCCTGATCGCCGAGGACTTCCCGCGCACGGCGGCCGGCAAGGTCCAGAAACACCTCCTGCCGCGGCCCGAGCAGATATGATGGCGGCAGGGACGCTGGCCCCAAAGGCCCGACACATCGCGCTGGAGCGGCGCTTCAGCCAGGCCGATTTCGATGCCTTCGCGCGGATCTCCGGCGACGACAATCCGATCCATGTCGACCCGGCATTCTCGGCCCGGACCCGCTTCGGCCAGACCGTCGCCCATGGCGCGCTGCTGTGCTCGGTGCTGCGCGGACTGGTCGAGACCCTGGTGCCCGGCGGCCGCCAACTGAGCCAGAACACGCAATACCCGGCCCCCAGCCTGGCCGGCGAAACCCTTCGTTTCGAAGCCGAAATCATCGCCGAAACCGAAGCCGGCTACAGGCTGGCCCTGACCGTGACCCGGCTTGGCGACAGCGTCGTGACCTGTCTGGGCGAGACCGAGGTGGCCGCATGAGCGGACCGCTCTCACTCGGCCGCTCGGCCCGGACGCAGCGCATCTTTACGCGTGATGACGTCGAGGCCCTGCACGCGCTGACCGGCGCGCCGCTGACATCGGACTGCGTCCCGGAAGCGCTGATCAACGGCCTGTTCTCCTACCTCCTCGGCGTCGACCTGCCGGGTCAGGGCACCAATTATCTCAAGCAGGAGACCCGCTTTCTCGCTGCCGCAGCGCTCGGCGAGCGTTTAACGGCACGGGTCGAAATCACCCGCCTGCGCCCCGACAAACATCTGGTCGACCTCGCCACGGTCTGTGAAACCGCGGACGGCACCCGTATCGCCGAGGGCCGCGCCCTGGTCCTGGCGCGGGACGTTGCCGGCGCGTTCGGGGCCGAGGCCTGACGTCGCGCTCGCAGGTGCAACATCCTCTTCCGATTGCACCAATCCGGTTTCGCGGCAAAACTCCGGCGCCATGACAGCCCTCAAAGCCCCGCACCGACCCAGGCCCCGCCCGACCCCCGAAACCCGCGACATCGTGGTCGTCGGTGGCGGCCATAACGGCCTCGTCTGCGCTGCCTATCTCGCCAAGGCCGGCCTCAAGGTCACGGTCCTGGAACGCCGCGACGTGGTCGGCGGGGCGGCGGTAACCGAGGAATTCCATCCCGGCTTCCGGAACTCGGTCGCCAGCTACACGGTCTCCCTGCTCAACCCGAAAGTCATCGCCGATCTCGACCTGCACGCTCACGGCCTCGAGATCGTCGAGCGCCGGGTCGGCAATTTCCTGCCGCTTGAAAACGGCTATCTCCTGGCCGGCGAAGGCTTGACGCGCGACCAGGTCAGCAAATTCTCCAGCGCCGATGCCGAGCGCCTGGCCGAGTACGAGGCCCGCCTCGAGGTCGTCGCCGACACCTTGCGCGCGCTGGTTCTCGAGACCCCGCCCAACCTGTCCGAGGGCAGCTGGCTCGGCGCCCTTCCCGAACTGCTCAAGGCCGCCAATCTGGGCGGCCGGCTGGGTGGCATGTCGATGACGGCGCGGCGCGACCTGCTCGACCTGTTCTCCAAGTCCGCCGGCGACTGGCTCGATGGCTGGTTCGAGAGCGATCCGATCAAGGCGCTGTTCGGCTTCGACAGCATTGTCGGCAATTTCGCCAGCCCCTACACGCCGGGGAGCGCCTATGTGCTGCTCCACCATCTGTTCGGCGAGGTGAATGGCAAGAAGGGGACCTGGGGGCACGCGATCGGCGGCATGGGCGCGATCACCCAGGCCATGGCCCGTTGCTGCGAGGCGCGTGGCGTCGAGATCCGTACCGGGTGCGCGGTGAGCGAAGTCCTGGTCGAAAATGGTGGCGCAGGCCGGGTGGTTCTGGAAAGCGGCGAAACCCTGTCGGCCCGTGCGGTTGTCTCCAACCTCAACCCGAAACTCCTGTTCGGCTCGCTGATCGATCCGACCGCCCTGCCCGCCGATTTCAACGAACGGATCCGTCACTACAAGTGCGGATCGGGAACCTTCCGGATGAATGTGGCGCTCGACCGTCTGCCCAGCTTCACGGCCTTGCCCGGAGAAGGCGATCACCTGACCGCCGGCATTATCATGGCGCCCTCGCTTGGCTATATGGAGCAGGCCTATGCCGACGCCCGGCGCCATGGCTGGTCGAAGGAACCGATCATCGAGATGCTCATTCCCTCGACGATCGATCCGACCCTCGCGCCGGACGGCCAGCATGTCGCCAGCCTGTTCTGCCAGCATGTTGCGCCTGAACTGCCGGGCGGCCGCGACTGGGATGATCATCGCGACGAGGTGGCGCAGGTGATGATCGATACGGTCGACCGCTGGGCGCCGGGCTTCAGGGACAGCGTGCTGGGCCATCAGGCCCTGACACCGAAGGATCTGGAACGCACATTCGGCCTGGTCGGCGGTGATATTTTCCACGGCGCGCTGAGCCTCGACCAGCTCTTTTCGGCCCGCCCCGTGCTTGGCCATGCCGACCACCGAAGCCCGATCAAGGGCCTCTACCAATGCGGCTCCGGCACCCATCCAGGTGGCGGCGTGACCGGCGCACCCGGACACAATGCCGCCCGGGAGATCCTCAAGGATTTCGGCAAGCGGATGGGCTAGCCGGCCGCTTCGCCGACGCGGCCCTCACGACACGAAAAAGCCCCGGACCAGCCAGTCCGGGGCTTTCTGTTTCGGCGTCAGGGAAAACGGGCCTTACGCCTCAGCCCTTCACCCGCTCCAGCGATTCAGCGATCAGTTCGCGCGCCTTGGCGGCATCGCCCCAGCCAAGCACCTTCACCCATTTGTTGGGCTCGAGATCCTTGTAGTGCTCGAAGAAGTGCTTGATGCGCATCAGCTGGGCTTCCGGGATGTCGTCCGGCTCGTTGACCTTGCCGTAGAGCGGCGACAGCTTGGCGTGCGGGACGGCGAGGATTTTCTCGTCCATGCCGCTCTCGTCTTCCATCAGCAGCACGCCGATCGGACGGGCGCGCACGACGCAACCCGGCACCAGCGTGGTGTGGCCGACAATCATGACATCAATCGGATCGCCATCTTCCGACAGGGTGTGCGGCATGAAGCCGTAATTGCACGGATAGCTCATCGGTGTGTGCAGATAGCGGTCCACAAAAAGCGTCCCGGCTTCCTTGTCCATCTCGTACTTGACCGGTTGGCCACCGACGGGGACTTCGATGATGACATTGATGTCTTCAGGCGGATTTTCGCCCGCGGAGATTTTGTCGATCCGCATCACATGCTCCTTGCGGCTGGTCCGGGCGAGGTCATACGCCCACAGTCTGACGCGACCAATGCCCGTGTTGCGCCGCAATATCAATTCTCAAGGTCAGAAAACCGGTCGCTTCACGCGGTCTGGCTGTCATTCGCCGCCGCCAGGGCCGCCCGCTCGCGCTTGACCACTTCCTCGCCGCGCAGATGGACAAAATGCCCGCGCTCGGCTGGCCAGGCCGCGAGGATGCGTTTGGCAATCCGCGAACCGGTCTCGGTCGCATGCGCCTCGATCATCGCCAGGCAACGCTCTTCCCCCTCGCCATCAAGATCGAAGGCAAGGACGGTATCGCGGTTGAGCCGGGCATCGAGACGCCGCTCGGGATCGTAGACAAAGACATGACCGCCGGTCATGCCGGCCGCGAAATTATCCCCGACCGGGCCGAGAATGACCGCCGTTCCGCCGGTCATGTACTCACAGCCATTGGTCCCGCAGCCCTCGATCACCGCATCGGCGCCGGAATTGCGAACACCGAAGCGCTGACCGGCCCGTCCGGCGGCGAGCAGCCGGCCCGAGGTCGCCCCATAAAGGCAGGTATTGCCGATAATGGCGTGCTCTTCATTGGCCTCGGTCGCACCGCCATAGGGCCGCACGATGATCGAAGCCCCCGACAACCCCTTGCCGACATAGTCATTGGCATCACCATCGAGCTCGATACGCAATCCCTTGGCAGCAAAGGCCCCCAGGGACTGCCCCGCCGACCCGCGCAGACGCAGGGTGAGATGGTCCGCGCCCAGCCCGTCCGGACCAAAACGGGTGATGATTTCAGACGAGGTCCGTGTCCCGACCGCCCGGTCGGTATTCTTGACGCCGTAGTCGAGCTGCATCTTCTCGCCGCGGTCAAAGGCCGGAGCCGCGTCCTGGATGATGTGCTCATCCAGCGACGGCGCCACCGGGTTTCGGAGATCGCGGGTCGAACGGGCCGGGCGCTCAACGGCATCGGCGCGCGACATGATGGCCGAGAGGTCGAGATCGTCGAGCGATTCCGAGCCACGGGAGACCTGGTCCAGCAGGTCAGCCCGACCGATCACGTCCTCCAGAGAGGTCGCGCCCAGACCGGCGAGGATCTCGCGCACATCCTGGGCCAGGAAAGTCATCAGGTTGACGACATGATCCGGGAAGCCACCAAAGCGGGCCCGCAGATCGTCATCCTGGGTACACACCCCGACCGGACAGGTATTGGAGTGGCACTGACGCACCATCAGACAGCCCAGCGCGATCAGGGATGCCGTGCCGACGCCAAACTCCTCGGCTCCCAGCATGGCCGCCACAACAATGTCGCGCCCGGTGCGAATGCCGCCATCGGCGCGCAGGGTCACGCGTTCGCGCAAGCCGTTGAGCGACAGCATCTGGTGTGCCTCGGCGAGGCCGAGTTCCAGCGGACCGCCGGCGAACTTGATCGAGGACAGGGCCGCAGCCCCGGTGCCACCGACCGAGCCGGAGATATTGATGATATCGGCATTCGCCTTGGCCACACCGGCGGCAACAGCGCCGACGCCGGCAGCAGCCACCAGCTTCACCCCGACCCGCGCCGTCGGATTGATCTGCTTCAGGTCATAGATGAGCTGGGCCAGATCCTCGATGGAGTAGATATCGTGGTGCGGCGGCGGCGAGATCAGGCTGACGCCGGGGGTCGCCAGGCGCATGCGGGCAATGAATTCGGTGACCTTGAAGCCCGGCAGCTGGCCGCCCTCGCCCGGCTTGGCCCCCTGGGCGACCTTGATTTCCATCTCGCGGCATTGATTGAGATATTCCGCCGTCACACCAAAACGGCCCGAGGCGATCTGCTTGACCGCCGAATTCATGTTGTCGCCATTCGGCAGGGGCTTGTAGCGGACCGGGTCCTCGCCCCCTTCTCCGGACACCGACTTGGCGCCGATCCGGTTCATGGCGACGTTGAGCGCGCCATGGGCCTCGGGTGACAGGGCACCCAGCGACATGCCGGGGGTCACAAAGCGGCGGCGGATACCATTGATTGACTCAACGCGGTCAAGCCCCACAGCCGGTCCGATCGGACGCATGTCCATCAGGTCACGCAACTGGATCGGACCCTGGTCCCTGATCGCGGTGCGATAGGATTTCCAGGCATTGTGGTCATTATTGCGCACCGCGCCCTGCAGCGCCGTGATCACCGGCGCATTGAGCGCGTGACGGTCACCGCTCGAGCGCTGACGATAGAAGCCGCCGATCGGCAAACGGGCCTCGCCGCGCCAGGCCTTGCGGTGAAGGTCGAGCGTCCGGACCTCGAGGCCGGGCAGGCCGATACCGGAAATGCGGCTGACGACGCCGGGCAGATAGGCCTCGACCAGAGCCCGGGAGAGGCCGAGCACCTCGAAATTACAGCCCCCGCGATAGGAGGAAATGATCGAGATGCCCATCTTCGAGAGGATCTTGAGCAAGCCGCCATCAAGCGCGGTCTTGAGGCGCCCGGCCTGCTTGCGCGCCCACGTCTCCCCGCCCACCGCATCGCGACCGGCGGTCACGGTCTCGAAGGCGAGATAAGGGTTCACGGTCGTCGCACCGAGGCCGATCAGCACGGCGGCATAGTGGGCATCGAAACATTCGCCGGCGCGGACATTCAGCGAACAGAAATTGCGCAGGCCGGCGCGGGTCAGCGTCGAGTGGACCGCACCCGCCACGAGTACCATCGGCAGGGCCGAATTGTCGGCGTCCTGACGATGATCGGTGAGCACCAGGTGCGCCGCGCCATCACGGACGGCGCCGACGCACTGGTTGATGACATCATCGATGGCGGTGCGCAGGGCCTGTCCGTCGCCATTGGCGCCGAGGGTCGGCAGCAGGCAATCGATCTCCTTGACCGCCCCGCCCATATGGGCCCGCCAGCGCTCATAACCACCATTGCTGAGGATCGGGCTGTCCAGCACGAGCACGCTGGCGCGCGCCTCGCCCTGGCCGAGGATATTGCCGAGATTTCGGAAGCGGGTTTTCAGACCCATCACCCGGCCTTCCCGCAAGGGATCAATCGGCGGATTGGTGACCTGGGAGAAATTCTGACGGAAGAAGTGCGATAGCGGGCGATAGCTTTCCGACAACACCGCCAGCGGGGCATCATCGCCCATCGAGCCAACGGCTTCCTTGCCATCATCGGCCATCGCCTTGATGACGAGCTCGATATTCTCGAAGGTAAAGCCCGAGGCGGCCTGGCGGCGCGTCCGTTCGGCATCGCTGAAGAGCTGGTCTTCCGAGCCCGGTCCGACAACGCTTTCCAGATCCTCCATCTCGCCGAGCCAGCGGGTATAGGGGTGTTGTTCCGACAGCTCGTTGAGGATGTCCTGCTCGCGATAGAATTTGCCCTCGACAATATCCAGCGCGATCAGGCGACCCGGTGTGATCGAGCCGCGCTCGGTCACGGTGGTCGGATCGACCGGCGCCATGCCGGTCTCGGACCCGGCCACGAACACATCGTCATTGGTCAGGGCGTAACGCATCGGGCGCAAGCCGTTGCGGTCCAGACCGGCAATTGCCCAGCGGCCGTCGAAGGCGGCAATCGCCGCCGGCCCGTCCCAGGGCTCCATCACCGCGTTGCAGTATTCATACATCCGGCTCCAGCCTTCCGGCATGACGTCGGCCCGCTTTGACCAGGCTTCCGGAATGAGAAGCGTCTTGGTCATCGGCGCCGAGCGACCGGCGCGGACCAGGATCTCGAAGGTCTGGTCGAGCGCGGCACTGTCCGAGGCACCCGGCTGGATCACCGGCTTCACATCGTTTTCGGCATCGGCGAAGGCCGTCTCCGCGATGTGCACCTCATGGCTGCGCATCCAGTTGATATTGCCGCGGATCGTATTGATCTCGCCATTGTGTGCCAGCATGCGGAAGGGCTGGGCCAGTCGCCATTCTGGGAAGGTATTGGTCGAATAGCGCTGGTGGAAGATCGCGAAGGGCGAGATGAAGTCGGGCGATTGCAGGTCCGGGTAGAAGGCGTCGATATCCTGGGCGCGGAACAGGCCCTTGTAGATGATGTCGCGCGACGACAGCGAACAGACATAGAGATCGCGCAGGTTTTCCTCGCGGGCCCGGCGCTCGATCCGGCGGCGGACGATGTAGAGCACGCGCTGCACCGCCTCGCTGTCACGGCCGCGCGGATCCCGGAACAGGACCTGTTCGATCTCCGGCAGCATGGCACGGGCCTTGTCGCCGAGAACCGAGGTGTCGATCGGCGGCTGGCGCCAGCCGTAGAAGGCAAAACCCTCGCGCAGGATTTCCGCCTCGATGATCGCGCGGGCGCGTTCGCGGGCCGCAAAATCGGTGCGGGGCAGGAAGATCATGCCGACGATGACATCCCCGCGCTCGGGCTCGTGCCCGGTCCGCGAGACGGCTTCCTTGAAGAAGTCCTGTGGCACGCCAACGCGCAGGCCGGCGCCGTCGCCGGTCAGCCCGTCGGCATCAACGGCGCCGCGGTGCCAGACCGCCTTCAGCGCATCAATCGCCAGTTCGACGATGTCGCGCCGCGCGCGCCCCTTCATGTCGGCGATCAGGCCGACGCCGCAGGCATCGCGCTCGTCGCGCGGATCGATCAGGCCGGACGCGCGGAGGGTTTCGAGGCCCTGGCGATGGGCGGCTTCGGACCAGGTCTTGTCTGTCATTCGGCCGCTCCCAGCACACGCATCCGGTTGTCGAGATAGGATTCAATCGAACGGGCAGCATCGAGCCCGTCCTTGATCGCCCACACCACCAGCGAGGCGCCGCGATGCAGGTCTCCGGCGACGAAGACACCGTCCAGGCTGGCCATCCGCGTGGCGCGGTCGACCTCGACCCGTCCGTCGCGATGAACGGAGAGATCAGGCGACTCGAACAGAACCGGCAGGTCCTCGGGCGTGAAGCCGAGGGCGGAGATGACCATGTCAGCGCCGATATCCCAGGTCTTGCCGGGATCAGCTTCCGGTGCACGGCGCCCGGACCGGTCGGGTGCGCCCAGGCGCATGCCCTGGACCCGCACCGCCGAGATCCCGTCGCCCTGGGTCAGCACGGCGAGCGGGGCGGAGAGCCATTCGAAGACGACCCCCTCCTCCTCGGCATGCTTCACTTCGCGGGCCGAGCCCGGCATGTTGGCGCGGTCGCGGCGGTAGAGACAGGTGACCGAGGTCGCGCCCTGGCGGATCGCCGTGCGGACGCAGTCCATCGCGGTATCGCCGCCACCAACCACGACGACCCGCTTGCCCCTGGCGTCGAGGACCGTGTCATTGGCCGCCGGATCGCCCAGGTCATCGCGGTTCGAGCGGGTCAGGAAATCAAGAGCCGGCAGGACACCATCGCCGCTGCCCGGACAGGTCAGCTGGCGGGCCTGATAGACACCGGTCGCGAGCAGGACGGCATGGTGCTCGGCCCGGATCGCATCGAGGCTGGCATCGCGGCCGACCTCGAAATTCAGCCTGAACACGACCCCGCCCTGCTCGAGCCGGTCGAGCCGGCGCTGGACCACCGTCTTTTCCAGCTTGAAGCCGGGAATACCGTACATCAGGAGACCGCCCGCGCGGTCGGCGCGCTCATAGACGGTGACCGAAAACCCGCTCTCACGCAGGCGCTCGGCAGCGGCCAGACCGGCCGGGCCCGACCCGATGATACCGACACTCTGGCCGCGCTCCGGACCAACATGGAGCGGCTCGACCCAGCCCTCTTTCCACGCCGTATCGGTGATATATTGCTCGACGGCGCCGATGGTGACAGCCCCGTGCTTTGACTTTTCGACCACGCAGCTGCCTTCGCACAGGCGGTCCTGCGGGCAGATGCGGCCACAGATTTCCGGCATGGTCGAGGTCGCCGCCGAGGCGTCATAGGCCTCCCTCAGACGATCCTCGCCGGCCAGCATCAGCCAATCGGGAATATTGTTCTGCAGCGGACAGCCGGACTGGCAGAAGGGGACACCGCATTGTGAACAGCGCGAGGCCTGCTCGGCAGCCGCCCCGGTCGAGAAACCGCGATAGATTTCCTTGAAATCCTGACGCCGTTCGCCCTCGGAGCGCTTTTCCGGATAGGTCTGGTCGATGTCCACAAATCTGAGCAATCCCGCCCCCGTCAAAACTTCGAAAGTTCGCTAGTGCAGCACAGACTTCGCAAGCGCACAAGTGAGCGACCGTGCGGCGAGTTGGCATATTCTTCCCCGAAACCGATCTTCAAGGAACGAATTTCCACAAGCATGGCATTTTTCCGATGCCGGAAGCAAATTACTCGCTATCGGGCGATTTCACCGTTTCCCGGTCCGCACGCCTCGGGGAAAGCGGAAACCGCCCGTCAGAGTGCCTGTCGGGGCGCTCGTCAGCCTGCCCGCCGCGCTCGCGCGCGGTCACAATGCCGTGCCTGGCGGCCCGTGTGCGGCAAAGCGCCTTGCCCCGACCGGTCATCGCGCCCAAGTTTGCCGACATGACCCCTGCCCCGACGCTCTCCTCGCTGCCGGCCCAGCCCGTTCCGGCCTCGCCGCTGATCGACAGCTTTGGCCGCCAGATCCGATATCTGCGCCTGTCGGTGACCGATCGCTGCGACCTGCGCTGCGTCTATTGCATGAAAGCGCAGCCGGAATTCCTGCCCAAGGCCGATCTGCTGACCCTGGAGGAGCTGGAACAGGTCGCCGGTGCCTTTATCGACCGGGGCATCACCAAGATCCGCATCACCGGTGGCGAACCGCTTGTCCGCCGCGACGTGGTGACGCTGATCGAGCGCCTCGGTCGGCGTCTGGGCCAAGACGGCGGGCTGGACGAGCTCACCCTGACCACCAATGCGACCCAGCTGCCCCGCTTTGCCGACCGGCTCGCGGCGGCCGGCCTGCGCCGGATCAATGTCTCGCTCGACACGCTCGACCCCGTTCGTTTCTCCCGGCTCACCCGCGGCGGCAAGCTGACCGACACGCTGGCCGGGATCGAGGCCGCCGCCGCGGCCGGCCTCAAGGTCAAGATCAATGCCGTCGCCCTGAAGGGCGAGAATGAGGACGTGTTACCCGATCTGATCGCCTGGGCGCACGGTCAGGGGCATGACATCACCCTGATCGAGGTGATGCCTGTCGGCGATGTCGGGGCTGACCGTGCCGACCAGTTCCTGCCGCTCAGTGCCGTCCGCGACCGCCTCCTGCAGCGCTGGACCCTGACCCCGCTGACAGAAACCACCGGCGGCCCGGCCCGCTATCACCGCATCGCGGAGACCGGCGGCAAGCTCGGCCTGATCACGCCGCTGACCGGGAATTTCTGCGCCGGCTGCAACCGCGTCCGCCTGACCTGCACCGGCCAGCTGCACGCCTGCCTGGGACAGGACGGCGCCGTCGACCTGCGCCGCGCCTTGCGCGAGGGGGGTCTCGAGGGGCTTAACCGCGCCATCAACCAGGCCGTTGCCGACAAGCCGGAAGCGCATGATTTTGACGTCCGCCCGGGCGCCGAACCGTCGGTCACGCGCCACATGGCAATCACGGGAGGCTAGGATGCAGGTCCATATCCAGTACATGGCCGCCCTGCGTGACCGGTTCGGGTCCGGCGAGACCCGGCTCGACCTGCCCGACACCATTGCCAATAGCGAAGACCTGATTGCCTGGCTCACCGCGCGGCATGCCGACGCCGCCGCGCTTGAAGCGCCGGAAATCCGCCTGATCCGCAATGACCGCATCGTCACCCGCCCCAGCGCCATCGCCGACGGCGACCGGCTCGCCTTCTGCCCGCCCTTCACGGGAGGCTGAGCCATGCCGGACGACATCCGCGTCAGTGCCACACCGCTTGATGCCGCCGCCCTGCTGGGCGCGTTGACCGGGCGCGAAGCCGGCGACGGGGCCGTCGCCAGCTTTGTCGGCCAGGTCCGTGCCGAGCCGGAGCTGGAAGCGCTGGAGCTGGAACACTATCCCGGCGTCACCGAGCAGGCGCTTGCAACGCTTCGGGAGCAAGCCGTCGCCCGCTGGTCGCTCGGCCAGGCGCTGATCCATCACCGTGTCGGCCGCATGGCCATCGGCGAGACCATCGTCGTGGTCGCTGCCAGCGCGCCGCACCGGCGGGCCGCACTGGAGGCCGTCAGCTTCCTGATCGACCGGCTGAAGACCGAGGCGCCGTTCTGGAAGCGCGTCCATACGACGCGCGGCAGTCACTGGGTCGAGGCGCGTGACAGCGACAGCGCCGCGTCGCAATACTGGCAGGACCAGATTGCCCAGGAGGACGCGTGATGGCTGACCCCCAACTCGGCTTTGCCGTGATGACGATATCGGACACACGCGACGAAACGAGCGACCG
This sequence comes from Maricaulis maris, assembly GCF_036322705.1. NCBI lineage: Bacteria > Pseudomonadati > Pseudomonadota > Alphaproteobacteria > Maricaulales > Maricaulaceae > Maricaulis > Maricaulis maris. The sequence goes on from NZ_AP027270.1 coordinate 2,786,970, forward strand.
CACCGGTCCCTGGCTGCGCGAACAGATCGCCGCCGCCGGCCACACCGTCGTCGACCACGCCATCGTGCCGGACACGGTCGAGGCGATCCGCGCGCGCATCCAGAGCTGGCTTGATGATCCGGCGATCCAGGCCATCATCACCACCGGCGGCACCGGCCTGACCGGCCGCGATGTCACGCCGGAGGCCATCCGGCCGCTGCTCGACAAGGAGATCGACGGCTTCTCGGTGGTCTTCCACCAGATTTCCTTTCAGTCGGTCGGCGTCTCAACCCTGCAATCGCGCGCCCTCGCGGGCATCGCCCGAGCGACCTACATCTTTGCCATCCCCGGCTCGATGGGGGCCTGCAAGGACGCCTGGAACGGCATTTTGCGGCACGAGTTCGATGCGTCGCACAAACCCTGCAACCTGGTCGAGATCCTGCCCCGCCTGGGTGAAGGCGGATGAGCGGGCTGACCCATCAGGACGAGAGCGGCCGGGTCCGCATGGTCGATGTCGGCGACAAGGCCATCACCCGTCGCACCGCGACCGCCAGTGCCCGGATCGAAATGAGTGCCGCGGCCTTCGCCGCGATCCGCGACGGCCAGGGTCCCAAGGGCGATGCCTGCCGCACGGCGGAGCTGGCGGGCATCATGGGTGCCAAGCGAACCTCGGACCTGATCCCGCTCTGCCATCCGCTACCGATCACCCGGGTCGAACTTGCCATTGAACCGGTCGAGGCGGAGACCGCCTTCGCGATCACCGCGACCGTGCGCACCGATGGCAAGACCGGGGTCGAAATGGAGGCCCTGACGGCCTGTTCGGTGGCAGCCCTGACGCTCTATGATATGGCCAAGGCGCTCGACAAGGGCATGCGCATCACCGACCTCCAGCTTGAGACCAAGAGCGGCGGCAAGTCCGGCGACTGGCATCGCGCGACGGCGGTGGGCGAACCCGCCGCTACAGGCGAGGGCACGGGCGAGGGCACAGGCGATGGCACAGGAGATGGCACAGGAGATCGCACGCCATGATCCCGCTGCTCGAGGCGATTGCACGCGTGCGCGGCCAGTTGCCTGTGCTCGACTCCGAGACCGTCGGCCTCGCCGAGGCGGCCGGGCGCGTCCTCGCGGCACCGGTCCGGGCGCAATTGACCCAGCCCCCCTTCCACGCCTCGGCAATGGATGGTTATGCGGTTCGCTCCGGGGATCTCGGCGGCAATCCCGTGACCCTGCCGCTGGCCGGTGAAGCCGCGGCCGGGCATGCGCTCGATCAGCCCATCCAGCCTCGAACAGCGGTTCGCATCTCGACCGGCGCCCCCCTGCCCGAGGGTGCCGACCAGGTTGTGATCCAGGAAAACACCGACCGCCGGGGCGAGCGGATCACCCTGCGCGACACGCCGGGCCCGATGCGTCACGTCCGACCCAGGGGTGGCGATTTCGAGACAGGGCAGACCCTGCTGGAAACCGGCGACCGCCTGACGCCTTCCCGGCTCGCCCTGGCGACCGCCAGCGGCGCCTCCTGGCTTGACGTCGTCCGGCGACCGCGGATCGGGGTTCTGGCCACCGGCGACGAGCTGGTCCCGCCCGGCGCGCCGCCCGGACCCGGTCAGATCATCAATACCAATGCCCCCGCCATCATGGGCCTGCTCGCCCAGTGGGGCGCAATACCGGTCGATATGGGCATTGCCAGGGACACACCGGAGGCCGTGCGCAGCGCCCTCGATGCCGCCCGCGATCACGACCTTCTGGTGACGATCGGCGGAGCTTCGGTGGGCGATCATGATCATCTGCGCCATGTCTTTGCCGAGATGGGCGGCACGCTTCATTTCGAGAAGATCGCCCTCAAGCCGGGCAAGCCGACCTGGTTCGGGCATCTGCCCGACCTGCCGGTGCTGGGCCTGCCCGGCAATCCGGTCTCGGCGCTCGTGGTCGCCGAACTGGTCCTGCGCCCCGCGGTCGAAACCCTGCTGGGCGAACGACCCCGGCCGCGCCTGCGCCGGGCCCTTCTGAGCGCCGACCTGCCGGCCAATGGCGCCCGGGAAACCTGGATCCGCGGTCGTTTCGATCCCGAAACGGGTGGCGTCCGCCCGGCCGGCAGTCAGGACAGCGGCATGATCTCCGCCCTCGCCCGGGCCGAACTCCTGATCCCGCGCGCGATCGAGGCGCCGCGCATCGCAGCCGGCGAGCTGATCGAAATTCTCGTCCTCGACTGAGACGCCCGCGGCCCCCGACCAGGATCAGGGCAAAGCCGGCATGACAGGGCGCGCGGACCTGCCTAGTCTGGCTGATCCCAACTGAGTATCGGAGCCCCGTGTGCCGCGACCGGACCCCAGCTTTTCAGACCCGATCGAGACCGTGTCAGTGGTCGACCGGCTCGCCGACCGGATCCGCTCGCGCATCCTCGCCAATGAATTTGTGCCGGGAGAGGCGCTGCGGCAGGAGGCGCTGGCCGAGGCCTACAAGGTCTCTCGCATGCCGGTTCGCGAAGCCCTGCGCCAACTGGAAGTGGAAGGGCTCGTCGTCTTTCACGCCAACAAGGGCGTCACCGTCTCGCCGGTCTCGGCGGCGGAGATGGAAGAGCTGTTCGATCTGCGCATCCAGCTCGAACCCGGCCTGTTCGCCCATGCGATCCAGGCCGCATGCACCGCCGACATCGCCCGGATCGAAGAGATCCGGGACCGTGAGAAGGCCGCCCTGGCCAACAACGACGCCGCCAGCTGGGGCGCCCTCAATCGCGAGTTCCACGCGGCCTTGCATGCCCCCGCCGACAAGCCCCGCACCCAGGCGCTGGTCCGCGCGCTCAACCAGAATATCGAGCGCTATGTCCGCCTCCAGCTCTCACTCGGCCCCGAGGCGCGCCGGACAGCCGATGCCGAGCATGACGCCTTGCTGGACGCCGTGAAAGCCCGCGACCCCGTCGCCGGCGCCAACCGGATGGTCGCCCACATCATCACGGCCCGGACAGCGCTGGTGAAGGCGTTTGAGGGCTAGACTGCGCCGGGATCCTCCTCGCGGCGCTCGCCCCCTTCGACCCTCCATCCCCCTCGCATTTTTCCCGGAGGCGCGGAGCGCCATCCGGGACCGACGGGCGACTCATCGCTTGCAGGATGAGTGCGTGGGTCCCGGATCTGCGCCCGGCTCGGGGCCGGGCCTGCGTCCGGGAAAAATGTGTTTTCGTTTCCGGGGGGCGCTGTCGGACGGGCGACGCGGCAGGCGACATGGGCTTCCTCGCTGTGCCCCGCCTCACTGTTCCGCAAACACACAAACCTCCGTCATCCCACGGTGACCGCGCAGCGGGCATCCGGGGGACCTCGGCCAGACCGGTGGATGAGTTCGGAAAGTCAGTGGAGGCCGGATGAATGGCGGGCTGGCGGAGGTCCCCCGGATCGCGGCCACGCCGCGACCGTGGGATGACGGGCGTGTCATGGGAGCGCTCGGCCCCCTACCCCACCGTGAAGCCGTCCCAATAGGGATCGCGCTGATCGACCCGGATCGTGTTGACGCCGGTCTGGATGGCCCAGCCCTTGATGCTGGGAATGATCGCGGCGAAACCGCCGACCGTGGTTGCCTGCTCCACTCGCCCCTCGAACAGGCTGCCGATGATGCTCTCATGCACGAAATCATCGCCCGGCTTGAGCAGGCCGCGGGCGGCGAGCTGGGCCATGCGGGCACTGGTGCCGGTGCCGCAGGGGGAGCGGTCAATGGCGCGGGAGCCGTAGAAGACGGCGTTGCGGGCGTGGGCTTTCGGATCGCGCGGCTGACCGGTCCACAGGACATGGCTGGCGCCGCCCACGCTCGGGTCCTCGGGATGGGCCAGGGTGACCGCCTGGTTGGCCGCAGCGCGGATCAGCGGGCTCAGGCGCAGGATGTCGGCCGGGCTGATCGCGTCGAGATCGGCATAGCCGGGCTGCGGCTCGACGATGATGTAGTAATTGCCGCCATAGGCGATATCGACGGTGATGGCCTGCCAGCCGGGGATGTCCAGCATCAGCCCGGAGACGGCGAGATAGGAGGCGATATTGCGGATCCGCACGCCGCTGACATGGCCGCCCTCCCAGCTGATCTCCGCCTCGATCCGGCCCGCCGGCGCGTCCAGTTTCACATGGCGGCGGTCGGCCGGGGCGATGACCCCGTTTTCCAGCGCCAGGGTGAGCGCGCCAATCGTGCCATGGCCACACATGGGCAGGCAGCCAGAGGTCTCGATGAAGAGGATCGAGGCATCGGCATCGTCGGAACAGGGCGGATAGAACATCGCGCCCGACATCATGTCATGGCCGCGCGGCTCGAACATGAGTGAGCGCCGGATCCAGTCATGGCGGGCGATGAAGTCGGCCCGCTTCTCGCTCATGCTGGTGCCGGCGAGGTCGGGCAGTGGCCCGGTGACCAGCCGGACCGGGTTGCCGCAGGTATGACCGTCGAGACAGTGAAAGACATGGGGCATGGCGCGCTCCCTGCCGCCCGGCCTAGTGGGCCAGCACCGAGGGCAGCCTGATCGGACGGGTATCGCGGGCGGTCTCCACCATGGCGATCACCTCGGCCCGGCGCTCGCCGGCCAGCACCATGCGCGGCATGCGGACCCGTTCCGAGCCGCGCCCCATCACCGCTTCCGCCAGCTTGATGGACTGGACGAGGTCGTGCTCGGCATCGAGGTGCAGGAGCGGCATGAACCAGCGATAGATGGCCCGCGCGGTCTCCAGATCGCCGCGCTCGACTGCATCCCAGAGCGCGATCGACTCGGCGGGGAAGGCATTCGTCAGGCCGGACACCCAGCCAACCGCACCGAGCAGGATCTCCTCGAGGGCGACATCATCAAGCCCGGCAAAGACGCGATAGCGGTCGCCGCAACGATTGACGATATCGGTGATCCGGCGCGGGTCGGGCGCGCTTTCCTTGATCGCCACCAGGGTTTCGACATCCGACAGGCGCTCCAGCGTGTCGAGCGAGATCGAGACACGATAGGCGGGCGGGTTGTTGTAGAGCATGACCGGGAGCGGGGAGGCCGCGGCCACGGCCCGGATATGCGCCTCCAGCTCGGCCTCGCTGGGCACATAGACCATGGCGGGCAGCAGCATCAGCCCGTCGGCGCCGATCCGGGCCGCATCGCGGGCATAGGTTTGCGCAAGCGGCGTCGTCAGTTCCGAGACACCGGTCAGCACCGGCACCCGGCCGTCGACGGCCTCGACAATGGCCGCCAGCACTGCCCGCTTTTCCTCGGCGTTCAGGGAATTGTTCTCGCCCACCGTGCCCATGGCGATCAGGCCATGCACGCCGTCCTCGACCAGCGCCGTCACGACCGCCGTGGTCGCAGCGAGGTCGACCGAGAGGTCTTCGGCGAATTGGGTCGTCGCGGCGGGGAAGACCCCGCGCCAGTTTACCTGTGTCATGCCCTGTCCCTCAAAATCTGTCCCGTGCACGGGAGCGGTCATCCGATCCCCGAAGCCGGCGCCTCACGGCTGTGATCGACCGGTCCGGCCGTCTGGTGAGCAGCCTGTCATTCCCGGCCGAAAAAATCGACGCCCTCAACAATTGGATACAATATCCAGATTGGTCAAGCAGGCGGGTGACACCCCCGGGAAGCTCGGCTAGCGTCGTCGAAATGACGGGGATCAAGATCAGGATGAAGACCACCATGAAGACCACCACCCGGACCGGCACGAAGACCGGCACCATGATGCGCGTGATGTTAAGTGCTGCCGCGCTGGCCTGTACCGCGCTGACCCCGATGGCCTCCATGGCGGCCGCGCAGGACGCGCAGAGCTACACGCAAACAATTGAAAACCTTGAGCTTCGCGATGGTTTCATTCCGCTCTATATCGACGCCTCCGACGGTCGGATCCTGGCCCGACTGAGGGCTGGCGACGGCAACGGGCTGGGTCGCATGATCTATACCGCCAGCCTGACATCCGGGCTCGGATCCAACCCCGTCGGGCTCGACCGCGGACTCGGCTCAAGCTCTGAAATCCTTCGCTTTTTCCGGGTCAATGATCGCGTCTTCGCCGAGTTCGAGAACACCGGTTACCGCGCCGGTGGTGCCGGCCCCGAAGAGGCCGCCGCAACCCGCAACTCCTTCGCCCGCTCGATCATCTGGTCCACCGACATCCTCGCCGAGGAAGATGGTAACATACTGATTGACTTATCTGATTTTCTCAAGCGGGACCCGGTCGGGACGGCTGACCAGCTCTCCGGCGCCGGCCAGGGCAGTTTCTCGATCGCTGCGGACCGCTCCGCCCCGATCACCGAAAGCGCCCTCGCCTTCCCGGAAAACGTTGAAATCGATGCGCTTTTGACGCTCACCAGCGCAAGCCCCGGCTCCGAAGTCCGGGCCGTGACCCCGGCACCGGGCTCGGTCACCCTGACCGTCCACCATTCCTTCGCCGCCCTGCCGCCCGAGGGCTATGAGCCGCGCGAGGCGGATGATCGATCCGGTGCCATCACCCTCGATTTCTATGACATGGCGACCCCTCTGGACGCGCCGGTCCGGCGCTCCCTGGCCTTGCGGCATCGCCTCGAACGTGTTGATCCGTCAGCACAATCCGGCCCGGTCGTGGAGCCGATCGTGTACTATCTCGACCGCGGCACCCCGCCGCTGATCCGCGACGCCCTGATCGAAGGCGGCAATTGGTGGGCCGAGGCCTTCGCCGCCGCCGGCTATGAGGACGCCTTCCGGGTCGAGCTCCTGCCCGAAGGCGCCCACCCACTTGATATTCGCTACAATGTCATCCAGTGGGTCCATCGCCAGACCCGGGGCTGGTCCTATGGCGGCTCGGTCATCGACCCCCGGACGGGCGAGATCATCAAGGGACGGGTCATTCTGGGCTCCCAACGTGTTCGCCAGGATCGTATGATCTTTGAGGGACTTATGGGTGCCGGGGCGACCGGATCCGGGGCCGCCAATGATCCGCTGGAGCTGGCGCTCGCCCGCATCCGCCAGCTTTCGGCGCACGAGATCGGACACACGATCGGCCTGGCGCACAACTTTGCCGCCAGCGTCTCCGACCGGGCCTCGGTAATGGACTATCCGGCACCGCTCGTCACCCTCGACGCGACGGGCGAGATGGATACCAGCCAAGCCTACGGGATCGGCATTGCCGCCTGGGATCGCGTCGCGATTTCATGGCTCTACGGTGAGTTCGGCGAGGGCGAAGTCGAGGCCCGGGCGCTCGATCATATCCTCAATGAGGCCGCAGCCAACGACCTGCTTTACATCACCGACCGCCACGCCCGGGGCAATGCGAGCGCCCATCCCCTGGCCAATCTCTGGGACAATGGCGCAGACCCGGTCGCGAGCCTGACCGAAACGCTGGCGGTGCGGGCCCGGGCCCTGGAGACTTTCGGCCCGCAGGTGCTTGCAGAGGGTCAACCGGCAAGCGCCCTGCGCCAGGTGCTGCCGCCGATCTACCTGTATCACCGCTACCAGGTTGAAGCGGCTGCCAAATCCATCGGGGGCGTGGCCTTCAACTATGGACCCAACCGGGCCGATCTGGTCGGCATGACACCGGTCAGCGCAGACGATCAGACCCGCGCGCTCCAGGCGCTTCTGGCAACACTCGACCCGCAGATCCTCGACCTGTCTGACGACATCCTCGCGCTCATGATGCCCGCTCCGTTCGCCGATTATGACGCGGCCGCCACGCGCGAGCTGTTCCGGTCGGATGATTATCCGGCCTTCAGCCGGACCGGTGCGGCGGCCGCAGCCGGACGGATCACGCTCCAGGCCCTGCTCAACCCGTCGCGGCTCTCGCGACTGGCCGAACAGTCCGCCCGGGATGACAGCCAGATGACCCTGGAGGACCTGCTCAGCGAGGTCGAAGAGCACTTGTTTGACGCGCCCCGGGATGAGGCGGCGCGCCTGACCCCGATCCGGAATGCGCTGCAAACCGAGTATGTTGCGCAATTGCTCGAGATCCTCGCCTCGGATCCTGTTGCCCCGGCGGCCGCAGCGCGGCTCCGCCTGGAAACCATGGCCCGCAACGAACCCTCGCGGCGGCGCAGCGGCGCGGATGCCGCGCACCAACTCTGGCTGGCCCGGGCCGCCCTTGCGGGCCTCGAACGGTTTGACGCCGGCGAGACGCCGGAGCTGATCGATACACCGATCCCGCCCGGCAGCCCGATCGGTGCCGACACATGCTGGCATTGCGATAGCGCGGCGCTGATGGGTCTGCGCGAGTGAGGTGGCACAACCTCGCCGGCTTCACCGCCGCCACGGCGTTGATGTCGGCCTGCACCCCCGCGCCGCAGTCCGACTGGAGCCTCACCCCGCAGGAAAGCGGTGTGACCGCCTCCCTGCGCGGCCTCAGCGTGGTGGATGACGACATCGTCTGGATCGGCGCACCGGATGGCCAGGTCCTGCAGACACGCGATGGCGGCGCGAATTGGCAGGTCAGGACGGTAGCGCTCGCGCAGGGTGCCGATCTGCGCTCCGCCCATGCGTTCGATGATCAGCGCGCACTCTTCGTCACAGCCGGTCAGCCGGCCCGCATCATCGAGACACGGGATGGTGGGGCGAGCTTCCGCCTGGTCTGGGAAGACGAGACCGGCGCGGCCTTTTTCGACAGCCTTGCCTTCTGGGACGGTGAGCGCGGCCTGGCCTTTTCTGATCCGGTCGACGGCGTCTTTCTGGTCCTGCGAACCCTCGACGGTGGGCTAACCTGGCAGGCCCTCGAGGTCGGCCCGGTCCCGCTCGAGTCCGAGGCCGGCTTTGCCGCGTCCAATTCATCGATTGGCCTGACACCCGATGGCTGTGCGTTTATCGGCACAGGCGGCGGAGCCGTCGCCCGGATTCTGCGCACCTGCGATTTCGGAGACACGTGGGACGCCCGTGAAACGCCGATGGCGGCCGGGTCGGCAGGAGCGGGCATTTTCGCCGTCTCGATCGGCCCGGATGATGGGCTTGCCCTCAGCGGCGGAAACTATCAGGCCCCGCAGGACCCGGCCGGAAACTTTGCCTATTCGGGGGATCGTGGTGAAACCTGGCAGACAAGCGAGATGCCACCACTCGGCTACCGCTCTGACCTCGCCGCCCTTGGGGACGGCTGGCTCGCGGTCGGGACAACGGGTGTCGATATCGGGGTGCGGGCCGGGACCGGATTTCGCTGGCAGGCCAGTGGCTGGAACATCCCGGCGCCGAACGCGATTGCCGTGTCGCCGTCTGGCCAAACAGCATGGATCATCGGTGCGGGTGGCGGCATCTGGCGGGTAGAGCCGAAATAGGATCAGGCCCGGCGCCTGGCCGGGCCTGAGTCACTTTCCGCAATCTTCAGGGTCGAGGGATCAACCGCCGAAGCTTTGCGAGAAGGACAGCACAATGCTGTCATCGCCGCCATCCGAGAGGTCGTGATAACGCAGATCCCATCCGACATTGCCGAAGACCGTGCCGGAGACACCGAGCTGGTAGTCTTCATAGTCGGCCGCCGGAATGTCGTCGAACTGGCTCATGCCGATCCGTCCATCGACGGTGATACCTTCGAAGACTTCCATGCCGAGGCCGGATTCCAGATACCAGGCCTGTCCGGTCTCGCCGTAGAATTCCGGAGAGTAGGAGAGCTTGGCGTCCCAGGCGACGGGGCCGAACTCACGACCGATACCGCCGTAGAATTCGACGAAATTCTGGTCGCCGCCCGCACTCGGGCTATCGGGATAAGCATAGTAGATCACGCCGATGTCCCAATCGAACCCGGCACCCGAGAAGGCGTAACCGCCATACAGGTCGAGTTCCATCGTGGTGTCGTCAGAGAAATCGACGCTCGACCCCCAGACGCCGACATAGAAGCCCTCGGCCTCAACGTCGAAACCGCCGGAAATCGCCGGACCGCCATCGGTCTGGGTGATGCCGCGGAAGATGTAGTCGGTGGTCAGACCGACATTGCCGACGACTTCTGCGGCGGAGGCCGGGGCGGTGACGCAGCAGGCCGCGAGGCCAAGGGCGAGAAGTTTGGTTTTCATGACTTACTCCTGGGTGGAAATACGGGTGAGGAAGAACTGGGTGTGCTGAGGCGTCGGTGGGCGGGGCGGGAGCGCAGCTCTCCCGCTGACCGCCCGACGACCGGCGCGGATTTCAGCGTCTGGGGAAGAGCCGGACTGGACCGGCGCTCCGGGGTTGATGAAACAGACAGGTCTGGCTCCGGGACGGCCCCGTCCGGCGACGCGCCCGGATCGATGAAGGCGGAGCTCATCGATCCGGACACATGAGCCGCTACTGCGCCGGGGCTGAGGCCTTTCCCACGTCATTGGCGAAGATCGAGCCGGCGTCGTGTCCAAGCTCGGACAGGTCGCCGCCGACATTCTCGGCGTCGGGAGAGAGGCGGATGCCGACAGTGACTTTCAAGATCAGCCAGACGATGAAGCTGGTGATGAAGACGAAGGCTCCGATTGCCAGAACACCAACGCCTTGGCCGAAGAAGGTGGCGTCGGAATTTGTGAGCGGCACAGCCATCGTGCCCCAGATGCCGGCGAACAGGTGGACCGGGATTGCACCGACAACATCGTCGATACGGACCATCTCCAGCAGCTTGGCACCGAGCGTCGCAATGATGGCACCGACAGCGCCGATGGCGATGGCCTGCATGATGGTCGGCGTGAGCGGCTCGGCCGTGATGGCAACCAGCCCGGCCAGCGCGCCATTGAGACAGAGCGCCAGATTGGCTTTTCCGCCGCCCAGCAGCATGGACAGGAGGTAGGCTGTTACGACACCACCGGCCGCAGCCATGTTGGTATTGGCGAAGATCTGGGAGATCGCGACCGCATCGGAGGCCGACCCGAGTGCCAGCTGGGAGGCGCCGTTGAAGCCGAACCAGCCGAACCACAGGATGAACGTACCCAGGGTTGCCAGCGGCAGGGAGCCCGGCAGCATCGGCTTGGCGTCCGGGCCGAAGCGGCCGGTCCGTGCACCCAGCAGGATGGCACCCGCGAGGGCAGCCCAGCCACCGGTCGAGTGAACCAGGGTGGAACCGGCAAAGTCCGAGAAACCGAAATCGGCATCAAGCCAGCCCTCACCCCATTCCCAGGAGCCCTGGACCGGGTAGATCACGGCGGTCAGGACGACCACGAAAATGAAGAACGGCCCCAGCTTCACACGCTCGGCAATGGTGCCGGACACGATCGAAGCAGCGGTTGCCACGAAGACCATCTGGAAGAACCAGTCGGACGCGGCGGAATAGCCCGTCCCGAGATCGATCGACTCATCCGCCGCGAGTTCGGACGGAACCCAGAGCTCGGGGATGCCGAAATAGGGGGTTTGACCGCCATACATCACCTGATAGCCGACCAGGTAGAACATGATCCCGGCGATCGAGTAGAGCGCGATATTCTTGAGACAGATCGCGGCGGTGTGTTTCGTGCGGACGAATCCGGCTTCCAGCATGGCGAAGCCGGCGGCCATCAACATCACCAGAAAGCCCCCGATCAGGAAGAGCAGCGTGTTGAAAACGAACGCTGTTTCCTCTGACACCTCGGCATGCGCCGCGCCGGTCAGGCCGACGCCGGCCAGCACCGCGCAGACGGCACCTCGTGCCAGCGTCTTGTTCATCTGTGTCCTGCCAATCATTGGGATCCCCCCGTTCTGGCAACTACCCCCACCATCCGGCCTGTCATCAGGTCGCGGACGGGGCTGCAGGGTGTCTGCAGCACTTGAAAACCCTGGTCAGGATCAGTGAGGGGATGGTCGCCTCAACGGGCGCCGGAACGGGACCGGGTACGGCCCTTCATCTCTCATGATCCGCACCACGCAGACGTGGTGGCGGATCCAATCATTGCGATCTGTGGCTCAGGTCACCTTGAGGCAACTCTTGATGTGTCGACTTTAGGGTCGAGAATGTTGCGATGCAACATATTTCTTATCATGGCTCATATTCGAATATTTAGTGCGACGAGAACTCCTGAAGCGCTACTTCACGCAATTTAATTTCCCCAGGAAAGAGGCTGGCGTCGGCCGCCGCCAGCAGTTCAATCCACAGAGTCGCGACATGATCGGATGTCGCCGGTAAATTTGCTGCGCCCGCACAATTTTCCGTCAACCGATTAATTCGGATTTCCGTGCGACCCCGTCCCCCTGCCCGAAATTGAACACCCCTGCCTGTCGAAGAGGCAAGATGAGCCGCCATTCAGATTGGCCGGAACACATGGTCGGGACCCCGCCTGACCACGATGCCGCACGTCGGGCAGACGTTGGCCCTCACCTCCCGGGAGCAGCGCGAAAGGTCAGCGGCGGCCCCTCGCGTGCGCGCGCTCGCGCGTGCGCATGAAATTCCTGTGCAGCAAAACCTGCATGAGTGGAAAACCATGCCCGCAGATGTCAAATTTTCCGGTTTAGTGCAGTTTTTTTCCAGTACGGGGTTGCCTTAACCAAATCATCGGGTCACGTTGCAGCGCAATAGAGATTGAAAAGCTGATTGTGATGACCAAAGCGTTTGCCTTGCCGGTAGCCCCGGCCGCCGCCCTGATGGGCGAGCGGGTGAACACGCTCGGCCTCCTCCTCCTCGTACTTGTACTTATTATCCCGACCATAACGGGAGCGGTAAGCACGCCTGCCTGACGAGAGACCTCGCCAACTGGCAGACAAAAAACCCCGCTCCCGGAACCCGGAGCGGGGTTTTTTGTGTTTTGACCCACGGAAAACCCTGATGACACACGACCACCGCAAATCCTCAGACGCCATTACGGCCGGCCCGGCGCGGGCTCCGGCCCGGGCCATGCTGCGTGCGACCGGCATGGAGGATGCCGATTTCGACAAGCCGATGATCGGGGTCATCAACACCTGGACCACGGTGACGCCCTGCAACATGCACCTCGCCGATCTGGCCGAACCGGTCCGCGAAGCTGTCCGGGAAGCCGGAGGTCATCCCGTCGATTTCAACACGATCGTGGTGTCGGACGGGATTTCCATGGGCACGGACGGCATGCGCGCCTCCCTGATCTCGCGGGAGGTCATCACCGACTCGATCGAGCTGGCCGTGCGTGGTCACAGCCTGGATGGCGTGGTCATTCTGGTCGGGTGCGACAAGACCATCCCGGCGGCCGCTATGGCGCTGGCGCGGTTGGATGTTCCCGGCTGCATCCTCTATGGCGGGACGATCATGCCCGGCAAGCTGGGTGACAAGGCGCTGTCGATCCAGGACGTGTTCGAAGCGGTCGGTGCGCACGCGGCGGGTACACTCGACGACAAGGGGCTGGCAGAGGTCGAAAAGGCGGCCTGCCCGGGCGCCGGCGCCTGTGGTGGTCAGTTCACCGCCAACACGATGGCGATGATCCTGACCATGCTGGGCCTGTCCCCGATGGGCGTGAACGATATCCCGGCTCCGCACCCGGACAAGCCCGCCGCCGCCGCGCGCTGCGGTCGCCTGGCGGTCGAGCTGGCCAGGACCGGGACCACGCCACGCCGCTTCATCACCGAAGCCTCCCTGCGCAATGCCGTGATCGCGGCTTCGGCCTCCGGCGGCTCGACCAATGCCATCCTGCATGTGGCAGCCATTGCCGCAGAAGCCGGCGTGCCATTCGACATTGCCGATTTCGACCGCATCTCGAGCGAGGCTCCGGTCATCACCGATCTGAAGCCCGGCGGACGGTTCCTGGCGCACCACATGTTCCTGGCCGGCGGATCGCGCCTGTTCGGGCAGCGCCTGATCGAGGGCGGTTTGCTGGCCGACACCCCGACCGTCACCGGCACAAGCCTGCACGGCGAATGCGCCAGCGCAGAAGAGTCCCTGAACCAGCGCGTCATCCATACCGTCGCCAATCCGGTCAAGCCCGATGGCGGCTTCCGCATCCTGACCGGCGACCTGGCGCCCGAGGGCTCGGTCCTGAAATTGTCCGGCCATGACCGCAACGCGTTTTCCGGTCCCGCCCGCGTGTTCGAGTGCGAGGAAGAGGCTTTCGCCGCGGTCGAGGCCAATTCGATCAAGCCGGGCGATATCCTCATCATCCGTAATGAAGGCCCCAAGGGCGGCCCAGGCATGCGCGAAATGCTGGGCGTCACCGCCGCCCTGGTCGGCCAAGGCCTGGCGGGCGACGTCGCCCTGATTACCGACGGCCGCTTCTCCGGCGCGTCGAAGGGCTTCGTGATCGGCCATGTCAGCCCGGAAGCTGCCGACGGCGGTCCGATCGGCCGTATCCGTAATGGTGACATCATCCGCATCGATGTCGCGGCTCGCCGGATCGATGTCGAGGCGGACCTGAGCGAACGCCCGGTTTCATCCTCCGGTCGGCCGGCACCGACCGGCGTCTTTGCCAAATACGCTGCCCTGGTCGCTTCGGCGTCACGCGGCGCCACCACAATCATCGCGCCGACGCCACCCGCGACGCCGCCAAGCCAACACATGCAATCCAAGCAGGAGATGCCCGCATGACCGCCTCCACCCCGTCCCGCCGTGCTGCCTTCGAGGTCGACACGACAGCCTTCAAATCCCAGCCCATTGCCGTGATCGGCTATGGCAGCCAGGGGCGAGCCCATGCCATGAACCTCAAGGAGAGCGGCTGCGATGTGACGGTCGGCGTCCGACCGGGCGGCCCCGGCGAAGCCAAAGCCAAGGCCGATGGCCTGAAAACGGCGACGCCGGAAGAGGCCACCAAGGCCGCCAAGCTGATCGCCATCCTGACCCCGGACATGAGCCACGAGGCCCTGTTCCGCGAGTCGATCGCACCCAATCTGTCGGCCGGCGATGCGGTCCTGTTCGCGCACGGTTTCTCGGTCCATTTCGGTCGCGTCACACCGCCGGAAGGCGTTGATGTGATCCTGGTCGCGCCGAAAGGTCCGGGCGATCTGGTCCGCCGCGAGTACGAGATCGGTCGCGGCGTGCCCTGCCTGTTCGCGGTCCAGCAGGATGCCACCGGCGAAGCCCGAAACCGGGCACTCGGCTACACGGCGTGCATCGGCGGAGCCAATTCCGGGATCATCGAGACCAGCTTCGCCGAAGAGACCGAGACCGACCTGTTCGGCGAACAGGCCGTGCTGTGCGGCGGCGCGACCGAGCTGGTCATGGCCGGATACGAGACCCTGGTCGATGCAGGCTACCAGCCGGAAGTCGCCTATTTCGAATGCCTGCATGAGCTCAAGCTGATCGTCGACCTGCTCTATGAGGGCGGCATGGCGAAGATGCACGAGTTCATCTCGGAAACCGCCATTTATGGCGATTTGCGTTCCGGCCCCCGCGTCATCAATGACGAGACCCGCGCCCGCATGCGTGAAGTCCTCAAGGACATCCAGGACGGCACGTTCGCGCGCGACTGGATCACCGAAAACCAGGCCGGAAAGCCGCAATACCACGCCCTGCTGCGCAAGGACCTGGAGCATCCGATCGAGAAGGTCGGGGCCGCCCTGCGCGCCGACATGCCGTGGCTGCAACCCGGCGCCAACAACTAGCCGGCCCCGCCCGACCCGACAAAGGACGACACAAGATGACGGCCCTGACCGCCACCGATATTGCCGCAACGACAAGCCCCGCCGACGCGACCCGGCCGCGTGCCCGCCAGACCGGGGCGCACGCAGTCGTCCGGACGCTGGAAGCTCTCGGCGTGACGCGCGTTTTCGGTTATCCGGGCGGCGCCATCATGCCCGTCTATGACGCGCTGACCGGCTCGTCCCTGCAACATATTCTGGTCCGGCATGAACAGGCGGCGGCGTTCGCTGCCGATGCCCAGGCCCGCCTGACCGGCAAGGCCGGCGTGTGCCTCGCGACCTCAGGGCCGGGCGCCACCAATCTCCTGACCGGCATCGCCAATGCCTATCTGGACAGCGTGCCGATGATCATCCTGACCGGCCAGGTGCCGTCCGGACTGATGGGCACGGATGCCTTCCAGGAAGTCGACGTGTTCGGCATGTCGATGCCGGTCGTGAAACACTCGATCATCATCCGGGACCCCATGCGGATTCCGGAGATGATCGCCGAGGCCTTCGAGATCGCGGAAGGCGGGCGTCCCGGTCCCGTCCTGATCGATCTGCCGAAGGATGTCCTGCAAGCCGAGGCATACCCCACCTTTCCCCCAGGTCCTCGGCCTGTGGCCGAGCCGTCGCATCCGCCAGAATCAGACCTGGCGGCGGCGACGGCTCTGCTGGCCCAGGCAGAACGCCCGGTTTTCTATATCGGGGGCGGGGTGACCCTGGCCGGTGCGGTCGATGCCGTGCGCGATTTCATGGCCCGGACCGGCATTCCGACTGTTGCTACCCTGAAGGCGCTGGGCTGCGCCCACCCCGACAGCGAGACCTATCTGGGCATGCTCGGCATGCATGGCGGCCGCGCCGCCAATGTCGCGGTCGATGAAAGCGACCTGCTGATCTGCTGCGGGGCCCGGTTTGACGACCGCGCCACCGGACGCCTCGACAGTTTCGCCCCGGGCGCGCGCATCATCCACATCGATGGCGATGCCGCCGAGATCGACAAGCTGCGCCGGGCCGAGATTGGCCTGGCCGGTGACATCACCGCGATCCTGGCCGGGATCACCAATGGGTGGCTGGACATCGCCGATTGGCGCGAGACCTGTATCGAACGCAAACACCGCCATGCCTTCCGCTATGACGCGCCGGGCTCGGGTGTTTTCGCACCGGCCATGCTGAAGGAACTGTCCGAGGCCGCCGGCGACGACTTCATCGCCGCCTGCGATGTCGGTCAGCACCAGATGTGGGTTGCCCAGCATTGCCGCTTCTCGCGGCCTGAACACCATCTGACCTCGGCCGGACTGGGTGCCATGGGCTATGGCCTGCCCGCCGGGATCGGTGCCGCCATGACGCGGCCCGACCACAAGGTCGTCACCATCACCGGCGACGGCTCGATCATGATGAACATCCAGGAGCTGGCGACCGCCCGCCGTTACGGCGTGCCGATCCGGATCCTGCTGCTGGACAATGCCTCCCTGGGCCTGGTCCGGCAGTGGCAGGAATATTTCTTCGAGGAGAATTTCTCGGAGATCGATCTCTACGACAATCCTGACTTCGCAGAAGTCGCCCATGCCTTTGGCATCGAGGCCTTCACCGTTCACAGCCGCGAGGAAGTTCCCGCGGCCATCGACCGCCTGCTCAATGCCCGCGGCCCGATCCTCGCGCATGTCCTGATCGACCCGCGCGAGAATGTCTGGCCGCTGGTCCCGCCGGGCGCGTCCAACGCCGACATGATGGAGGACTGATCATGCGCACCTCGCTTCGTATTGAACTCGCCGACGCCGAAGGCGCGCTGATGCGGCTCATCGGACTGGTGGAACGCCGGGGCTTCACGATCGCCACGCTCGACAAGGGCGAAATGTCTGAGGGTCGGTCGACCGTCACCATGACGCTCGATGCCCGTGATGGCGCCCGCAACATGGATGTGCTGGCCCGCCAGGTCGCCCGGCTGTTCGACGTTCGCGGCGTCTTCACCCGCGACGCGGAAAGCCCGATCTCTCCGGCGATGGCTCCGGGGATTGTTTCAGGGATCGCAGCCCAGGCGGCTGCCGGTCCGGACCGTTGGAGACAAGCATGTCCACCCCGACACTGAAGCCCATGACCAGCCGGACGCCGGATCAGCTGCACATTTTCGACACCACGCTGCGCGATGGCGAGCAGGCCCCCGGCTTCTCGATGAATCCGGGTGAGAAGCTGGAGATCGCCCGCCTGCTCGAGGCGATGCGGGTCGACACGATCGAGGCCGGCTTTGCTGCCGCCTCGCCCGGCGATGCCGAAGCGATCCGGCTGATCGCCTCGGAAATCCGCAATTCCACCCTGTGCTCACTCGCCCGCGCGACCGAGGGCGATATCGACGCCGCCGCAAAGGCG
The DNA here is from genome assembly GCF_036322705.1 of Maricaulis maris. Classification (NCBI taxonomy): domain Bacteria; kingdom Pseudomonadati; phylum Pseudomonadota; class Alphaproteobacteria; order Maricaulales; family Maricaulaceae; genus Maricaulis; species Maricaulis maris. The sequence goes on from NZ_AP027270.1 coordinate 2,804,680, forward strand.
CTGGAACCGGCCCGCCGCAAGCGCCTGCACATCTTTATCGCCACCAGCCCGATCCACCGGGAGGCCAAGCTGCGCATGTCGCGGCGCGAAGTCCTGCAGACCATCGAACGTTGCCTGCAGCATGCCGCCGGTACATTCGACGAGATCGAGTTCTCGGCCGAGGACGCCTTGCGCACCGAGCCGGACTTCCTCGTTGAAGCGATGAGCTGCGCCGCAGCCTATGGTGCCGACGTGCT